>CAZJMY010000614.1:0-3681 GCA_964546845.1 uncultured Myxococcales bacterium | reverse complement strand
GACACCCTGGGGGGTGCCGACTAATTTGGCGCACCCCATGGAGACGCCCCATACGTCCGCTCCCGTCGAGCGGGACGCGCGCGGCGGCGCCCGGGTTTCGGTTCGCGGCCTTTCGAAGATCTTCGAGCACGGCGGCCGGGTCATCGAGGTGCTGCGCGGGCTCAGCTTCGACCTGGCCCCGGGCGAGATCGCGTCCGTCGTCGGGGCGTCCGGCGTGGGCAAGTCGACGCTGCTCCAGGTGCTGGGGACGCTGGACGCGCCCACCGCGGGGACCATCACGTTCGACGGCGTGGACGTCACGTCCATGAGCCCCACGCGATTGGCGGAGTTCCGGAACCGCGAGATCGGCTTCGTGTTCCAGTTCCACCACCTCCTGCCGGAGTTCACGGCCCTCGAGAACACGATGATGCCGGGCCTGATCCTGCGGATGCCCCGGCGTGAATGCGCCGAGCGCGCCACGGCGATGCTGGCGCGCATCGGCCTGGCCCAGCGGCTCACGCACCGCCCGGGCGAGCTGTCGGGCGGCGAGCAGCAGCGGGTGGCGCTGGCGCGGGCCCTGCTGCTCCGGCCGCGCCTGCTGCTGGCCGACGAGCCGACCGGCAACCTGGACACCAAGACCGGGCGCGAGATCCACGACCTGTTCTTCGAGCTGAATCAGGAGCTGGGGACGACGATCCTGATCGTCACCCACAACGACGAGCTGGCGGCGAAGACGCCCCGGCGCCTGCGCATGGCCGACGGCGCGATCGTAGAGCGGGACTGACGGCCCGGCCGATGACCCTGCGCACCTTCGCCGCCGCCTTCCTGCTCGCCGCCTCTTTGTCCGGCGCCGTCGCCGGCCCGACCGCGCGCGCGGCCGACGACGAGGAGAAGCCCCCCGCCGCGCCCGCGACGCCCAACCTGAAGGTCGCCAAGGTGCAGTTCCGCGGCAACCGGAAGGTCGAGGACGACGCCATCCGCGTCAACCTCAAGACGGCGCCCGGCACGACGCTGACCCAGGAGCTGGTGCGCGAGGACGTGCGCGCCATCTGGAAGATGGGCTACTTCGAGGACGTCGAGGTCGAGGTCAGCGAGAACAAGAGCGGCAGCGTCGTCACCTTCGTCCTGCGCGAGAAGCCGGCCATCAACAAGATCTACGTCGCCGGCAACGACGAGGTGGCGCTGACGAAGATCAACGAGGTCCTCGACATCAAGAAGGACCAGATCCTCGACCTCGCGAAGATCAAGAAGAACGTCGAGAAGATCAAGGACGCCTACACCGAAAAAGGCTTCTACATGGCCGAGGTGTCGTACGAGATCAAGCGCGACACCACCTCGACGGTCGACGTCTGGTTCCACATCCGCGAGAACAGCAAGGTCGAAGTCCGGCGGGTCAACTTCGTCGGCAACCACGCCATCTCGGACGCCGAGCTGCGCGGCGTGATCTCGACGCAGGAGGGGAACATCCTGTCGGTGCTCACGTCGGCGGGCACCTACCGCGAGGACGTGTTCCAGCGCGACCTGCTGCTCATCCAGGCGCACTACTGGGACCGCGGCTACGTGCAGGTGAAGGTCGGCAACCCGCTGGTCGAGCTGTCGCCCGACAAGCAGTCGATGTACATCACCATCAACATCGACGAGGGGCCGCAGTACCGCCTGGGCAAGGTGGACGTGATCGGCGACCTGCTGATGCCGAAGGAGTTCTTCCTGTCGCGCATCTCGGTCAAGCCGGGCGACATCTTCAACCGGTCCAAGCTGTCCGACGACCTGCAGAAGCTCACCGACTACTATAAGGACCGCGGCTTCGCCTACGTGAACGCCTCGCCCAGCACGCCGGTCAACGAGAAGACGCGCATCGTCGACGTCATCTTCGAGATCCAGAAGGGCGACCTGGTCACCGTCAACCGCATCAACATCCGCGGCAACACCAAGACGCGCGACAAGGTCATCCGGCGCGAGCTGCGCATCTTCGAGGGCGACACCTACAACCAGTCGCTGCTCGACTACTCGAAGAAGCGCGTCAACGCGCTCGGCTACTTCGAGAAGGTCGACATGTCGACCCGCCGGTCCGACACCGACGACAAGATGGACGTGAACTTCGAGGTCGCCGAGCGGCCCACCGGCACCTTCCAGATCGGCGCCGGCTTCTCGTCCGTCGAGAACTTCATCGCCCAGGCTCAGATCTCGCAGAACAACCTGCTGGGACGGGGGCAGCTCTGGACGCTGCAGGCGCAGCTGTCGAGCCTCCGCCAGCTGTTCCTGATGCAGTTTCAGGACCTCTACTTCCTCGACACGAACTGGACGTTCGGGTTCAACCTGTTCAAGCAGGACCAGTACCTCTATTCGTTCATCCGGTCGTCGAAGGGCGGCAGCCTGACGTGGGGGTACCTGCTGGCCGAGGACCTCCGCCTGCTGCTGACCTACAAGCTGGAACAGGTCGGCATCGGGTCCAGCTCGCTGGGGTTCGGCGGCGCGCTGTTCGGGTCGCCGACGATCGGGACGCCCATCGCCTCCAGCGGCATCGCCAACCTGTTCCGCTCGGGCATCACGTCGTCGTTGCGCGGCACGCTGTCCTACGACTCGCGGAACGACCGCATGTTCCCCAGCCGCGGCTGGTACAACACGATCAGCGCCGAGATCGCCGACCCCAAGGTGACGCTGTCGGAGAACACCTTCACCCGCTACGAGGGGGTGAGCCGCTTCTTCTATCCGATCTGGGGGCCGTTCGTGTTCCGCGCCAAGCTGGAGGCCGACCTCATCGTCAGCCGCGACCCGCGCGGCGTGCCCATCTTCGAGCGCTACTTCACGGGCGGCATCTACAACATCCGCGGGTTCTCGCCCCTGTCACTGGGGCCCGTCATCCGGTCGCTCTCGCAGCAGTCGCCCGACGCGGCGCTGAACACGTTCCTGGTCGGCGGCAACATGCAGGTCATCGCGAACGCCGAGATCGAGTTCCCCCTGTTCGAGAAGGTCGGCATCCGGGGCGTCGTCTTCACGGACGCCGGCAACGCCTTCAACCTCGAGAACCAGTACTGCCGGCTGCGCCCCTTCAACGTCGACATCAGCAAGGACCCCTGCCACGGGCCGCTGAACCCCAACGCCTACCGGGCCAGCTGGGGTTTCGGGTTCCGGTGGTTCTCGCCCATCGGGCCGCTGCGGTTCGAGTGGGGCGTCCCGTTCTGGACGCTGCCCGGCGAGCAGCCCCTGGTGTTCGAGTTCACCATCGGGAACTTCTTCTAATACGAGGTCCAAAACGTGTTAAGCAAACGGCCGGTGATGAAGATGAAAATGCTCCGGATCTCTCGTTTGGTGGTCATGGCGGCGCTCGTGCTGGGCACCACGGCGGCTTACGCCGAGGAGTTCAAGCTGGGCTTCGTCGACATGCAGCGGGCGCTGAACGAGACCGACGACGGCAAGAAGGCCAAGGCGGCGCTGAAGAAGGTCTTCGACCAGAAGCAGAAAGAGCTGGACGAACAGCAGGCCGCCTTGAAGAAGGACATCGAGGACCTCGACAAGAAGCGGACGCTTCTGCCGGCGGACCAGGTCCGCGAGAAAGAGGCGGAGCTGCAGCAGCGCATGCAGAAGGTCCAGCAGACCTACCTGCGCCACCAGCAGGACCTCTCGGGCAAGGAGCAAGAGGCCACCGCCAAGATCTACGAGCGGATGAACAAGATCATCCAGAAGATCGCCACGACCGAGAAC
>CAZJMY010000613.1:0-4145 GCA_964546845.1 uncultured Myxococcales bacterium | reverse complement strand
GAACGCCAGCCCCAGCACCGCCAGCATCGAGCCCTGGATGACGACGCCGAAGGTGAGGCGCGCGAACGCGAACAGCACCAGCGTCTGCAGCGGCACGAACACCAGCCCCGACACGCGGTACGACAGCAGGTAGTTCCCGCGTCGCATGGGCGTGGCCGCCAGCCGCTTCAAGAGCTTGCGCTGGCGCGCGTTGACGATGTTGAAGGCGGCGCCCCACATGGCGCCGTTCAGCAGCTGCAGCCCCAGCAGGCCGGGCACCAGCCAGTCGACGTAGCGGCCGCCGCGCGACACGGCCGTCTCGTCGCGCGTCGGGACCACGTCGCGGCGCCCGGCGTGGCTCTGCAAGAGATCGTCGACCTGCCGCCGCGCCGCCAGCGCCTCGGGGCGGCTGGGGTCGTAGCGAAAGACCAGCGGCGTGCCCGCCGGGGCCTCGATGGCCAGGGCCACCTGGCCGGTGCGCAGCTCGCGCGTGGCCTCGTCCGCGTCGACGATGCGGGCGGAGACGACGCGCTCCCCGGCCAGCGCGGCGGCGACGCGGTCCGCCTCGGGCCCCGCCACGATGGCGACCGGCGTCTTCGCCTGACCCTGGTTGCGGAACGCGACGCCCAGCGCGACGGTGACCAGCAGCGGGAACCCGAACGTCCAGAACATGGACCCGGGCTCGCGGAAAAAGAGCTTCAGGCGAACGGCGCTGAGCGCCCACAGGGAGTTCGTCGACGACATCGGTGGCTAGTCCTCTCGCAGGCTGCGGCCGGTCAAAGTCAGGAACACGTCGTCCAGCGTCGCCGTCCGCGACACCAGCCGCGTGGGTTGCGCGCCCCGCTCGACCAGGCGCGCGATCAGCGCCGGTAGCGCGACGTGCGGCTCGTCGATCGACAGCGCCAGGCCGTCGCCCAGCGCGCGCGCCGCGCGAACGCCGCGCACGTCGGCCAGCGCCTCGGGCGGCAGCGGCGGGGTGGTGGTGATCTCGACCAGGTGGGCGCCGCCGATGCGATCGATCAGCTGGGCGGGCGTCCCCAGCGCGATGCGCTTGCCGTGATCGACGATGGCGATGCGGTCGCAGAGACGCTCGGCCTCGTCCATGTAGTGGGTGGTCAGCACGACGGTCTTGCCGCGCGAGCGCAGCGCCGCGATGGTGTCCCATAGCGCGCGCCGCGACTGCGGGTCCAGGCCGGTCGTCGGCTCGTCCAGGAACAGCACCTCGGGGTCGCCGACCAGGCCCAGCGCGACGGCCAGCCGCTGCCGCTGCCCGCCGGACAGCTTCATGACCCAGGTGGCGCGTTTCTCTTCCAGCTGCATCTCGGCCAGCAGCGTGGCGATCGGGATGGTCTTCCCGTCGTAGAAGGTTGTGAAGACCCGCAGCGTCTCCTCGACCGTGAGGCGGTCGAAGAGCTTGGTCTCCTGCAGCGCCACGCCGATGCGCGCCCGCAGCTCGTCCGGGTGCCGGTCCCACGTGCGGCCGAGGATCTCCACCTTTCCTGAGGTGGGCTCGTTCAACCCCTCCAGGATCTCGACCGTCGTGGTCTTGCCGGCGCCGTTCGGCCCCAGCAGGCCAAAGCATTCGCCGCGCTGGACGTCCAGGTCCAGCCCGTCGACGGCCGCCAGCTCGCCGTACCGCTTGACCAGCCCTTCGATCACGATCGCCGCGTCCATGAGCGCGGCGAAATATACACGCCTCCGTCCGGATTCAAGGCCGCCTCCGACGGATCGCCCGGGCATACTGGCGGGCATGTCTCCCTTGCGGGCCCCGCGGCGCGTGGTGGCCCTGCTGGCGGTCGTCGCCGCGGTGTCGGTCGCGAACCTCTATTACGCGCAGCCGCTGGGCGCGATGATCGCGCGGTCGCTGGGCGTCAGGGCCGGGTCGATGGGCGTGGCGCTGATGCTCTCGCAGCTGGGCTACGCGCTGGGCATGTTGCTGCTGGTGCCGCTGGGCGACGGGCGCGAGCGGCGCGGCCTCATGACGACCGCGGCGCTGGCCGCCGCGGTGATGCTGGCGCTGACGGCGCTGGTCCCCGGGTACGCGGCGTTCGCGGCGGTCAGCTTCGTGCTGGGGTTCGCCTCCTGCTTGCCGCAGCTGGCCGTCCCGTTCGCCGTCGGCGTCGTCCCGGCCGCGGATCGCGGGCCGGCCATCGGCACGGTCATGGCCGGGTTGCTGGCGGGCATCCTGCTGTCGCGCATGGCCAGCGGCGCGCTGGCCGGCGCCATCGGCTGGCGGGCCACGTTCGCGGCGGCGGCCGGGTTGATGGTCGTGCTCGCGGCGGTCATGCGGGTCGCGCTGCCCCGCCAGACGCCCGCGCAGCCGCTGGCGTGGCGGACCATCATCGCGTCGCTGGGCGGCATCGTGCGGCGCGAGCCGCTCCTGCGCCGTCACGCGCTGGTGGGCGCCGCCTGCTTCGCGGCGTTCAGCGCGTTCTGGTCGACGCTGTCGTTCCACCTGGCCCGCCTCGGGTACGGGGCGCGCACGGCCGGCCTGTTCGGCGCGGTCGGGCTGACCGGCGTGCTGGTGGCGCCGATCGTGGGGCGGCTGACCGGTCGGCTGCGCGCGCGCACGCTGAACACGGCGGGGCTGCTGGCCGTCATCGCCGGTTTCGCGCTGTTCTGGGCCGGCACGCGATCGTTGCTGGTCCTGGTGGTGGGGGTCGTCGCGCTGGACGCGGGCGTGCAGGGTTGCCACCTCACGAATCAACACGTGGTCTTCGGGCTGGACCCGGCCGCCCGCAACCGCATCAACGCCGTCTACATGGTCACCTACTTCATCGGCGGCGCCATCGGCACGGTGGTGGCCGGGTGGGCCTGGGACGCCGCCGGCTGGCCGGGGGTGTGCCTGGCCGGGATGGCTTTCGGCGCCGCCGGGCTGCTGCCGCTGCTGGGGTCTCAGCCGTCGAGCACGGCGGCCACGGCGTCCAGCGGGTCGGCCGCCACCACGTCGGGCGATTCGGCCCGCAGACTGTCAGGGGGGACGTAGCCCCAGCCGGCGGCGACGGCCCGGGCCCCCAGCGCGCGCGCCAGCTGCACGTCGGGCAGCCCGTCTCCGATCACCGCCGCCCGCGTCGCTGCGACCCCCGCCTTCGCCAGGATCGCGCGCGCGGCGCCCGGATCGGGCTTGCGCGGATACCCGTCGCCGTCGCCGACGATCGCCGACAGCCGGCCGGCGATGCCCAGCTGCGCGAGCAGAGGCCGCGCCAGCGTGCCCGGCTTGTTGGTCAGGACCGCCGCCGGAATTCCGCCGGTGGCCAGCCGATCGAGCGCCTCGGACACGCCTGGGTACAGCCGCGAGCCGACGCAGAGTCCGGTCCGGTAGTGCTCCATGAACCGCGCGAAGAGGGCCTCCTCGTCGGCGGTGGCGCCCGCACCGGCCACGGCGCGCCGGATCAGCACGCGGGCGCCGTCGCCCACCATCGTCTTCACCCGCTCCAGCGGCAGCGCAGGCAGCCCCGCCTCCCGCAGCGTCGCGGCGAGGGCGGCCGCGATGTCAGGGGCGCTGTCGACCAGCGTGCCGTCGAGGTCGAAGATGACCAGATCGATCCGTCTCATGCGCCAGCAGGCTGCCGCGTTCCGGACGCGCCGACCAGCCCAATCACCCTCCTCTTCCCCGTCCGAGGTCGAGGACGAGGACGAGGACGGGGAAGAAATCCTCAGTCGACGGTGCGGCCGCGGAAGCGGCGCATGCCGGGGATGCCCTGGCTGCGCGCCGCCGCGGGCGCATGGATCGGCGCGGTGACCGCCCCGTCGGCGGACGCGGGTGGCGGCGCGTCCAGCTCGACCTGGGCGACGGCAGGCGCGATGCGGCGGCTGACCAGGTTCGCGGCCATGCGCAGCGCCGGCATGTTCACGGGACCGGCGACCACGATGCACAACCGACCGCTGTCCCGACGGGGAGCGCCGCCACGCACGCGCGCGCGGCGGCCGCGTCCAGCGACAGAACTTCGGCCACGCAGCGCAGGCGCCCGGCGACGGCGCGGGTCTGGTCGTCGAGGCCGAAGGCCTCGACACGCGCGAACAGATGCACGGCGTGCGGAATGGCGCGGGCGCGCAGCAGCACGACGCCCGCCGCCAGCTGCCACTCGTCGCTGCGCCGCGGATCTTCGGTCGCCGCAGCGGCGTCGGCCAGGAACGGCGCCGCCTGTTCGGGCTGGCCGTCCAGG
>CAZJMY010000612.1:0-6316 GCA_964546845.1 uncultured Myxococcales bacterium | reverse complement strand
GATCAGAAACGACAGCTTGGTCGGCGAGAGGTCCTGCGCCTCGTCGACGAACAGGTGCGCGAACGGGTGATGCGCGCCGCGCACCAGCTGGTTGGCGCGCAGCAAGATGGCCAGGTCGTCGAGGTCCAGCGTCGCGACGTCGTCCTCGGTGCGCAGCCCGTCGATCCCGGTCTCGCCGCGCACGTTCTCGTCGTCGTCGTAGAGGTCCAGCGCCTCCACGCGCCGCACGCCCTCGGGCAGGTCGTCGTCGACGGTGCGCTGGCCGGGCTTCTGTTCCAGGCCGATGGCCGTCCAGTGCGTGTCGGGATCCACCTCGGCCTCGGCCCGCTTGGGCTTCTTGCGCGGCGGCTTCGGCGGCACACCCTCGCGCGGGTCGCGCGCCATGACGGCCGCCACCCGGTCCGTCATGATCCGGTGCGCGTCGATCACGTCGCGTTCGGGGATCGGCATCTCCGCCGCGCCGGTCACCAGCGCCAGCAGCCGCCCCCGGTCGGTCAGCAGATCGCCCCAGATCTCGACGGCCGCGCGGGAGTTGCGCTTGCCGCGGTAGGCGCGCGCCACCCGCTCCAGCTCGTGCAGCAGCGCGGGGTGGCTCTTCACGCGCGACACGGCGGCCACGGTCTGCTCGACGACTTCGGCCTTCAGCCAGGGCAGCTCCGCCCGCAGCTCGCGCTCGGCCAGCTCGGCGAACGTCCCGACGCGCACGCCGGAGACGCCCAGCGACGGCAGCAGCTGCCCGATGTACGCCGCCAGCGCCGCCCCCGACGTGACGACGGCCAGGTTGCGCGGCGCGAACCGGTTCGGATAGGTGAACGCCAGGTAGGCCAGCCGGTGCAATCCGACGGTGGTCTTGCCGCTGCCCGCGCCGCCCTGGATGACGACCACGCCCGCGTCGCGCGCCGTGATCACCTCGAACTGCTTCGGATCGATCAGGGCCGCGATCTCGGGCAGGTGGCGGTCCAGCGCTTGCCGTCCCGCCGGCGCCGCGCCCAGCGTCCCCCGGGGAACGCGCGTCGCCGCCTCCTGCCCGCCCGCGAGCTCGTGGACCGGCACGTCGGTCCGCACCCAGCCGCCGTCCTTGCGCCGCGCCCAGACGCCCTGCGGGCAGGCCACGCGCAGCAGCACGCCCCCCTCGATCGTCAGCGTCCGCCGCGCCAGCACCTCGCCCTCCACCTCGCGCTCGCCGAACGTCTCTTCGTAGTCGCTCCCCTCGGCGTAGCGATAGTAGAGCTGGCTGACCGGTGCGTTCCGCCAGTCGACGATCTGGACGCGGCTCTTCGCGTCGACGAACGTCGCCCGGCCGATCAAGATGTCGCGCTCGACGGCCCCGCGCCCGGGCACCTGCTCGCGCACGCGCAGATGGCCGAAGTAAGGCGACGCGGGGTCGACCAGGATGGTCTGCAGATCGGCGCGCGTCAGCGCCACCCCCTGCAGCCGCTCCATCTGCGCCACCAGCGCGGGCACGTCCTCGAGCCGGGCCTCGCTGATCTCGTCGCGCAGCGCCACCAACTGGTCGCCGTACGCGCCGCGCGCGACGCGCGCATCGGCGGGCGCACGCGGCGCGCGCGCCGCCGCCAGGCTGGCCAACACCCGCTCCAGCAGGCGCTCCTCCTCAACGGGGATCGGCGCGTGCGCCGGATCGGCGCCTTGGTCCTCGGCCAGCACGATGGGAGGCTACACGCCGGAGCCGCGAACGTCACGGTCGCGGCTCCGGGCCCGTCGCGCGGCCATCCGCCTCACCCGGCCAGGCGCGGGTTCTTGCGCACGATGCCCAGATTCAGCCACCCGGCGTAGCCGAGCCACCCCAGGTACGGCGCCATCAGCCACGCGGCCGGCCGGTCGACCTTGCGCGCCGTGCGCGTGTAGTCGGCCACCGCGATCGTCATCCCCACCAGGTCGGCCAGCGCCAGCCGGGCCCGGTGCGCGCCGAAGAACAGCGGCGACCAGGCGCCGTTCAGCGCCAGCTGGCCCCACCACAGGCGCAGGGCCCGCGTGCGCTCCGGCGACGGCGGCGTCCGGAACACACGGTAGGCCGAGACCGACATCAACCCGTACAGCGTCGTCCAGACGGGACCGAACACCTGGGGCGGCGGCTGACCGGCCGGCTTCGAGAGCGCGCGGTACCAGACGCCCCGCCCGCCGCGCGTCGAGCCGGCGCCCAGACCGGCCGCCACGGCGGTGGCGCCGGCGAACAGGGCCAGCCACAGCAGAGACCTCGGCTTCTTCGATGGTGGGTCGCCAGCGCCGCTTTGTGCCATCCCAGGAAGTTGACCACGGGACCGGCGCAAGCAACCTGCGACCGCCGAGCGCCGCAGGCATCAGCAGGAGGCACATGAAGAACCTGCGCATCGACGTCTGGTCCGACCTCGTCTGCCCCTGGTGCGCCATCGGGAACCGCCGGCTCGAGCGGGCGCTGGAGAAGTTCCCGCACCGCGATCGGGTCGAGGTGGTGTGGCACTCGTTCGAGCTGGACCCCATGGCGCCCCGCGTGTACCCCGGCGACCACGCCGGCCACCTCGCCGAAAAGTACGGCCGCACGCGCGAGCAGGCGGAGGCGATGGTCCAGCGGGTGATCGACGTCGCGGCCGAGGACGGCCTGAACTTGCGGCTGTTCCAGGCGCGCGGCGGGAACACCTTCGACGCGCACCGGCTGCTGCACTTCGCGGCCGAGCGCGGCCTGGAGCCGGCCGTCCGCCAGCGGCTCTTCCGCGGCTACATGACCGAGGGCGAGCCCATCGGCGAGCGAGAGGTTCTGGTCCGGCTGGCCGCCGAGGCCGGGCTACCCGCCGACGAGACGCGGGCCGTCCTGGACAGCGACCGCTACGCGCAGGACGTGCGCGACGACGAGGAGGCGGCCGGCGCCATCGGCATCGGCGGCGTGCCGTTCTTCATCCTGGGCGGGCGGATCGGCGTTTCGGGCGCGCAGCCCCCCGACGTGTTCGTCCGCGCGCTGGACCAGGCCTGGACCAAGCAGCAAGAGCAGCAGGCGGAGCCGCCGGACGCCTGACGTCTCAGTCCGCGCTGGACGCCTTGAACGTATCGCAGGCGGCCGGGTCGCCCGTCTGCAGGCCGGTCGTGAACCACTTCTGCCGATCGGCCGAGCTGCCGTGCGTGAAGGTCTCCGGGTTCACGCGCCCCAGCGCCTGCTTCTGGATGCGGTCGTCCCCGATCGCCGCCGCCGCGTCCAGCGCGTCGGCGATCTCGTCGTGGCTCACCTTGCCCGCGGCGTAGGCGGCGTGCCCCCAGACGCCGGCGTAGCAGTCGGCCTGCAGCTCCATCCGCACCGACAGGGGCCCGCGCGCCTCGGGGTGCTCCTCCTGCGCGCGCCGCACCTGGCGCTCGGTGCCGACCAGGTCCTGCACGCGATGGCCGTACTCGTGCGCGATGACGTAAGCCTCGGCGAAGTCGCCGCCGCGCGCGTGAAAGCGCCGCTGCAGCTCGTCGAAGAAGCCCAGGTCCAGGTACACGCGACCGTCGGGCGGGCAATAGAACGGCCCCGTCTCGGCGCTGGCGGTTCCGCAGCCGCTGGGCGTCGCCTCGGTGAACAGCACCAGACGCGCCGGCCGATAGCCCTCGCCCGACCCCGCCAGCTGCTTCCGCCAGAACGCCTGCACGTTGCTCTCGACGCAGACGGCGAACTTCGCCGGGTCGTTCGTCGAGCTCACGCCCGCGCAGCTGCCGCTCAGGTCCTGGTGCTGGCCGGGCGGGACGGGCGGACCCATCTGCACGCCCTGCTGGTTCTGTTCGATCAGCCGCTCGACGGCGGCCGCCGTCGGGCTCCCGTTGCTGGCCAGCACCTGCACGACCAGATAGATGATCCCGCCCACCACGCCCAGGCCGCCGACGCCCATCCCGACGCCGCCGCCTGGAAAGCGCATGCCACGCCGGTCCTCGACTTGCGATTCGTCGGCGCGATCTCCCTCGTCGAACTTCACGGTGACGTGAGCTTAATCCCCCGATCGATTCTTGGGCAGGTCGACCGTGAACGTCGAGCCGCCGCCCGGCCGGCTTTCGACCTGGATGGTGCCGCCGTGGGCGTTCACGATCTTGCGCGTCAGCCACAGTCCGAGGCCAAAGCCGCCGAAGTGCTTCTCGGGGACGGCGCGTTCGAAGCGCTCGAAGATGCGCTGCCTGTCCTCGTCGGAGATGCCGATCCCCTCGTCGCGCACGGTCACGCGCGCCTGATCGCCCCGGTCCTCGACCGACACGTGCACGGGGCGACCGGCGCCGTACTTGACGGCGTTCTCGATCAGGTTGTCGACGACGCTGCGCACCCGATCGCGGTCCAGCGTCCCCCAGACGACGGGCTCGATGGCCAGCGTGATCGTGGACCCGGCCCGGCTGGCGATCTGCTGCAGGCCGTCCGCCGACGCGCGCGCGACGTCGCCCAGGTTCACCCGTTCGAGGCGCAGGTCCATCTTCCCCGAGGTGAGCCGCGTGATCTCCAGCAGCTTCTCGACCAGCGCATTCAGACGGGCGGCGCTGCGATCCGCGATCACGACTTTGTCGCGCACCTCGGCCAGGTTCGACGCCACGCCGGCCGCGTCCAACCGCCGGAGCACCGTCTGCAGCTGCAACCGCAAGGCGGCCAGCGGCGTCTTCAGCTCGTGCGACGCGATGGACAGAAAGTCGTCGCGCGCCTTCACCGCTTCTTGCAGCGCCAGGAAGGCCTCCGCCCGCTCGCGCCGCGTGCGCGCGTCCTCCAGCTCGCGCTCGACGGCCGGTCCCAGCCGCGCCAGGTTCGTCTTGATGATGAAGTCGGCTGCCCCCTTCTTCAGGATCTCGATGGCCGTCTCCTCGCCGATGCTGCCCGACACCACGATGAACGGGACGTCGCGGCCGCTCTCCTCGAGAACGCGCAGCGCCCCCACGGCGTCGAAGCTGGGCATGCTGTAGTCCGACAGCACGATGTCCCAGGCGCCCTCGTCCAGCGCCGCGCGCAGCGCCTCGGCCGTCTGGACGCGCAGGCTGGTGACGTCGTAGCCGAGACGCCCCAGCTCCCGGTCCAGCAGCTTGCTGTCCGTGGGCTGGTCCTCGACGTGCAGGACCCGCAGTGGCTTCATGGCCGATTCACCAGCGGCGGGGGCTGGTTCAACACCAGCCAGTAGGCGCCGACCTGGCGCGCGGCCTCGACGAACGCGTCGAACTCGACCGGCTTGCGCACGTAGCTGTTCGCACCCAGGTCGTAGCACCGAGCCAGGTCGGCTTCTTCCAGCGACGACGTCAGCACGATGACCGGCAGGCGGCGCGTGCGCGGATCGGCCCGGATCCGCTCGAGCACCTGGTGACCGGTGATCTTGGGCAGCTTCAGGTCCAGCAACACCAGCGCCGGCAGCGGCCCCCGCTTGTCCGCCGGCCCCAGCAGGTAGTCGACCGCTTGCTCGCCGTCCTCGACGACCTCCAGGGACACCTGTAACCCCGCCTTCGTCAACGCCCGTCGGGTCAGCTTGACGTCCATCGGGTCGTCCTCGACCAGCAGGATCCGCGCCTCGCTCATGCCGTCACACCTCCCCCGTCGTCCAGCGTGAAGCTGAACGTCGCTCCTCGCCCCGGCTCGCCCACCGCCCAGGCGCGCCCCCCGTGCCGCCGCACGACGCGCTGGACGGTCGCCAACCCGATGCCGGTGCCGGGAAACTCCGCGCTCCCGTGCAGCCTCTGGAACGAGACGAACAGCTTGTCCGCGTAGGCCATGTCGAACCCCGCGCCGTTGTCGCGCACGAAGAACACGCGGCTACCGTCCACGATCTGGCTGCCGAACCAGATCTCCGGATGCGGCTGCCGCGCCGTGAACTTCCAGGCGTTGCCCAGCAGGTTCTCCAGCGCGATGCGGATGAGAGCCTCGTCCGCCTCGACGATCAGCCCGGGCTGAATGTGAACAGTCACCTCGCGCCCGAGATCGGCGCGCCGCAGCTCGGCGATCAGGGTCTCGGCGAGGCGGCTCAGATCCACGCGCGTCCGCGTCAGCGGCGCGCGCGTCACGCGCGACAGGCGCAGCAGGTCGTCGATCAGCCCCGCCATCCGCTGTACGGCCTGCCGCACGTCGGACAGCAGCTCCTGCGCGTCGGCAGGCAGCAACGCGGCGTAGTCCTCGACCAACGCCTTGCTGAACCCGTCGATGGCCCGCAGCGGCGCCCGTAGATCGTGCGACACCGAGTAGCTGAACGCCTCCAGCTCTTTGTTGGCCGCCACCAGCTCCTGCGTGCGGTGGGCGACGGTCCGCTCCAGCTCCTCGGTCAGCGCCCGGAAGCGGGCCTCGGACTCGGCCAGCTGCCGGTGAGCCGTCTTCTCGTCGGTCACGTCCTGGCACAGCACGACG
>CAZJMY010000611.1:0-4537 GCA_964546845.1 uncultured Myxococcales bacterium | reverse complement strand
TCGACGATCGTGCTGAAGGAGATCAAGCTCCGCCCGAAGACCGACGAGCACGACTTCGATTTCAAGGTGAAGCACATCCGCCGGTTCCTGGCGGAGGGGAACAAGTGCAAGCTCGTCATCGTCTTTCGCGGCCGCGAGATCGTGCACCCGGAGACCGGGCAGGCGATGCTCGACCAGGTCGTCAAGTCGGTCGGCGACGTCGCCATGATCGAACAGCGGCCCATGATGGAAGGGCGCCGCATGGTCATGGTGATCGGCCCCCGCGGCGGTGTCATCCGCGCCGGTGCGCCCAGCGCCAGCACGGGCACCGGTCCGACGACGGGTGCACCCACGGCCGCCCCCGCGCCGACCAGCCCGCCGCCGAACATCCCGCGCCCAACCACGGTCGCCACGGGCCCCGCGCCCACGCCGGTCCCCGCCGCCGCCAAGGGCTGAGGGCCTTCCGCGCCTTCGCTCACGCGACTGACTCCCCTTCGCTGACGCGCGATCCCCCGTTTCGCGTATAGGATGCGGGCGCGATGAGGCGCCCGCTCTGTCTCGCTGCCGCCGCACTGGTTTGCGCGCTGGCGGCGGCCGGCTGTCGGCGTGACGGCTGCGTGGGCGGTGACGACGGGGTTTGCGTACCGCCGCCACCTTGCGCGGCGTTGGCGCCGCCCGCCTGCGTCACGCCCGCGCTGGGCGCGAGCCGCGTCGGCGACGACAGCAAGCGGGTCGCCGGTCCCAAGTCGCTGGCTGCGCGCGGCGACTACGTCCTCGAGAACGATCGCGTCCGCGTCGTTCTGGACGCGCCCGAGCACCCGCACGGGTTGGGTCCGACGGGCGGCGCGATCCTGGACCTCTCTCCGCTCGGCAGCGCGTCCGGGAACGACGGCGATCAGACGAACACGATCTATCAGGCGGCCGGCCTGCTGCCCCGCGACGCCGTCCACTACGAGAGCGCGGAGATCCTCGACCCGGGCCTGCCTCCCGCCGACCCCCACGCCTACGTGGCCGTGGTCTTTCGCGGCCACCTGGAGGCCGACACGCGCGTGACGGTGGTGACCCGCTACGAGGTCCGCCCGTGCGAGGACGGGGTTCGCGTGCGCAGCGACCTCTACAACGGCGCGCCGGCGCCCAACACGCTGTACCTCACCGACGGTCTCTTCTGGGGCGACAACGGCCCGGCGCCGTTCGTGCCGGCGCAGGGGATGGGCTTCGTGCAGCCGGACCTGGACCTGCTGCACATCGACGCCGCCTGGCGCACCTGGCCGTTCATCGCGGCGCGCGGCCAGGCTCCCCCCGAGACGGCGTACGCCCTGGTGTCGTGCGACCACACGGAGACCGCGGGCTTCACCAGCACGACGCTGTCCGCCGCCGGCGTGCCCCTGGGCGTGACCCAGCCAGGAGACGGCTTTCACTTCGAGCGATTCGTCGCAGCCGTGCCCAGCGACGGAACCCGCCCGGCGACCGCGGGCGTCCCTGCGCCGTCGGCGGCCGGCCTCGCGCCGGCGGTGGCCGAGGCGCTGCGCGTGCGCTCGGCGGTGCACGGCGACCCGCCCGCCGTCACCGTGACCGGACGGATGGTGGCGAACGGCGCTCCCGTCGACAGCCGGGCGGGGCGCGCCGCGTCCTTGCTGTTCTACGAGCCGGCCTTCGGCCCGGACCCCGACGATCCGACGCGGCGAACGCCCTGGAACGAAGCGGTCCCCCTGGGCGACGGCAGCTTCGGCGTAGCGCTGCCGCCGAACCGCGCCTACCGCGTGCAGCCGTACGCGTTCGGGCTGCCCGCCGGGCCGGCCAGCTCGTTCGCCGTCACGACCGCCGACGCCGGCCCGTTTCCCATCGGCGACATCTCGATCACCGCCTCGTCTCACCTGACCGTGAACGTCCAATCGGCGCCCGGTGTCCTGGCCAGCTATGCCGAGCTGGTCGTCATCCCGGTCGACGATCCGGGCGCCTCCGGGGCGCCTGTCCCCAGCCTCTACAGCCTGTTCCCGGGGTGCGCGCCGATGCTGGGGCCGCCCGACGGCGGCTCGCCCGCCTGCAACCGGGCCCTGACGTTCAACGGCCGGTTCGACCTGCTGCTTCCGCCGGGGAAGTTCTTCGTCTACGGAACCCGCGGCCCGTTCGCGACGCTCGACCGGGCCGAGGTCGACCTGGCGCCCGGGCAGACCGTCCAGGTCACGCTGCTCGTCGAATCGCTGGCGTCCTCGCTGCTGCCCGAGGGCGTGATCTCCGGCGACTTTCACGTGCATGGCGCGGCCAGCTTCGATTCGTCGATCCCCGACCTCGAGCGCGTGACCAGCTTTCTGGCCACGGGCGTCGACATGATCGTCGCGACGGACCACAACGTGATCACCACCTACGCGACGACGCTGGAGACGCTGGGGGCGACCCACACCCTGGCGGTGATCCCGGGCGTCGAGCAGACGCCGAACATTCCCTGGTACTACGTCCCCGGGCACGAGTTCCCCCGCACGCTGGGCCACTTCAACTTCTGGCCGCTCGTGCCGGACATGCTCGACACGCGCAACGGCGCGCCGTGGCCCGAGCTACGCGAGCCGGGGCAAGTGATGGACGACATGGACGCGCTGTTCGAGCACCCGGAGGTGTCGATCCGGCAGCTCAATCACCCGTACAGCGCCGCCAAGCTGGGACGCGATCAGGGCTACGCCCGCGCCATCGAGTACGACCCCGGACAGGTGATCCCCGACGAGCCCCGCAGCGGGGCCAACTTCGCCGCGAACGCGCTGGCGTCGCGCCCCGGCGGCAGCGGCCATCACCGCAACGTCGACTGGAACGTGCAAGAGGTGATGACCGGCGCCTCGCGCGCCGACTGGCTCCGGTACCGGGCCCTCTGGTTCTCGATGCTCTCGCAGGGGCTGCTGCGCACGGGGACGGCGAACAGCGATTCGCACGGCCTGGCCGTCGAGCGGATCGGCTACCCGCGCAATCTGATCTGGGGCGGGCACGACAAGACGAATCTGAACGTCGACAAGTTCGACGCGGACGTGCTGGCCGGCCACGTCGAGGGGACGAACGGCCCGGTGCTTGACGTGACACTCGACGACGGCAGCGGCACGCGGCACCGGCCGGATCTGGACCGCACCAACCCGATCTCGGTCGGCGCGGGCGCGGGCCTCTACGTCAGCGTGACGGCCGCGCCGTGGATTCCCGTCGACGAGGTCCGGATCTTCGTCAACGGCAACCTCGTTCACCGGGAGCCGGTGCACCAGCCGAACGTCTGGGATCCGTTCAGCACGCAGCCATTCCAGTACATGCACAACCAGTTCTTCACGCTGGCGACGCTGTTGCCCGCGCGCGGAGACGCGTGGGTGGTCGTCGAGGCAGGACTGACGCAGGACACGCCGGGTGACGCCGACGGCGACGGTCTGCCCGATCTTCCCGACACGGACCTTCCCGGGCGTCCGGCGCGCCTCAGCGATCGCCGCTTCGATCTGCAAGCCATCGCACCCGGCGTGTGGCCGGCGGCGTTCACGAACCCGTTCCTGATCGACGTCGACGGTGGGGGATGGACGGCCCCGATCCAGCCTTGAGCGCCGCCGCCCTGAACGCCTGGCTCGTCCGCGCGTGCCTGGCGGCCGCCGTGCTGACCGCCGCTGCCGGCTCGGCTCGCACCGCCGCGGCCTGCGCGGCGCCGGGCGACGCGGCCGCCGCGCCCCTGGCCGGTGGGACGACCACCTTCAACCCCGCGGACTTCGGCACCGTCCCCGAGGTCTGCCCGGCGGGCGAGGCGTCCCTGCGGGTCCGCGGCGAGTTGGTCGACGCCAGCGGCGCGCCCGACTTCTTCGGCCGGCTCGTGGGCAGCGTGACCCTTCGCGCGCGCCGCACGGTGACGCAGCGGACGTGGGTGGCGCTGTCCATCGACCTTCTGGTCGAGCGGTACGTCAACGTCGCGGGCATGGCGGCGTCCGGAGCGTCATTCGGTCCGGCCTCGATCGGCTTTCACTGGACGGCGCTGGCCCGGGACCGGGGCGCGCTGGCGGTGTACACGCGCGCGCTCCTCCCGATCGACACTGCGCGCCAATCCGGGGCCGAGGCGGGGCTGGAGCTGGGCGCCGCCGGGCGCGTCCTCTTGCCGCGGCAGTTCGTGCTGGACGGCGGGCTCAACCTGGCGGCGCCCGTCGATTTCGTGGCCGGGCAGGCGCACGGGCACCTTCGCCCGGCCGGCCTCGCCGAGGTGTGGTGGTCCCGCAGCCCCCGGCTGGCGGTGGCCGCGGGCCTGGCCGCGACGCTGGAGGCCGCCCCCGACCCCGCGCTTTTGCTGTTGATCCCCCGGGTCGGGCTGCGCACGGGCCTGCGCCACCGACTGTGGCTGGCCTTCCTGGCCGAGGCCCCCGTAGCGGGCACCGATCGCACGAACCTGATCGCCAGCGCCTTCCTGGGCTGGGCCCCCTAGGCTGATCCGGATTTCCTTGCCCAAAGGTTCGAGATCGATATACTTCCGCGCCTCTCGTCATGGCCAAGATCAAGATGAAGTCGAACAGCAGCGCGAAGAAGCGCTTCAAGCTGACCGCCAAGGGGCGCGTCAAGCGGA
>CAZJMY010000610.1:0-3715 GCA_964546845.1 uncultured Myxococcales bacterium | reverse complement strand
CGCCGCTCGTCGCCGGTCATCGACGAGATCATGGCCGTGATGCGGACCAGCTCGCGGTCGTCGACCTGCACGCCCTCCGGGATGGCCTCGGCGGCGCCCGGGATCTTCTCCATCATCTCCTTGAGCGGGCCCATCTTCTTGAGGACGCCGATCTGCTCGAGGAAGTCGTTCATGTCGAACTTCCCCTTGAGCATGCGCATCGCGTCCTGCTCGGCCTTCTCTTCGTCGACGACCTCCTCGAACTGCTGCACGAGGCCGACCACGTCGCCGCGCCCCAGGATGCGGCTGGCCATCCCGTCGGGCCGGAACTCCTCGAGCCGATCGGACGACTCGCCCATACCGACGAACTTGATCGGCTTGCCGGTGACCGCCTTGACCGACAGCGCGGCGCCGCCGCGCGCGTCGCCGTCGAGCTTGGTGAGGATCACGCCGTCCAGGTTCAGCCGATCGTTGAACGCCTTGGCGGTGCCAACCGCGTCCTGGCCGATCATCGCGTCGACGATCAGCAGGATGTTCGCCGGGTGGACGCGGCGGTCGATCTCGCTCAGCTCCTGCATCAGCGGCTCGTCGATCGCGAGGCGGCCGGCGGTGTCGAACAGGATCACGTCGCGGCCGGTCTCGGCGGCGACCCGCAGCGCCTTTTCGCAGATCTCCGGCGGTTTGCCACCCGGCTCGGCGAACACCGGCACGCCCAGCTGCTGCCCGATGATCTTCAGCTGATCGATGGCGGCCGGGCGATACACGTCGGCGGCGACCAGCAGCGGCCGCTTGTGATGCTTCTCCAGATAGCGGGCCAGCTTGCCGACGGTCGTCGTCTTACCGGAGCCCTGCAGGCCGACCAGCATGATCCCGGTCGGGCCCTTCTTCGCGTACTTGATGCTGGTGTCGACCGGTCCCATCAGGTCGACGAGCTCGTCGTGACAGAGCTTGACGAAGTGGTCCTCGGGGCTGACGCGGCGGACCTTCTCCTTCGTCGACGCCTTCACCTTCACGATGACGCCGACGGCTTTCTCCTTGACCCGCTTGCAGAAGTCCTGGACGACGTCGAATCCGACGTCGGCTTCCAGCAGCGCGTTGCGCACGTCCTTCAGAGCTTCGTCGACGGTGGCCTCGTCCAGCTCGGCCAGGCCTTGAAACTTCTGCTTCGCGCTGCGAAATCCCTTCGTGAGCGTCTCGAACATCGGGCGCGCAATCTAGCACGATCGCCGCGCGAATCCCCCGGCGCGCCCGCGCGGCGCGACCCGGCGACGAGGACGGCGGCCGGCTACTCCTCTTCGAGGATGACGTACGTGCCGGCCAGGTGGTCGTGCAGCGCGCGGTGCTCGCGATCGAAGATCGCCCACAGCCACCCGAGCGCCGCCGGCCCGACGCTGGGGACGAGCGCCAGCAGGCGCAGCAGCCCGCGGGCCGGGCCCGGCGGGCGCCCGCGCCGGCAGATGATGCGGATCCCGAGCAGCCGCATCCCCGGTGTCTGCCCGGCGATGCCGGCGAAATAGAGCTGGTAAAGGCCGGCCATCCCCAGCAGCAGGCCGACGGCGCCGACGGCCATCGGGTTGCGATCCAGGATCCCGGCGACCAGCAGATCGGGACCGATCTCGCGCGCGCTCGGGATCGGGATGTGCAGGCTCAGCGCCACCGCGGCGGTCACGGCCACCGTGAACCCCAGCAGGATGCCGAGGTCGCACATCGCCGCTGCCGCCCGGCGTGGGAAGCCCGTGACCCGAACCCGCAGGACCGGCTGCTCGTGGAGGCGGGATGGCGACGGGTTCGGCTGGGATCCAGACATCGTGGCAGCGACGGCGGTCACGTCCCCATTCTGCGGACCGGGCCGGGCACCGGCAAGTTTATGCCTCAACTGAAATCGCCGTAAGCGGCGGCTGTCAGCGTCACGGCGACGATGGCCGCCGTCTCGACCCGCAGGATGCGCGCGCCCAGGCCGACGCCGATGAACCCGGCGGCGCGCGCCGCGTCGCGCTCGGCCGGGTCCCACCCGCCTTCGGGGCCGACCAGCAGGGCGGTCGGCGCGGGCTCGAGCGCCCCCAGCACCGTGGCCAGCCCCGGCGCGCCTTCGCGTTCGAAGAGCGCCAGACGCCGCTGCGCGAGATCGGGGGCGGCCAGCGCGGCGGCCAGGTCGCTCGCCCCCTCGACGGCGGGGACGTCGGCGCGGCCGCACTGGCGGGCGGCCTCGCGCACGATGGCGGTCCAGCGCTCGCGCCGGCCGGCCTCGGGGCGCACCACGGAACGCGCCGTGATCAGCGGGACGATGCGCGCCACACCGACCTCGACCGTCTTTTGCAGCAACACGTCCATCCGCGAGCCACGCGGAATCGCCGCCAGCAAGGTGATGGGCGCCGTCGCCGTGACGCCGGCCCGGCGCGCGCCCAGCTCGACCTCCGTCTGGTCGCGCCCGATGCGAAGGATGCGCGCGTCGACCTCTCCACCCGCGCCGTCGAACAGGATCAGCGCGTCGCCGGGGCGCGCCCGCAAGACGATCGAGACGTGGTGGTGTTCGGCCCCGGTCAAGGTGGCCGTCGAGCCGGCCAGCCGCTCTGCCGGGACGAACAGCCGGCGCGCCGCCATCAGGGCCGCTGCAGGCGCAACGCCGCCCACTCGTCTTCGTCGCGACGGGCGGCCAGCGCGAACCCGGCCGCCTCGAACGCGCGCAGCACGACGTCGGCCTGGTCGGTCAGGATGCCCGACAGGATGACGGCGCCGCCCGCGGCCACGTGGGGCGGGAACTGCGCCGCCAGCTCCCCGAGCACGCCGGCCTCGATGTTCGCCAGCACCAGGTCGTTGGCTCCGGTGGTGGCGTCCAGGCTCCCGACGCGCGTCTCGACGGTGGTCACGTGGTTCAGCGCCAGGTTCTCGACGGTCGTCGCGACGGCCTCGGCATCGACGTCGACCGCCAGCCCGCGCGCGGCCGGCCAGAGGCGCGCCGCCGCGATCGACAAGATCCCCGACCCGCAGCCGAGGTCCAGGAAGCGCCCGACCGGCCGATCGCCGATCTCCTCGGCCAGCGCGATCACCAGGCGGGTCGACGCGTGGCCGCCGGTTCCGAACGCCCGACCCGGATCCAGATCGATGACGCGGTCACCGGGCGCCGCGGCCGGCATGTCCCAGCTCGGCCGAACCAGGAACGTCTTGCCGACGCGCAGGGCGCGAAAGTACTGCTTCCAGACGTCCCGCCACTCGTCCTCGTGCGCCTCCCGGCGCCGCACCGAGAGCGGATCGACCGTCACGCCGGCGCTCTTCATCCGCACGGCGGTCGCCCCAATCTCTGCCAAAACGTCCGGCTCTTCCTCGGGCCGGCACTGGGTGACGATCACCGCCCGTCCCACACCGGCGCGAATAATCGTGTCGCTGTCCCGCACCTCGACCCCACCCGTCAGGCTCCCCACCGCCTCCGCCATCACCTCCGCCGCTTCCCGCGGCACCTCGACAACAATCTCAACCCACGCCTCACTCATTCCAGTGTTCCTTCGACCTTCGAGGCGTCAGAGCGCCGTCAGGCGCGAGTCCAAGAAATGAAAGGCGCGGCTTTGCCGCGCCGGGGTCGTGCCAAAGGGGGGGAGCCGGCGAGGGGGCCCACCCCCACGCCCCCGCGTCAGCGGGGCACGCGCCGCGTCGCTTCGCGACGGCGCCGCGTGCGGGCCTCGCGCATCGTGCGCTTACGCGTGACGGCGGGCTTCTCGGAGTAACGCCGCCGCGTGATCTC
>CAZJMY010000609.1:0-3921 GCA_964546845.1 uncultured Myxococcales bacterium | reverse complement strand
CAGCGACTGGCGCGCGCGAAAGAATGCGTCGGCGGCTTCCGCGCCCACGCCGGCGGCGGTCGCGGAGCCGGCGCGCGCGCAGCCGTCGGAACCTGCAAAGCAGGCGAAGCCCGATCGCCCGGCCGCCGCGGTGCGCGACGCCGACAAGCAGAAGGAACGCGAGCAGCGCCGTCTGGCGCGCCGCGTGGAGACGCTGGAGGCGGATGTAAGCAAGCTCGAGACGGAGCTGGCCGCCGTGCGGGCGGAGCTGGCCGGCGATCACGCGGGCGACTGGCAGAAACTGCACGCGCTGGCCGAACGCGAACGCGAGCTGGACGCGCTCCTGGCGCGGCGAATCGCGGAATGGGAAGCGGCGAGCGCCGCGGCCCTCAATGCGACCGGCGCTCCCTCCGATTGACAGTTAGGAAACCTGCGCCGGAAGACGCGGGTCCGTGTTTCCGGCTTCGCAGCATTGCATCGCTGCGGTCGGGGGCTACGTTGATCGTGTAAACTTTCATGAGGTCTCTCCGGGAGGTATCCGGATGCGGTTCCCTGGCCTGTTTTGTTCCGCGCTTCTGGTCGCCACTGGCGGCTGCGCGACGCATCCCTCTCCCGCCGTGAGCACGCCGGCGCGGGCGCAGGCTCGGGTCACCGAGCTGTCGGGCGTCTGGGACGGAATGAACCAGAGCACGATCCAGGTCGGCCTGGGCGCCGGCGACGTGCGGATCGAAAAGCAGGAGTGGCACCTGACCCAGGCCGGCGACACCATCAGCGGCTACTACATCGCGGCCCTGACCTTCGTTTCCGGTGACGGGCGGCCTTACGTCTGCAACCGGCAGCCGCGGTTCTCGGCCACCCGGCGCTTCGACGTCTCGGGGCGGGTCCAGGGGGGCGTCGTGGAGATCGAAGAGCTCGAGCAGCAGCTCGCGTCGCAAGGCAGCCGGTGCGACCCGGGATTGCGCCAGCTGGCCCGCTACCGGGGGCGGCTGGATGGCGACGTGCTCACGTTGATGAGCGGCGGGCAGTGCCAGACCCTCTACCGCATCCACGACCCGGCGCCGTCCGACAGTCTGGTCGCCCAGGCGGGGCCGCTGCTCGGCGGCAAGGCCGCCGAGGCATCCTTGCCGGAGCCGGCCGGCCCGCTCCAGTCCCTGGCCTCCGGCGGCCCGCCGGCGGACGTCAGCGGCATGTGGGTCTGGGAGCACAACGGCGTGGTCCCGGGCGGCGACGAGAAGCAGGAGCGCGAAGAGTGGCACGTCAGCCAGGACGGCTCGAAGCTGACCGGCTACTACGACCGCATCGTGCACCAGGTCTCGACCGACGGTCAGGCCTACCGCTGCAGCATGGCGCTCGACTTCCAGATCGTGACCCGCTACCAGTTCCGCGGCGAGGTCAGCGGCAACCGCGTGATGATCTACGAGAGCTCGTTCGAGGTCCTGAACCCGAACGCCTGCGACAACGGCAAGCGCCGCCTCGACGCGTACGAGGGGCAGGCTTCGCCCGATGAGCTGCGGCTGGTGTGGGGCGTCGGCGGCCAGGTCCTGCGGCGGCCGCGGCCGGATGTGCCCACCCAGCGCTTCTAGGGGGAGACGCAGAGCGTCCACGTACACGTACACGTCCACGTTTACGTCCACGTACACGTCTACGTTTACGACTACGACTACGCTAAACCTCCACGGCGAGCGCCGTAGACGTAGACGTAAACGTAAACGTAGACGTGGACGTGGACGTGGACGTAAACGTGGACGTCTACGTGGACGTGGTCGTCCGGCTCCGGCGCGGCGCCCGCCCGCCCGCTATCCCTTCTTCGCCTTCAGTTCCTTGTCGATGACCGCCTTGAAGGCGTCGATCGGCTGGGCGCCCACGATGCGGGTGCCGTTCACGAAGAAGGTCGGGGTTCCCGTCGCGCCGACCGCCGCGCCTTCGCGCGCCTCGGCGTCGACCTTGTCCTTGAACTTGCCCGAGTCCAGCGCCGCCTTGAACTTGGCGACGTCGAGCCCCAGCTCGCCGGCGTACTTCTCGAGCGACGCGCGATCCAGCGCCTGCTGGTTGGCGAACAGCTTGTCGTGGAACTGCCAGAACTTCCCCTGCTCGTGGGCGGCCAGCGCCGCCTCGGCGGCCAGGTGCGCCTTGTCGTGGAAGGGCAGCGGCAGCTGCTTGAACGCCACGCGCAGCTTGCCCGCGTAGTCGGTCTCCAGCTGGTGCAGCGTCGGGACCGCGCGGCTGCAGAACGGGCACTGGAAATCGCTGAACGCCACCAGAGTCACGGGCGCCGAAGCCGGGCCCTTGACGGGGGCGTCGCCGATCTTGACCTCGTACTTGTCGTTGCTGTCGGCCGCCGCCGACGGCGCGCTGGGCGCAGGCGCCGCGGCCGCCGCCGTCTCGATGCGCTTCGTGTAGACGTCCTTCAGCGGCGTCCCCTTCTTGATGAGCGCGTCCGCCTCCTTCATCTCGTCGTCGATGATCTTCTCGAACGCCGAAGCTTCCTGCGCGCCGACCAGCTCGCGCCCGTTGATGAAGAACGTCGGGGTGCCCGTGGCGCCCGCCTCGGTCGCCGCCTTCTGATCCTGCGTGATCTCGTCCTTGATCTTGGGATCGTCCCAGTCCTTCTTCAGCTTGGCGACGTTCAGCCCGACCTCGCCCGCGTACTTCTCGATGTCGGCGCGCGTGAGGGCCGTGTTGTTCTCGTACATCTTGTCGTGCAGCTTCCAGGCCTTGTCGGCACCCTGCCGCGCCGCCGCCTGGAACGCCGTGGCGGCGTCCATCGCGTGGTCGTGAAACGGCAGCGGCTGGTTCATCCAGACCAGCGCGATGTCCTTGCCGTACTTGTCCAGCACCGACTTCACCGTCGGCTCTGCCCGCTTGCAGAACGGGCACTGGAAGTCGCTGAACTCGACAATCGTGACCTTGGTGGCCTTCGCGCCGCGGCGCAGGTCGTGGGAGAACGGAACCACCTTCTTGCTGCCGCCGGCCGGCGCGCCGCCGCCCGCGGGCGCGACGGGCTTCTGCTTCTCGTCGATGGCCGCCAGGATCTCGCCCAGCCCCTTGCCCTGCTTGGCCATGTCGACGGCCAGCTTGGCCAGGTTCGGGCTGCGCGGGCAGTTGGGGTCCTTCTTCAGGCAGCCGGCGATCTTGCCCATGCCGCAGCCGCACTCGCAGTCGCGCTCGTTGAGCGCCTGCAGCGCCGTCGTCTTCTGCGCCGAGGTCAGGCCGTCGAAGCTCACCGACGTGACCGCGGTCAGGTCGGCGGCCTTGGTCCACCCCTCGGGGAACTCGCTCTCGGACTTGTAGATCTTGGCCGGCATCTTGGTGCCGGCGGGAACCGTCTCGGCCGTCTTCTCGGCGGCCGGCTCGGCCGCGCCGCCGGATCCCTTGCCGGCCGTCTCGCGGCCAACCAGGAACCCGACGGCCAGCCCCGTCACGAGCGGCCAGATTGCGGCGGTCCAGGCGGGTGCGGAAGGAGCTCGCGGATGTTCCTGCATGGCCGCCGCTTATAGCACCGAAAGACCGGTGCTCGCGACGCGCCGCCCTCCGTCTATTCGTCGTCGTCGCCGGCGGCGGACCGGCGCGAGCCCCCCTCGTCGAAGTTCAGCTCGCCCGCGAACATGTCGTCGATCATCTCATCGACCGACTCGAAGTAACCGTCACGGCGCAGCTCCTCGCGTTCGAACTCCTCGAAGGTCTGGTAGGTCTTCTGGTCGACGAACCGGCTCATGCTCATCCTCCTTGCGTGTGTCGGCCCCGGCAGAGAGAGAACAAACCACACTGAGCCGACATGTAGGTCTAACTATTACCTGCCCATACACGCCGTCAAATTTCTGCACCGTATTTGGAGGCTTGGCCCGCAGCCGGTTAGCGTGCTTAATACCCGGGCTCCCTCTGCGGATCGCCCGGCAAGCCACGGCAAGACACCAAGAAGATGGGAAGGGTCATCGCGGTAGC
>CAZJMY010000608.1:0-4027 GCA_964546845.1 uncultured Myxococcales bacterium | reverse complement strand
AATTGCGAGCTTTTCGGGGTCTCTGGTGGTGGGACGCCGCGAGGCGACGCAGGTCGACCCCGGGCAGACCTCGCTGGTGCTGGCCGACAAGATGATCTCCGGCCAGCACATGGCGATCAGCCCGGCCCCGGAAGACGGCGTTTACGAGCTGACGGATCTCAGCAGCACGAACGGGACGGTCGTGGACGGCGAGCCGGTCGAGACGACCACCAAGCTGCGCGACGGTTCAATCATCTTCGTCGGCAGCCACGTCCTGGTGTTTCGCGTCGTCACGATGGCCGAGCTGTCGGCGATCGAGGCGGAGCTGGCCAAGCCGCTCGCGCCGGTCGCGACGGTGAACCCGGTGCTGGCGACCATCAGCCGGAAGCTCCGCAAGCTGGCGGTTGCGGGCGAAGAGGTGCTGCTCACGGGCGAGACCGGCGTGGGTAAGGAGGTGTACGCGGCGGCGATACACCGGGCCAGCGGCAGGCCAGGGCGGTTCGTGGCGATCAACTGCGCCGCGATTCCGCGCGAGCTGGTCGAGACCGAGCTGTTCGGGTACGCGCGCGGCGCACATTCGCAGGCGGCCATCGCGAAGCCCGGCATCATCGAAGAGGCCGAGAACGGGACGCTCTTCCTGGACGAGATCGGCGAGATGTCGCCCGAGCTTCAGACCAAGCTGTTGCGGTTCACGCAGGACCGCATGCTGGCGCCGGTGGGCGGTCTACGGCCGCGACGGATCGAGACCCGGATCGTCGCCGCCACCAGCCGGACGGCCGCGGCCACGCAGTCGGGAGGACTCGGATTGCGGGCCGACCTGGCGGCGCGGCTGGGCGCGGAGCCCATTCGCATCCCGCCGCTGCGCGAGCGCATCGAGGATCTCGGCGCCCTGGCCGCTTATTTCATGGGCGAACGCGCCAAACCCCTCGAGCTCTCCGCGTTTCAGGCGCTGTGCCTTTACCAGTGGCCCGGGAACGTCCGCGAGCTGGGCAAGGTCATCGCCTCGGCGGAGGCGCTGGCGCGCGACTCGGAGCGGATCGGGGTCGAGCATCTGCCGGCGACGCTGGTGGCGGCCCCCAAGATCCGCAGCCAGCAGGGGCGGCGCAAATCACGGCCGCCACCGGACGCCGCCGAGCTGGAAGCCTTGATTCGCCGCTTCCGCGGCAACATGATGCGGGTCGCCCGCGAGCTGGATCGGAAGCCGGCCCTCGTCTACCGATGGGCCAAGCGATTCGGCCTCAACGCGGACGAGTTCCGGGACAAGAACGACGCATGAGCAAAGGTGGGCGCGTGGGCGATGTGAGCGCCGCCAACGGTTTCGATCACCGGTGATGAAACCAAAACTTATGTTGTCCAACTTTCGTCCGCCGATCCGCGCGCTGCATGTAGGCGAATGGAAGACCTAATTCAGCTTCTCCGACCCGCCGGCGGCGGTATTCACACGGTCAGTACGGGTCGGGCCGCACGAGAGCTCTTGCAAAAAGCGCTCTACGCCGCCGCCGACGAAGCCGAGGTGCAGGCGAAGTGGCGCCAGGCCCTGGCGTCCGTGAAACAGGCGCGCGTGGCGATCGTCGGAATTCCGTCGGACTGCGGCGCCGGGCTGATCCGGGGCGCCGCCTTCGGGCCCGAGGCGGTGCGCGCCGCGCTGCTGCGGGCCTGCCCCGACTTTCCCGGCCGGGCCGCCCGCGCCGGGATCGTCGACGTCGGCGACGTCTTCGTCGTGCCGCAGCTGTTGACGGACGACATGCTCAGCGAGGATCAGCGCCGGCGCACGCGGGCGGCGCTGTACGGACCGGCCGCGGCTACGAACGCCGACCTGCCGGTCGCGCCGCTGACGGCAGCCGAACGGGTCGTCGATCGCCTGCTGGCGGAGGCGCCCGGGATCAAGGTGTTCATGATCGGCGGCGACCACTCGGTGGCCTGGCCGGTGGTGGCGGCCCTGGGACGTCACGCGCGCGAGCCGTGGGCGATCGTTCACGCGGACGCGCACACCGATCTCTTGCCGGAGCGTCTGGGCATCCGGATCTGTTTCGCCACCTGGGCGTATCACGCGAACGAGTTGCTCGGGCGCGGCGGACGGTTGGTTCAGATTGGCGTGCGGGCCTCATCCAGGTCAAAAGAGCACTGGGAGTCGACGTTGGGCGTGAAGCAAATCTGGGCCGACGAGGTCCGCGCGAAAGGGGAAGCCGTGATTGACGAGGTGATTGCGCATCTGCAACGGGTCGGCGTGCGCGCCGTGTATTTCTCCAACGACATCGACGCGACGGACGGAGCGGCAGCGCCGTCGACCGGCGCCCCCGAACCCGACGGGCTGACCCCGGCGTTCGTGCGCGCGTTGATCCAGCGCGTCTCGGCGGCGTTCCCCTTGCTGGGCGCCGACATCGTCGAGGTGGCGCCGCCCGTCGGCAGCCCCGCCGATGCGCGCGCGACGGCTGACGTCGCCGCAACGTACATGCGGGACTCGTTGGCCGCGCTGGCCGGCGCACCCGAGCTGGGGGCGTCATGACGTCTCGCCCGCCGGCAGAGCCGCCCGAGGAAAACGCCGACAGCGAGACGGACGACCCGCGTCTGGTCGCCGCCTGGCACGCGCTGGAGGAGGGAGACGTCGCGGGTGCCCGCCGTCAGGCCGCCTCGCTGGATCCCGCGGCGCCGGACACTCTGCTGCTGCTCGCCGCCTGTGCTCGCGAGGAGGGCGACGCGAAGCAGGCGCTGGCGCTGGCGGCCCGCGCCGAGGCGGCGGCCCCCGATTGGGCGACGCCGCCTCTGTGGCAGGCCGAGATGCTGGCGGGCGATCCGGACCGGCTGGAAGACGCGCTGGGTGCCGCCGAGCGGGCGCTCGATCGCGCCGACGACGAAGGGGAGTACCTTTCGGCCATTGCGCTGAAGGCGGGGCTCGAGATCGAGCTCGGTGACACGGACGCGGCGCGCGAGACGATGCAGGATCTGCCCCCCGCGGAGGTGCGGATGGGAGATCTCGACACCTCCCTGGAGATCGCCGACCTGCACCTGGCCGTGGGCGACGTCGAGACGGCGCGCGAGCGTTTGCGCGTGGTCTGCGAAGAGCATCCGGAGTCGGCCGACGCCTGGTACATGCTGGGCGCCGTGGCCGCCGAGCTCGACGACGAGGAGGCCATGCGCGCCGCCTGGAAGCGGACCTGGACGCTGGATACCGCGCCGGGCCGCGACGGCGGCGAGCCGCCCGCGCTGTCCGAAGAGGAGGTGGCCGCGGTCGCCGAGACCGCGTTGCGCGAGCTCCCCGAACGCGCGCGCGAGCTGCTGCGCGGCATCCCGATCCTGGTTGCCGACCACCCGGCCGAAGCGGACGTCGACGCGGGCGTGGACCCGCGCGCGTTCGGGCTCTTTTCGGGGACGCCGCACCCCGAGGCCAGCATGGGCCTGGGCGGTCAGCCCGGGCTCACGCAGATCGTGCTGGTCCGGCGCAACCTCGAGCGGGCCGTCAACGACCCCGACGAGCTGCGCGAGGAGGTCCGGCTCACGCTGCTGCACGAGACCGGCCACTTCTTCGGCCTGTCCGACGCCGAGCTGGAGGAGATGGGTCTGGGGTAGCCTTGACAACCCCCGGCGTGCTCAGCATGATGCGCGCCCAAACCGCGGCACGCGGAAGGACCCAACTAAGGAACCGAAGTGGCGAACATCAAGTCATCAGAGAAGGCGAACCGCCAGCGGATCAAGCGGACGGCGCGGAATGTGGCGCAGACGACGGCCATGCGCACGGCGATCAAGAAGCTGCGCACGGCGCTGGGCGGCAAGAAGGTCAAGGACCTGCAGCCGCTGCTGAAGAACGCGGTTCGCGCGATCGACAAGGCGGCCTCGAAGGGCGTCATCAAGAAGGGGACCGCCTCGCGCCACGTGGCGCGGTTGACGGTCGCCGTCGGCCGCGTCAGCGCGCCGAAGTGACCCTCAGCGCCCGGCGGAGCTCTCGGCCAGCGTCTGAACGAGACGCGCCAGGGCGACGTCGGGATCCATCTTCGAGCTCTTGAGGTCGACGTCCGCCTGGAACAGGCGGTCGAAGGCCCCGGCCAGCGAG
>CAZJMY010000607.1:0-1546 GCA_964546845.1 uncultured Myxococcales bacterium | reverse complement strand
CCACCCGTAATTTCCACAGGAGTTGAGACTGAGTTCCGAAGACGAAGCGCCGGCCGGCGCGAGCGCGAACAGCGCCGCCGAGCCAGAGCCTGAAACGGGGTCTTCCACGGCCGTCCCCCTCGACGACGGCGTTCCGACCATCGTCATCCACCGGTCGCCGGACGGCGACGGGGACGACCTCTTGCCGCCGTCGATCACGGCGCGGCCGGTCGCGGAGCACGCGCCGGTCATCGAGCCGACGACGCCCGCGCTGCCGCCCTCGCCCGCGCTGCTGCGCGCGCTCGAGAAGATGCGCGAGGTCTTCCACATCCGGGATCTGCGCCCCGGACAGGCGGAGATCATCGAATCGGTCCTGGCCGGGCGCGACACGCTGGCCATCATGCCGACGGGCAGCGGCAAGTCGCTGACCTACCAGTTGCCCGCCCTGGTGCTGGACGGGCCCACGCTGGTCGTCTCGCCGCTGCTGGCGCTGATCGAAGACCAGTACACGAAGCTGAAAGCCGCCGGCGTGGCGGTCGTGCGCATCGATTCCACCCGCACCGCGAAAGAGCGCACAGCCGACCTGGCCGCTCTGCGCGACGGCACCGCGCGCCTGATGATGATCACGCCCGAGTCGGTGACCTCGCCGGCCGTGCAAGAAGCGCTGGCCGGGGTGAAGTTCTCCCTGTTCTGCGTCGACGAGGCGCACTGCGTGTCGCAGTGGGGCCACGATTTTCGCCCCTCGTACCTGGGGCTGCGGCGCGCCGCGCAGGTGCTGGGGCGCCCGCCGATCCTGGGGCTGACCGCCACCGCGACGCCGGACATCGGCGACGACGTGCTGGTGCAGCTGGGGATGAAGGACGCGAAGGTCTGTCGCGTCTCGTTCCACAGGCCGAACCTGGCCTTCGACGTGCGCAAGGTCGCCGGCGAGGCGGACAAGCTGCGCCAGCTGGGCAAGCTGATTCAGCGGCTGCGCCGCCCGGGCATCGTCTACTGCGCCACCGTGCGCGCCGTCGACGAGCTCTACGTCGCTCTTCGCCACGGCAAGATCCCGGTCGAGCGCTACAACGGCAAGATGACGACCGACGAGCGCGAGAAGGCGCAGGCGTCGTTCATGCAGCCCGGGCGCAAGGTCGTCATGCTGGCCACGAACGCGTTCGGCCTGGGCATCGACAAGCCCGACATCCGCTACATCATCCACTACCAGATGCCCGGCTCGCCCGAGGCGTACGTGCAGGAGGCGGGGCGCGCGGGACGCGACGGCAAGCCGGCGCGGTGCGTGCTGCTGTTCCAGCCGGACGACATCGCGATCCAGGAACACTTTCTCAAGGAAGCGCACCCGACCAAGTCGCAGGCGCGCATGGTGGCCGAGGGCCTCTACGCCTGGAGCGACGAGGGCAAGGAAGTCTCGGTGCGCGACCTGGCGCTCTCGATGGCCATCCCCGAGCGCCGCGTGCGCGTCATCCTGTCGGTGCTGGAGGCGATGGGCGTCGCCGAGGAAGTAAAGGCGGCGCGCTGGAAGGGCGTCGAGCCGCGCCCCTCGCGCGAGCAGATCGACAAGGCCGCA
>CAZJMY010000606.1:0-10549 GCA_964546845.1 uncultured Myxococcales bacterium | reverse complement strand
CGGGGCCGAGCGCATCACCGGCCTCATGGAGCGGCTGGGGATGGAAGAGGACGTGCCGATCGAGCACGGGCTCATCAACCGCGCCATCGAGAACGCGCAGAAGAAGGTCGAGGGTCACAACTTCGACATCCGCAAGAACCTCCTCGAGTACGACGACGTGATGAACCAGCAGCGCAAGACGGTGTACGCGCTGCGCCGGCAAATCCTCGAGGGGCGCTACGCGCCCGAGCCGACCCAGGAAGAGAAGGACCGCGGGATCACCAAGACGGACGCGCCGCTGCCGACGGAGTCGGGCAAGTTCACGGTCGCGAATCTGTCGTCGGCCGTCCGCCCGATTCTGGCCCGGATGTGCGACGCGCTGTCGCAGGCGCGCGTCCCCGACCCGGAGTCCCCGGAAGGGGTCAAGGTCACGACGGTGCCGGTGAACCCGGCCCACCTGCGGTCGCTCATCTATCGCGAGTGGGGCGCCTACCCGGACACGAAGGGCATCGTCGAGGACCGCACGGCGACCCTGGACCGCCTGGCCACCGACGTCGCGTCGTCGCTGATTCAGCAGCGCGAGCGCATCCTGGACCTCAGCGAGCAGATGATCCAGCTGATCGTCGACGAGCAGTGTCCGCCCGGCACGCACGCCGAGGAGTGGGACCTCGAGGCGCTGAGCACCTCGGTGACCCAGTGTTTCGGGTTTCAACCGTCCATCACCGACACCCACGGCCTGGATCGGGACTCGCTGGCCGAGTCGCTGTGGGATCAGGTCGAGAAGGTGATCGACGCCCGCGAGACCGAGTACCCGCTGCACATCCTGATGCACTACGCGCGGGTCTTCTATCTCGAGGAGATCGACCAGCGCTGGATCGAGCACCTCAAGTCGATGGAGGCGCTGCGCGAGGGCATCCACCTGCGCGGTTACGGCCAGAAGGATCCCAAGCAGGAGTACAAGAAAGAGGGCTTCGTCATCTTCGGCGAGATGATGAGCAACATCGGCCGCAACGTCTGCGAGAAGCTGTTCCACATGCAGCTCCAGCGCGTCGACGGCCCGGCGGCCCAGGCGCCCGCTCCCGCGGCGGCCGGGACTCCGCCCGCGCCCTCCGTCCCGGCGGCCGCTTCGCGCAAACCGCGCAAGACGGTCGAATCGGGCGGCGGCGCCGAGGCGCAAGCCTCGAACGGCGGCGGCAGCTCCGACGGGGACGGCGACGCCAAGCCCGTCCGCCGAAACGAGCCCAAGGTCGGGCGCAACGACCCCTGCCCCTGCGGAAGCGGTAAGAAATACAAGAAATGCCACGGCGCCGTCGTCACGGCGTAGCCCCCGGGCCCCAGCAACCCTGCCGGGGTTGCGGTCCGATCGCGGCGCTCGTCGCGCTCGCGGCCGCGGCCGGCTCGGCGGGGTGCCAGGCGGACCTGGGAACCGCCGGCTGTCAGATCACGAAGCAGACCACGCTGCCCGGGACACCGCTGACGCTGCTGGGGGAGGCTCGCCTCGACATGATCGGCAGCGGGTATGCGCTGATCGGGTACGATCCGGCCTCCAACGCCGTTCGGTGGGCGCTGGGCTCTGACGGAACGCTGGGCACCGAGCACGCCTTCGGTCTGCCGCCCGGCGTGACGAGCCCGATGTTCGCGCTGGCGGGAACTCCGGCGGGCACGCCGGGCGACACCGTCCTCATCGCCTACGTCGGCACGGACACCAGCGCCACCAAGGGCGAATTGGCCCTGATCGCCGTTCCGGCCGACGGCTCGCCGCCCCAGGCCCCGGCCACCACGATCCACGAGTTCCCCAAAGGGGTTCCGCCCGCCTCGTCCATCGTGATGACCTCGTCCCATAAAGGCGGGCATGCGGGTCTAGCCTGGATCGACGACGCGATGGGGCGGGTCATGTACGCCGCCATCGACGCCACGGGGCAGATGGTCGTCTCCCCGACACCAACCGCGTCCGCGGCGCCCGACTTCAGCTGCCTGCAGTTCACCGCCGGCAAGGACGACGTCACGGTCGTCTACTACGCGGCCATGGCGAACCAGGGCAAACCGGGCTGGGTCATCGCCGAGGGGAACGAAGCGGGGGGCATCGACTCTTCCGTGTCGTTGACCTTCGAGAGGCAGATGGGGACCTGCGCCAGGGTCACCGCGACCGCGACCGGGTACGGGATCGCCTGGCAGGACTCGGCCGGCAGCTGGGTCAGCATCTACACGACGTCTGACAACAAGCTGACGAAAGAGGTCCTCTTCGCCCCGGCCAACGATTTTTCGGGGGCCGACCTCCAGCCGCCCATCGTCGCGCTGGCCCCGTTCGGCCGTGACCTGGGGGTGCTCTTCCAGCAGCCCCACGACGCCGAGCTCTGGCGCCTCGAGCAGACGGGAGACCGACGCTCGGGCGCGCTGATCTTCCCCTCCGCCGAGGGGAACCTGGGCACGGTCTCGGCCTCCCGCGTCGGAAGTGGCGCCAGCTCCGCCCTGACGGCCACCTACGCCGACTACATGGGGTCGGGTGGGGTGACCGCGGGGAGCCGGCTGTTCGTCAACGCGACATGTTACTGACCAGGGTTGTGGAATAATCGAGGGGCGGGGCCTGTTTCCCCCGTCGTAGCACGATGAAGCGGCGACCCGTCGAAACGGACTTCGAGCAAGAGGCTCTGCCTCACCTGCCCGCGCTTCACTCCGCGGCGTTGCGCATGACCCGCAACGAGAAGGACGCGGAGGACCTGGTTCAGGACACGCTGCTCCGGGCGTACCGCTTCTTCGACACGTTCCAGGCCGGCACCAACTGCAAGGCCTGGCTGTTCCGGATCCTGACGAACGTCTTTTGCAACCGCTACCGCGAGCGGGAACGCGAGCACGTGGTCCTGACCGAGGCAGAGTCCTCGACCGCCAACCTCGAACAGTTCGTGGGGGGCCCTTTCGGGGGAGGGACGTCCGACGGCCGCGACGTCGAGACCGCCATGTTGGGCCGGATGGTCTCGGCCGACGTGGAAAAGGCGCTGGCCGCCGTCCCGTCCGACTTCCGGATGGCCGTCATCCTGGCCGACCTGGAAGACTTCTCCTACAAGGAGATCGCCGAGATCATGGACTGCCCGGCGGGCACCGTGATGAGCCGGCTGTTCCGGGGGCGCAAGATCCTGCAGGGGCTGCTGCACGACTACGCGGTCGAGCAGGGGATCATCCAGCCCGCCGGTGGTGGAGAGGCGGCCGACCCGCAGGCTCCCGTCGACATCGCCGCCTACCGGCGCCGCCGGGGCAAAGGGCAGGGGGAGCCGTCGTGAGCTGCGCCGAGCTGCGGACCTCGCTGCAGGCCTACGTCGACCGTGAGCTGGACGGCGTCGACCGGGAACAGGTCGAAGAGCACCTGGCGTCGTGCGCCGGCTGCGCCCGCCAGGTTCACCTGCAGGGGCGGTTCAAGGCGGCCGTGCGGGCTCACCTGCCGCGCCCGGCGCTGCCGCCCGGGTTCGAGGCGCGCATGCGGCAGGCGCTGGCTGCCCAGCCCCTGGCCCCGCGCCGCTGGCCGTGGCTGTCCTACCCCCGGCTGGTGCCCGCGCTGGCGGCGGCCGGGCTGCTGATTGGCCTCACCAGCACGGTGCGGCAGACGGGGTCCCGGGTGCTCGAGCAGGCTCAGCGGAGCTATCACGCCGAGATGCCGATGGACATCACCGGCTCGGACTGCGGCTCGATCGCGTCGTGGTTCCGCGGGCGGGTCGACTTCCCGGTCCACGTCCCCGTGCTGGGCGGCGGCGCGACCTGCGCCGGCGGGCGCCTGGTCAACGTCGGGGAGCGGCCGGCGGCTTACCTGCTCTACCGCGTCCAGACGGGTCATCGGGTCGCGCTGCTGGTGTTCGACCCGCGCGACCAGCCCATGGAGGCGCCGGACCGTCGGATCATTGACGGGCGCGAAGTGTGGGTCGAAAGCGGGCCGGGCATCTCGACGGCCGCCTATCGGGACCGCGGCCTGGGGTACGTCGTCACGGCCGACCTCGACGAAGATGCGCTGACCCGGCTCGTGACCACCGCCTTCCAGCGCTGAACCAGCTCTAATCTGTTAAGATGACGGCCCTTTCGCTGGAGTCGAGATGGCCGACCGAATCGCGCTCTGCATAGAACCCGACACCGCTACGGCCGACCAGATCCGCCGGTGGCTGACGCCGAACGGATTCGACGTCAAGAACATCTCCAACGGCGACGACGCGATGGAGTGGGGGCGGCACCACAAGCCGGCGGTCATCGTGCTGTCCGTCGAGCCGCGGAAGATCGGCTACGCGATCTGCAACAAGCTGCGGCGCAGCCCCAGCCTCCGAGATGTCCCGCTGGTTCTCATCTCCGGCGAGGAGACGCCCGCCACGTTCGAGCAGCACAAGAAGCTGAAGTCGCGCGCGGACGAGTACATGCTGAAGCCGCTCGACGGCCCCGACCTGCTGATGAAGATCGGCGGGTTGCTGAAGCTCGATCTTTCTGCGGAGCCGGGCGAGGACGACGACGAGGACATCCAGGAGCTGGACGCGGATTCGGACATCGTCATGGCCGAGGATGACGACGTCGACATCGTCAGCGCGGCGGCTGCCGAGGACGACGACGGCGAAGAGGCCACGCTGGCCATGGATCCGAACCGCTACGAGGCGGCCGAGGCCGAGGCCGAGGTGGTGGCCAGCAACGGCACCTCGGGCTCGCATCTGACCGAGACGACCGGCGTGACCAGCAACCCGTTCGAGGGCGAGCGCTTCGACCCCGAGACGCAGGCGGCGTTCGCCGCGCTGGAGGCGAACTCGCCCGAGGCGCCGCCGACGAACAATGACATGGTGGACCTGCGGACGCTCTGGTCCGACGACGACCTGCCGCCGAACCTGCCCTGGGAGCAGCCGGCGCCGCAGGTCGCGATGCCCGCGGTGGCGCCCGAGACGCATCCGATCACCGAGGAGCTGCAGGCGCCGTCCGAGTTCGACCCGGACATCTACCGGACCGGTCACACGCTGGGGCCGGAGCCGATTCCCGGGGAGATGCCCGTGCTGGGGACGCAGCCGCACGTGCCGCCCGAGCTGGCCGATCCGATCCTGGACGACGCGCCGCCGCCCCCCGACGACGTGGCCTTCGACGACGTCTCGACGGAGACGGGCGGGCGGGTCATCTCGGAGCGCTTCGGGATGCCGGTCGAGGACCCGCGCGTGCGCGAGATGGAGTCGCGCAACGCCGAGCTGGAGGCGCGCATTCACTCGCTGGAGAGCGAGCGGCAGACGCTGCGCAAGGAGATCGAGGAGGCGCGCGAGCGCTTCACGCAGTCGGCGACGTTCTCGAAAGAGCGCGAGTTCCTGGGGCTGCGCGAGATCATCAACCGGAAAGAGAAGGACATTCTCGATCTGCGCGACGCGCTGGACGCGAAGGACCGCCAGATCCTGGACCACAAGGACAAGATCCGGGAGCTCGATCGCGCGCGGCGCGATCTGGAGGAGAGCACGATCGGGTTCGAGCGGAACCTGGTTGCCGCGAACGAGAAGGTTGCCGAGCTGGGGCAGGACCGTGAGAAGTCCGCCGAGCGCGAGAAGCAGCTGAAGGCGCGCCTCGACGACGCGCACATCGAGCTGCGCAAGGCGCACGACGAGATCGACGCGCTGAAGAAGCGGCTGGTCCAGGAAGAGCAGCGCGCGCGCGCCGAGGCGGACCGCCTGCGTGGCGACCTGGAGTCGCAGCTGGCCGACCTGGCCGAGGCTCACCGGGCCGAGGTGGCGCGTCTGACGGACGACCACACCGAGGCGATGGCCGGCGCCGAGGGCGCGCGTCAGGCGGAGCTGGCGCGCATCGAGGCGGCCCACCGGGCGGAGATCGAGACCCTGCAGCGGCGGCTGGCCGACGAGCAGGCCGAGGCCGCCGAGCGCCTGGCGTCCGAGATGAGCCGTCTGCGGAAGGAGAACGAGAAGGCCATCGCGGCGCTGCGTGACGAGCACCAGGCGCAGCTGGCGACCGAGCGGCAGTCGTACGACGCGCAGGCCGAACAGAAAGAGCGCGACCACCGCAACGAGATCCTCGGCATGCGGCGCCGTCACGAGGAAGAGGCGCTGGCGGCCGAAGAGCGCCGGCAGCGCGACATCGCCGAGCAGGAAGCCCGCCGCGTCTCCGAGCTGGAGTCCGCCGAGAACCGGCGGCGCAGCGAGCTGGCGGCGCGCGACGAAGAACACCACGCGCGCGTCACCGAGATCGAGCGGCGGCACCTGACCGAGAAGACGGAGCTGACCGAACGGCACCGCGCCGACACCGACCAGGCTTTGAACCGGGCCGCCCGGGCCGAGGGCGAGCTGGCGGCGCGCGTGCAGGAGCTGGAGCAGGCCTATCGCCGCCTGGCCGGCATCGAGGCGGACGTCGACGCGGCGCGCGCCGAGCTGGGGAGCCGGGACGTGCGGCTGGCCCAGTCGCGTGACCGCATCGCCGAGCTGGAGTCCAAGGTCGCCGACTACGAGGACCAGATGGTCCGCGCCCTTCAGCGGATCCGGTCCGATGACAAGACCGCCGAGAAGACGCGGCGCGCGCTGGCCGTGGCGCTGGCGCTGCTGGACGAGCGGTCGGCGACGCCGACGCCGGCCAGCCCGCCGCGCGCCGAAGAGCCCAAGCTGGAAACGTAGGCCGCGCCCGTGACGACCTCCCGGCGGATGTCCCCCGACGCCCGTCGGGCCCAGCTGCTGGCCGTGGCGCTGGACCTGTTCGCCGCGCGCGGCTACCACGCCACCAGCATCAGCCACATCATCGAGAAGGCCTCGGTCGCGCGGGGCACCTTCTATCAGTACTTCCGCTCCAAAAAAGAGATCTTCGACAGCCTGCTGGACCAGCTGTTCGAGCAGGTGACGTCGGCGGTGGCGCCCATCGCCATCGACACGCCGGAGCACATCGCGATCGCCATCCGCGGCAACATCGAGTCGCTGTGCCGGCGGCTGCAGGACAATCTGCCCATGGGGCGGATCCTGCTGGAGCAGGCGGTGGGGGTGAACGAGACCGGGCGCGAGCAGCTGCGCGACTTCTACGTCCGGGTGCTGGACCGCATCGAGCGCGCCGTCACGGTCGGCCAGAAGCTGGGGGTCGTGCGCCGCGGCGACGCGGGCCTCATCGCCGTCTTCCTGCTGGCCATGGTCAAGGAGTCGCTGTACCAGCAGATCCTGGGCACCCGGGCGCTGGGCGTCGGCCGTCTGGTCGACGAGATCTTCGAGACGGTGCAGCAAGGGGTGCTTCTTGTTCGGTTGCACTGACGCCGACGGGCTCTGCCCGGCGGCGTCGAGTTTCTTCTTCGATCGCCCGGTTGACGTTCCGAGGCGGCGCACCTAACGTCGTCGTCGGCATGCGCATCACGGCGAACCAGGTCACGTCGGCCCGCCTGCTCGCCATGCCGCTGGTCGGGTTCTTGATCTACGGGACCGAGAGCACCCAGCTGTGGGGCGTGGTCATCGGGACGCTGATCGGGCTGACCGACACGGTCGACGGGTATCTGGCGCGCAAGCACGGGCCGACGGTGCTGGGCTCGTTGCTGGATCCGGTGGCCGACAAGATCTTCATCGTCGTCTGCTACGGCTGCTACGCCGATCGGGGCGGCATCCCCTGGCAGCTCGCCGCGGCCATCTTTTCGCGGGAGCTGCTGGTCACGGTCTTGCGATCCAGCCTGGAGCTGAACGGGCGGCGCCTGCCCAGCTCGGGCATCGCCAAGGCCAAGACCTGGGTGCAGATGATCGGCTTCGGGCTGCTGGTCTTGATCCCGATCCTGGGCTCCGGGCGCCCGCTGATCCTGCTGTTCGTGGGCCTGTTCGCCTTCGCGCTGACGGTCGTCGCGGTCGGGCGGCTGGCCCGCCGGCCGCGGCGCGGGTTCGAGATCGCCGCCGTGTCGCTTGCGCCCTTCGTCGTGGCTTCCTTCTTCGGCGCCGCCGTCGAACGCTGGCTGTGGCTGTTCGCGGTCGTGTTCATCACCTGGTACAGCGCGCTCGACTACTTGAAGCTGGGCGCCGCCGAGCTGGCGCGCCTGCGGACCCATCGGGCCGCGCACGTCCTGCGCCTGGTCGCCGGCGCCGCCCTGCCGGTGATCGCGATGATCTGCGTCGCCAGCCACCGGCTGCCGACCATCGCGATCATCGTGCTGCTGTCCAGCGACATGGCGCGCGGCGCGCTGGACAACTTCGCCGCCAACCAGGGAGTGGCCGACTTCTCCTGGGGCGTCAGCCTCTGGGTCGAGCTGGCGCTGCTCGGCGCCGCCCTGGCGCTGCCGGCCGTCGGCACCCAGCTGGTGGTCGTCGCCGCCGCCGTGGCGGTCGTCGAGACGCTGCGCGCGCTGGTTCGCTACCTGCGGGCGCCGGCCGCGGCGCCGCACACCGTCGCGGTGTCCGTGCCGGCGGCGTCGCCGCCCGGGCCGGGGCCGCGCCCCGTCAGCGCCGCGCCCGCTTCCGTCCCTGATAGGCGCTGACGCCCCACTCGATCGCCAGCCGCACGGGGTGGAAATCCAGCGGCAGGCGCGCCGGCGTGCCCGCCAGCGCCTCGCGCTCGATCGCGCGCTCCAGCGCGTGGGCGAAGTCGCGGTCACGGCAGTAGAGGTCGACCTCTTCGTAGTCGCCGTGGGACAGCACCGTGAAGTTGGTCGACCCGACCGTCCCCCAGGCGCCGTCGCCGACGATGGCCTTGCCGTGCACCATCGTCGGGTGCAGGACGATGCGCAGGTTTTCCGGGCTGCCGGTCCGGCGCATGACCGTCGCGCAGGCCGCCAGGTTCAGGTCCCCGCCCACGTTGGCGCGGGCGGCGGTCACCAGCGTGACGCGAACGCCGCGCCGGACCGCCGCGACCAGCGCGTCGGTCGCCGCCGGGTCGCCCAGGTAGGCCATCGCGATCGTCAGCCGCTCGCGCGCCTGGTTGATGAGGCCCAGGCGCTGGGCGGCCATCGACTCGCCCGTGACGGCGCAGCCGCGGACCGAGTGCAGCAGGTAGTCGAAGGGGCGGGTCGGATCGAAAGAGGCGCGGCCTTCATATCGATCGGCCAGGCGCTGGGCGGCGCCGCCGCCGGAGACTTCGACCATGAAGTCGACGTTCACGTGGCGGAAATCGTCGCCGATCCCCATGCCGCCCAGGATGACGATCTCGTCGTCGAAGACGTACAGCTTCGAGTGGTCGAACCGCTTCTCGCTGACCAGCCGCACGCGCGGATGGCGGCGCAGGGCCTCGGCGAGGGGGCTGGGCGCCTGCCGCAGCGAGCCCCAGCGTCCGTAAAACCCCATCATGACCAGCGTCCCCAGCCGCGGGATCAGCTGGATGTCCTTGTGAAACAGGCTCTGCTTGGTGGCCTCGAGGTACTCGTAGTAGGCGCCGACGTGGTCCTTGATGATCGTGATCGCCACGCCGCGCTCGGCGGCGGCGAGGAGGGCCGCCGCCAGGTCCCGGCCGGTCTGGTCGTCACGCCACTCGAACGCGCGCACGACGACGCTTCGCTGGGCCGTCGCGATCCGTTCGAAGATCCGCGCGTACGCGGTCGGACCGCCAGCCAAGAGCTCGAACGTCGCGTGGGGACGGAGCTCGCCCGCCGGAGCGGCGACAGGGGACGACGACATCGGGGGGCGAAATCTAGTACATGCCCCGGCTGGGCCGCAAACCCGGATTGTCTCCGCTATTCACGGCTGACCTCGCGCGCCCACTCGCGATACCGGGCGTAGAAGGCCCGCTTTTCCTCGGGGTAGATGGGGATCCAGGCCGTCGCCGCGTAGCCGAACATCCAGAAGAACAGCACGTCGAACACGTAGGCGGGCGCCACGACGAACGCCACCACGGGCGAGGACAGGAACCCGAACGCCAGCAGCTTGACGTACCGCTGCATCCGCCGGCGGCCCCGGTGGGTCATGTAGGGGATGGGGAACAGGTTCAGCAGCGCGAAGGCCGTGATGATCACGGCGCCCGTCGCGTAGCGCGCGGGGTTCAGCTGGAAGAACAGCCGCGAAAGCACGAAGGCAGCGGCCCCGTACCCGCTGACCGTGCGGGGCAGGCCGCAGTACATCAGCGGGTCGCCCAGCTTGGCGACCGAAAAGAGGGCCTGGCGGATCGTCGCGCAGGTGACGATGAGGGACATCAGCGCGATGCCGCCCGCGCGGTGCCCGCCCTGTGCGTAGACGGCGTAGACCAGCACGGCGGGGGCGATGGCCTGGGTGAAGTGGTCGGTCGCCGTGTCGAGCTCGCTGCCGAAGGCGTTCGACGTCTTGGTCAGTCGCGCGACCGGCCCGTCCAGGGTGTCGCCCAGCAGGTAGCCGACGAGGAGGGCCGTCCCGGCGGCGACGAAGCGCCCCTCGACCGTCAGGACGATGCACCCGACCCCGCCCAGGAGGTTGATCATCGTGAAGAGGTCCTTCACGCCGAACGGCCCGAATCTCCAACGCATTTTGTGCGCGGAGAGTACCAGGTTCCGCAAGTCCTGCGTGGTGGAGGGCCGCCGGCCATTGACTTTGCCGGGGTGCGGCCTTTAAATCTGAACCGCAACTAGACTGACATGTCAGTTCAGACCGGTGGCCCCACCCGCCGGAAACCGAGGGCGCCCCCCGGCCCGTCACCAAGACCCGCCACCCAGAAGAGG
>CAZJMY010000605.1:0-10749 GCA_964546845.1 uncultured Myxococcales bacterium | reverse complement strand
AGCCGCCGGCGGTCATCCCGGCGTCGCGGTCGCCGCCGTCGGGCGTCGGGGCTCCCCCGTCCGCGCCGGGCGCCGAGGCCGAGGGCGTGCCGAAGAGCGTGGGATCGCCGAACAGCAGCCACGTCCGGCGCGCCTCCAGGTCGGTGCTGCTGCGCTTCGCGGATAGCGCCGCTTCGCCGAGAGACATGCGTCCGATCCCCATCAGAAACTCCTGGTCGAGAGCCGGTTGCGGCTCGAATTCGGCGAGGGTGGACGAGGCCCATACCGCGACCGCTCCGCCCCCCGGTGCTTCCAGCAGGGCTTCCGCCATGCTGGTCGTGTAGAGGTCGTGAAAAAAGCCGTTGAGGCAGTTCATCAGCACGTAGACCGACGGGTGCGCGTTCGTCAGCGCGCCGGCCTGCGTGCTGTCGAACAGGCCGTCCCACACCTCGACGGAGCCATGGCCGACGTAATTGACGACGAACGGGCCGGCGTTCAGCTTCGCCGTCAGCGCGGCGGTGGTGGCGCCCGGCTCCCCGCGGTGGAACATCTCCACCGGCATGCGCCCCGCGAGCGCGGCCGCGGCGCGCGCGGTGGCCCCGGAGAAGTCGAACCCCGGTTCGTCCTCGTCACTCACGAGCAGCGCGCCGCGGCCCAGATTGCCCGCGACGTCGGCCGCGCCGCCCTTGGCCAGGGTGCTGGAGACCAGCGCGGCGGCCTGCGCGGCCGTGCGCACCGGCCATCGCCCGATGGCGAGCTCGGGGACCCCGTCCAGGTCCGCGTCGACGAACCAGTCGTCGGACGCGGTCTCCATCGAGCTCGTGTCGATGAGCCGGGTCGGGGCGAAGTCGAAGTCGCCCTTGCCCAGGAAGTTGCGCGGATCGAACGTGGCGTCGCCGACCAGCAGCACGTCGCGGGGCGGCACGCGCCAGCCAGCTTGGGCGGCCTGGATGAAGGCGCGGACCGCCTCGGGGCTCTTGTCGCCGAAGCCGCGCTCGTCGTAGACGTCCTGCAGATCGACCAGCTGCACGGTCCACCCCTCGGCCCGCCGGCGCGCGACCAGGGGCGCCAGCGCGTCGATGAAAGCCGCGTGCGACAGGATCAGCAGCTCCCCGTCGTGGGGGGCCGACCAGCCGGAGGGGCGATCGGCCTGCACCGCCGCCGGGGCCTGGACGCGCGCGCCCGTGAAGGCGTAGAGGGACCGCGGCGAGGCGCCGGCGGGCACGTCGATCGCGACCCGGAAGGTGCCCGGCGCGGTGCCGTCGTCGGCGGTGACCGTCACGGCCAGCGCCAGCGGGCGCGCCGGGTCGCTGACGTCGGCGACGCGCACGTCGCCGGATGAAAAGCCGGCGACCTGCAGGTGCGCGCCGGCGGGCGCCGTGAAGGCCAGCGTGTCGTCATCCGCCACGTACGCGTGCGCGTACGCGACCCAGACGCGCTCGGTCGCGGTGTAGTCCGCGGCGGCCCGCGAGGCCAGCGTCACGCCGTTCGGGCCGGCCACCAGGGCGGTCGCTGGAAAGTCGCAGGTCGCGCGCGTCTGTCCGTCGAACCCGCACGTGCCCAGGTGGACCCCGTTCAAGGCGACGTCCACCAGGTGCGCCGTCGCGGTCAACCCTTGCAGGGCGATGCTCAGGACGGCGTCGTCCGCGGCGCCCGACGCCGGGTGGGGGACGGTCAGCGGGACCGTGACCGGTGTCGTCGAGACGGCGGCGCCGTAGAAGTTGCTGAGGTCGCCGTTGCGAACGGCGGACAGATAGATGTTGCGCGCGACCACTGACTCGGTGTGAACGAAGCTGTCCGGGCCGGGGGTGCCAGGGGAGGGCGCGGTCTGGCCCACCACGCGCTGTCCGGCGCCGCCCGCGACCAGCCAGTAGGTGCGCGCGTCGGTCGAGGCGGTGTCGCGCCCGCTGCCGTAGAACTCGAGGGTCTCGTCGGCGGTGAGCCGGCGATCGCCGTTCCCGGTCACCGCGATCGCCTGCTCGACGCCGTCGGCGAACAGCTGCAGCGACGCGGGATCGACGTCGGGGCTCAGCCCGGCGGCCAGCAGGGCCGGCTGGCCGACCCGCACCCAGCCCGTTCCGCGCACCAGGATCTTGACCGCGCCGGCGCCGGCCAGCGCGAGCTGCTGACTCTGCGGCACCGCCCCGCGCGCCTCGCCCGCCACGCCAACGAGCGCGACGAGCGCAACCAGCGCAAAGAAAACGGCTCGCAAGCCGGCGCGCACGGTGGCGCTCCCCCCCCCGGGCATACACGAGCTATCGACGGGAGCCGTCGATTTCTAGATGGCTCTGGCGGCCGTCGCGCGCGCCAGATTCCCGGCGCGTCAGACGGACGTTCGCGCGCCGAAGACCGCCGTGCCGACCCGCACCAGGGTGGCGCCTTCGGCGATCGCCTGCTCGAAGTCGCCGCTCATCCCCATGGAGAGCTCGCGCAGATCGACGTTCGGTCGCGGGCGGGCCGCCTCCCGGTCGCGCAGCGCGCGCAGCGCGGCGAAGTGCGGGCGCGCCGCCGTCGGATCATCGGTGAACGGCGGGATCAGCATGAGCCCGGCGCAACGGACGTGAAGCGCCGTGGCAAATCGATCCAGCAGGGCGGGCAGGGCGTCGGGGGCGACGCCGCGCTTCTGGGCTTCGCCGGCCACGTTCACCTGGACCAGGCAGGTCTGCGCCGCGCCGCGCGCCTCGAACGCCTCCAGCAGGGCGAGCGAGTCGATCGTGTGAACCATCGCGACCTGACCGGCCACGTACTTCACCTTGTTGGTCTGCAGCGGTCCGATGAAGTGCCACTCGGGCGGCTGGGCGTCACCCGCCAGCGCCGTGCGCTTGTCGCGCAGCTCCTGCCCGTAGTTCTCGCCGAACGCCCGCTGGCCGGCCGCCATCGCGGCGCGCACGTCGTCGGCGGGCATCTTCTTGCTGACGGCGATGAGGCGCACCGCTTCGGGCGAGCGGCCGGCGGCCTGCGCGGCGCGGGCGATCCGCTCGCGCACGGCGGCCAGGCCGTCGGCGATCTGCTGCGCCCGGGTCATCCGGCCGGCGCGCCGAACGCCGCCGGCGGATAGTCGCGCAGGGCATCCAGCGCCTGCAGGTCGGCCAGCACCTCGGCCAGCGGCAAGCCGATGACGTTGGTCAGCGATCCGCGCAGCTCGGTGACGAACGCGGCGGCGATCCCCTGGACCGCGTATCCGCCCGCCTTGTCCCGCCCCTCGCCGGACGCGACGTAGGCGGCGATCTCGGCCGGCTGCAGCGCGCGCACCGACACGACGGTGGTCACGGCGCGCTCGACGCGCCTGGCGCCGAACCGGATCGCGTAGGCGGTCACGACCTCGTGCCGGCGGCCGGCCAGGCGGGAGAGCATGGCGTGCCCGTCGGCGTCGTCGGCGGGCTTGCCCAGGATCGAGCCGTCGACGACGACCGTCGTGTCGGCCGCCAGCACGGGCAGCCCGCGGGAGGCCGCCGCCCCGTCGGCGACCGCGTCGCACTTGGCGGCGGCGATGCGGCGGGCGTAGTCGCCGGCTGCCTCTCCGGGGCGGACGCTCTCGTCGATGCCGGCCGGGAGGACCTCCAGGGTCAGGCCGACCCGCTCGAGCAGCTCGCGCCGGCGCGGCGACGCCGAGGCGAGGATCACGTCGGTGGGTCGGGCGCGCATCGGCGGGGCTTTTACCACGCGCGCAACCGGCGCGGGGTGCCGTCCGAGAACCTTCACGATGCGCGGTCCCGTCCTGCTGCTCGCGATTGTTTCGGCCGGCTGCGCGCCGCCGACGGATCTGTCCCATGCCTTCGTGGGGGACGGGACGGGTTCGCCCCCTGCCGGCCCGGGCGGCGCGACGTTGCTGGAGCCCGCGGCCGGCTCGTCGGAGGTCCCGCTGAACCTGGCGGGCGTCGTCGTGCGCTTTCCAGTGGCCATCGACTGGGGCGGGGCCGGGCTGGTGATGTGCGGCGGCGCGCAGCCGGTCGCGACGGGGCCGCCCGCCGAGGCGCCCTGCGGCGACGGTGGCGCGGGGGCGTGCTACCGGGTCGCGCTCGAGGACCCGCTGCCGGCAGGCGTCGCCTGCGCGGTGGCGCTGGCGCCCGGCGCGGTCGACGGCAGCGGCGCCCCGGTCGCTTCCGGGGTGATCGGGACGTTCCAGGCGGCGGCCGCGGCCGACACCACGCCGCCAGGGCTGGGCGACGTCGCCGTGCGCGTGGCCGGGCCCTGCCTGCAGATCACCTTCACCACCGACGAGACCGCCGCGGCCACGGTGACCCTCTCCGCAGGCGGCGTGCAGGTCGACACGCCCGCCGGGGCGGGGCAGACGCGCTTCGACCTGATGATCCCGCTCGGCGGGTTGCCGGCCACGGTCGCGGCGACCGTGGCCGTGACCGCGGTCGACCTGGCCGGCAACCAGGCGGCGTCCGCGCCGTTCGCCTTCACGACCCCACCCGCCGTTCCGCCGCTGGCGATCACGGAGGTGCTGGCCAACCCGGCCGGCCCAGAGCCGCAGCAGGAGTACGTCGAGTTGCGGAACCTGGGTGACGCCGACGTCTCCCTGGCGGGGCTGCGGCTGACCGACAGCAAGGGCGGCGACGATCTGCCGCCGCAGACGCTGGCCCCGGGCGCCTACGCGCTGGTGGTCACGGCCGCGTACGACCCCGCGGCCGGGCCCGATCCGCCGCCTCGCCCGGGGACGCTGCTGGTTCGGGTCGACACCCGACTCGGCTCGGACGGCCTCTCGAACGGCGGCGAGGCGGTGCAGCTGCTGCAGGGCGAGGCGGTCGTCTCCAGCTACGGCGGCTGGGTCGCGGTCTCGGCGGGCAGCTGGAACGGGAAGGCCGTGCACCGGCTGGTCCAGTCCGCGTGCGACGCGCCGGCCGCCTGGAACCACACCCCACTGGCGCCCACGCCCGGCAGCGGTCCGCCCTGAGGTCGATCGAACGCCGCCGAAAATTCTGCTGTCCGGGCGGGGGCCATGGCTATGATAGGCGCCATGTCCGGGCACAACCGGTGGACCAAGATCAAGCATAAGAAGGAGGCTTCCGACTCCAAGAAGTCGAAGGTCTGGACCAAGCTCATCAAGGAGCTGACCGTCTCCGCCCGTGTCGGCGGCGGTGACCCGGGCGGCAACCCCCGCCTGCGCACCGCGATCGACAAGGCGCGCGGCGTGAACATGCCGAACGACACGATCGACCGGGCCATCAAGAAGGGGACCGGCGACCTCGACGGCGTCAGCTATGAAGAGTTCAATTACGAGGTGTTCGGCCCCGGCGGCACCGCGGTCCTGGTCGAGGTGATGACCGACAACCGAAACCGGACGGCGGGCGAGATCCGCAGCGTCATCACCCGGCACGGCGGCAACCTGGGCGCCTCGGGCTCGGTGGCCTACATGTTCAAGAAGCAGGGGCTGATCGTCTACGAGAAGAGCGCCGTCGACGAGGACAAGGTGACGGAGCTCGCGATCGAGCTGGGCGCGGACGACGTCCGGACCGAGGGCGAGTCGCTGCTGGTCGTGACGGAGCCCAAAGCGTTCGAGTCGATCCGGGACGGCCTCAAGAGCGGCGGGCTGCCCGAGCCGCTGTCCGCCGAGGTCACGATGGTGCCCCAGAACACCGTCAAGCTGGTCGGCAAGGACGCCGAGGGCGCGGTCAAGCTGGTCGCGGCGCTGGAAGACAACGACGACGTCCAGAACGTCTACTCGAACATGGACGTCGACGACGCCGTGCTGGAGAGCGTCGGCTGAATCGCCGGGCGGTGTCGAGGTCGGTCGCGACGCCCGCGTCGACGACGTCCGCGGCAGTGCGCATCCTCGGTATCGACCCGGGGTCGGTTCGGCTCGGTTACGGCGTCGTCGAGGCCCGGGGGGCCGGCGGCACGCGCGTCGCGTACGTCGAGTGCGGCGTCATCACGGCTTCCGCGCATAAGCCGCGCGCCGTGCGTCTGGCCGAGATCGGGCGCGGGCTGCGGGACCTGATCGCGGAGGTGCGCCCGCATGCCGTCGCGATGGAAGAGGCCTTCTTCGGCGTCAACGTGCAGTCGACGCTCGCGCTGGGCGAGGCGCGCGGGGTGGCACTGTTCGTCGCGGCCGAAGAGGGGCTGGACGTGACCGGTTATCCGCCCGCGACCGTGAAGAAGTCCGTGGTCGGGCACGGCCGCGCCACCAAGGAGCAGATTGGGTTCCTGGTGCGCGCGCTGCTCTCGATGCGGCGGGCGCCGTCGCCGGACGCCGCCGACGCGCTGGCCATCGCCATCTGTCACGCCCGCTGCGGCGCGCCGGGGCCGCGATGATCGCCTTTCTACGCGGGCGCATCCTGGAGGCGGACGCCGAGTCGGCCGTGCTGGATGTGGCCGGCGTGGGCTATCAGGTCCTGGTCAGCGCCTCGACGGCGGCGGCCCTGTCGGTCATGCCCGCCGAGGCGACGACGCAACTCTACGTCCACACCCATTTCGTCAAGGACGAGCCCCTCCGGCTGTACGGCTTTGCGGACACGTCGGAGCGGACGTTGTTTCAGACGTTGATCGGCGTCCAGGGCGTGGGGCCGCGCGTGGCTCTGGCCATCCTGGCCGGGATTCAACCCGCCGAGCTGGTGCGGGCGATCGCGACCAACGACGTCGGCCGCCTGACTCAGGTCAAGGGCGTGGGGCGCAAGACCGCCGAGCGCCTGGCGCTGGAGCTGCGCGAGAAGATCCTGACCGTCCCCGCCGGTAAGGCGGTGGCGCTGGAGGCGGCGGCTCCGAAGGGCGCGGCGCCGGCCGGCCCGCTGGGCGACGTCTACGGCGCGCTGGTGCAGCTGGGGTACAAACCTGCCGAGATCGAGCCGCTTCTCGACCGGCTGGACCCGGCCCGCCCCGTGCCGGACCTGGTTCGTGAAGCGCTGGGCGCGCTGCGGAGACAGTGAGCATGGCGCGGCAGCGACACGACGACGGGGACCACAACCCCGACCCGGGCCGGGTGGTCTCGGCCCAGGCCGACGCGGGCGTCCGTGAGCTGGACGACGACGCGGCGCTGCGGCCGCGCAGCTTCGCCGAGTTCGTCGGCCAGCGGAAGGTCGCCGACAACCTGGCCGTCTACGTTCAGGCGGCGCGCAAGCGCGGCGACGCGCTGGACCACGTGCTGCTGTCGGGCCCGCCCGGCCTCGGCAAGACGACGCTGGCTTTTCTCCTCGCGCGGGAGATGGGCTCCCAGATCCGGGTGACGTCGGGGCCGGCGCTGGAGCGCAAAGGCGACCTGGCCGGCATCCTCACCTCGCTGGGGCGGGGCGACGTCCTCTTCATCGACGAGATCCACCGCCTGCAGCCGGTCGTCGAGGAGAGCCTGTATCCGGCGATGGAGGATTTTCGCATCGAGCTGGTCACGGGGGCCGGCGCCGGCGCCCGGGCGATCCCACTGCCCATCGAACGATTCACGCTGGTCGGCGCCACCACCCGCACCGGGCAGCTGGGTTCGCCCTTGCTGTCCCGCTTCGGGATCGTCGAGACGTTCGCGTTCTACTCGGCCGCCGAGCTCACCGACATCGTGCGCCGGTCGGCCCGTTTGCTCGAGATCCCGATCGACGACGCGGGCGCCGAGGAGATCGGCCGCCGCTCGCGCGGCACGCCGCGCATCGCCAATCGTCTCCTGCGGCGCATCCGCGACTTCGCCGACGTGCGGAACGACGGCCGCGTGACGCGCGACCTCGCCGAGTTCGCGCTGGGCCGGCTGGAGGTCGACGCCGCGGGCCTGGACGCCGGCGACCGCCGGATCCTGTCCACGATCATGAAGCGGTTCGACGGCGGCCCGGTCGGGATCGATTCGCTGGCGGCTTCGCTGGCCGAGGACCGCGACACGCTGGAGTTCGTCTACGAGCCCTACCTGATCCAGGAAGGCTTCCTCATTCGCACGCCGCGCGGCCGCCAGGTCACCAAGCGCGCCTACGAGCACCTGGGCGTCCCCGCGCCTTCGCGCCCTGGGCAGGGCTCGCTGTTCTAGAGGCCGCCGTGAAACTCCCGGACTACCGCCGTCTGGTCGCCGGCGCCCGGACCGAGAAGCGGGTCCACCACCTGCGATCCCGCGCCGACATCGCCGCGTTCTTGAAGACCGTCGCGCGGGAGGTGCCCTGAGATGCTCCAGATCCGGGCGTTCGACAAACACGATCAACCTGCCCTCGAGGAGCTCTGGAGTGCTGTGTTCGCCGACGACCCGGCCTGGAATGCCCCCGCTGCCCTCATCGCCCGGAAGCTCACCGTGCAGCCGGAGCTTCTGCTGGTGGCCCTGCTCGACGGGCGCCTCGTCGGCGCCGTGATGGCGGGCTTCGACGGCGTCCGCGGGTGGATCTATCACCTGGCGGTCGCCCCGGACGCGCGGCGACGCGGGGTTGGCCGTCAGTTGATCCGCGCCGCCGAGGCCCGGCTGCGCGACCTCGGCTGCCCGAAGGTGAACCTGCAGGTGCGCGCTTCCAACCGCGGAGTCGTGGAGTTCTATAACGCCCTCGGCTACCGGAGCGAGGAGCGCGTCAGCATGGGGCGGCGCCTGACAGCAGATGACGACGGCCTCACGAATGCGACGGTGCGCGAGTTTCGCGACGGCGACGAGCCGGCTCTGTACGCCGTGTTTCACGCGTCGATTCACGGGCTGGCCGCCCGCCATTACACGCCGGAGCAGCTGGCGGCGTGGGCCCCCGAGCAGCCGGAATCAGAGCGGTGGACCGAAAAGATGCGCGCGCGGCGGCCGTTCGTCGTCGAAGAGGGCGGGCGCATCCTCGGGTACGCCGACGTGCAGTCGTCCGGCCTCATCGACCATTTCTTCGTGTCGGCGGCCGACGCGCGCCGCGGGGTGGGGCGGCTGCTGATGGAACGAATTCACGCGCGCGCGACCGAGCTGCAGGTCGATCGCCTCTACGCGGACGTGAGCCTGACCGCGGAGCCGTTCTTCCAACGGTTTGGCTTCCGCGTCGTCGAACGGAAGCTGGCGGAGGTCCGCGGGGCGCGCCTACCCAACGCCCGCATGGTCAAGGACCTCGCGTCCCGCTGATCCGCGCCGTCAGCGGGCTTGAAGCTGCGCGTCGCTCAGCGTGCCGGTGAAGACGATGCGAGCCGGGCCGCGCAGGCGGACGTCCGAGTAGTCGGCCGCCACCGTGATGGCCAGCGTGCCGCCCGGCAGGTGGACCGGCGTCTCCGCGCCCGGCGCCAGGCGCCCCTCGAGGCAGGCGGCCACGACGGTCGCGCATGCGCCGGTGCCGCACGCGAGCGTGAGGCCGCTGCCGCGCTCCCACACGACCAGGTCGATCTCGGGTCCGCGCACGCGCGCGAACTCGACGTTCGTGCGGCGTGGGAACCGGTCAGCCACCTCCAGCGCCGGGCCGTAGGTCTCGGCCAGCGCGCGCAGGTCGTCGTCGCCCTCCACGAAGATGACGGCGTGCGGGTTGCCCATCGAGACGGCGGTGAACCGGAAGTCCCTGTCGCGCACACGGATCGGCTCGCGCAGCGCGCGCTCGCCGCCGGGCGGGGCCAGCGGGATCTCGCTGCGGGTCAGGCGGGGGCGCCCCATCGCTTCGGCGACGTCACGAACCGCGCCCCCGGCGACGTCCAGCGTGCAGGCCAGCACCCCGGCGCCCGTCTCGATGTTCAGCGTCGGGCGCCGCAGAGCAGGGTCGGACTCGTACAGGACCTTGGCCACGCAGCGCAGCCCGTTGCCGCACATCTCGGCCTCGCTGCCATCGGCGTTCAGCACGCGCATCCGGGCGTCGCCGCTGGTGCTGGGCAGGATCGCCAGCACCCCGTCCGCGCCGACGCCGAAGTGCCGGTCGCAGATCTGCCGGACGACGGCGGGGTCCTGGATCGCGCGGGCGGGTGGGGCGCTGACGTCGCGGCGCAGGTCCACGACGACGAAGTCGTTCCCGGTCCCCTCGGCCTTGACGAACGGCAGCGGCATCGTCGCGCCGCCCGGCTACGGGGCGGCCGGAGCCGGTTGACCCTCGGGCTCCTTGGCGGCCGGCTTCTCGGCGGGGGCGGGGGTCTCGCTGCCTTCGGCAGACGGGGGCGCCTTCTTCCGGCGCGGCGCCGCGGGCGTCGCGTCGGAAGCCGCGGGCTTCGCGCCGGCCTTGGTGCTCTTGGCCTTGTCGGTCGTCTCCGCCTTCTCGGCCTTCTTGTCGACCTTGGTCTCGACCTTCGTTTCGGTCTTCGTCTCGGCCGCCGCGGGCGCGGGCTCGGTGCCCGCCGCCGGGGCCGTCGCGCCGGTCGTCTTCTGGATGTTCTGGCGCGCCTTGTCCAGATCCATCTTCAGCTTGGCCGACCGCGCGTCCTCGTCCTTCTTCTGGGCGGCCTTCTGCTCGGCCAGCCGCTGCAGCCGGCGCGAGTCCTGCTGGCTGGAGTTGTGCGCCAGCGCCAGCGAGGTCAGCAGGAACAAGAACGCCGTGATCGAGGTCAGGCGGGTCAGGAAGTTGCCCGCCCCGGAAGACCCGAACACGGTCTGGCTGCCGCCACCACCGCCGAAAGCGATGCCCATGCCGCCGCCTTTGCCCGCCTGCAGGAGCACGACCAGGATCAAAAACAAGCAGACCAGAACGTGAAGGATTGTCAGGAACGTGATCATACGGACGCGCCCTCTTTCACCAGTCGAACGAACGATTCGGCCGACAGAGACGCGCCCCCGACGAGACCACCGTCGACGTTCTCTTCGGCCATCAGGACCCGGATGTTGTCGGCCTTGACGCTGCCGCCGTACAGGATCCGCATCTGCGCCGCCACGCCGGCCGAGCGGCCGGCGACCCGCGACCGGATGAACCTGTGGACCTCTTCGGCCTGCGCCGGGGTCGCGTTGCG
>CAZJMY010000604.1:0-6805 GCA_964546845.1 uncultured Myxococcales bacterium | reverse complement strand
CGTGTTACGCACCCGTCCGCCACTTTACTAATGGGCCGAAGCCCATATTCTCGTTCGACTTGCATGTGTTAGGCCCGCCGCTAACGTTCGCTCTGAGCCAGGATCAAACTCTCCAGTTAAATCTTCAACGACGACCGAAGTCGCCGCCTTTGACAACTTTCGAGACTTGCTAGCTCGGAATCACAATTGTCGGGGTATTCGGAACGCTCACCCGAAGGTGAGGCGCTCCTCTTACCTTTCGAACTCGATTTGCTATTCAGCTTTCAGAGACCGACGTGCCACCCCGGCGACCTTTTGGTTTCTCTTTCGAGCCACCTGCCGGCTTCCGAGGTGCGAGGGAGTCTATTCAGAAACGTTCCTGGGTCAACAAAATCTTTCGGAAAAAATGAGACACGAAATCGAGCGCGAAAAATCGGGCATTTACCGAGGGGTTAGCCGCGCCCGAGGAGGCGCGCCGCCTCCTTGGCGTGGTAGGTCAGGATGACGTCGGCCCCTGCCCTTCGAATCGACAGCAGGGTCTCTAACATCGCGCGATCGTAGTCGATCCAGCCCTTTTCGGCCGCCGCTTTCAGCATCGCGTACTCGCCCGAAACGTTGTACGCCGCGATCGGGACGTCAAAATCGCGACGGACCTCGGCGATGACGTCCAGATACGCCAGCGCCGGCTTGACCATGACGATGTCGGCGCCCTCTTCCACGTCCAGCGCCACCTCGCGCATGGCCTCGCGGATGTTACCCGGGTCCATCTGGTAGCCCGAGCGGTCGCCGAACGCCGGCGCGGAGTCCACCGCGGTGCGAAATGGGCCGTAGTAGGCGGACGCGTACTTGGCGCTGTACGCGAGCAGGCCGACGTTCTCGAACCCCTCTTCGTCGAGGCTCTCTCGCAAGAAGCCGACGAATCCGTCCATCATCCCCGACGGCGCCACCATGTCCGCGCCCGCGCGCGCGTAGGACAGCGCCGTTCGGCCGAGGTTCTCGAGCGTCGCGTCGTTGTCGACCTGCCCCTCGCGAACGACGCCGCAGTGGCCGTGCGTCGTGTACTCGCAGAAGCAGGTGTCGACCGTCAGGACCAGGCCCGGGACGGCTTTCTTGACGGCCCGCAGCGCCCGCTGGACGACGCCCTCCGGGTGCCAGGCTTCGCTGCCCACCTCGTCCTTTTTCTCCGGCAGACCGAACAGGATCACGCCCGGGATGCCCAGCCGCGCAACCTCTTCCGCTTCCCGAACCAGCTCGTCCACGGAGAAGTGGAACTGACCCGGCAGCGACGAAATCGGGCGTTTGATCCCCTTCCCCGGGCAGACGAAGAGCGGAAACAGGAAGTTGCTGGGGGCCAGCGTCGTCTCGCCGACCAGGCGCCGCATGGCTTCGGTTCGTCGCAGCCGTCGCGGGCGGGTCTCTGGAAAGGCCATGCGCCGAAGCGTAGCCGAGATGCAGGCCGTCGGGGAGAGACCCTCGGCCCCTGCCTTGTCACCGCGGACGAGATCGCTAGGTTTCCAGGCGGGCGCGGACGCCTGGGGTGTCCGTGCCGAGGAGGCGGAGGATGCGTATCGCGAAGATGATCGCAGCCGGGCTGCTGGCCGCGGCGGGGATGGGGGTCCAGGGGGCAGCGCGCGCCGCGGACGGCCCGTGGGGCGCGAACGTGGCGGAGCCGGTCGCGTTGCTGAGCAGCCTGCACCGCGCCGCCCTGCACGAGGTCCAGCTGGGCGAGCTGGCGCAGCACGCGGGAAGCACGCCCGACGCCCGCCAGTACGGCGCGGACCTGGCGGCCGATTTCCACGGGGTGGACCAGCGGATCCTGTCGCTGGCCGGCGGGCTCGGGATCCCGGAGCAGCGGCTGCAGGTCACGGAGGGCGCCAACGTGGCGGTACTCCGCAAGGACTCGGCGGATTACAGCCGCCTGGCCGGCGAAAACGGCCCCAAGTTCGACCGGGATTTCTGGGTGACGGTGGCGGATGCGCAGGCACACGAAGCCGACCTGCTGGCCGCCACGGCCACGCGCGAACCGGCGCTGACCGACCTCGTCACCGAGATGAGCCGGCTCTACGATCGGTCGAGCCGGCGGGCTCTCGCCGCGGCGCACGCCGGCACCGCCGCGCCGACGGAAACGGCGCCGGACGACGAGGCCTCGACGCAGCCGTCCGAATAGCCGGCGACACACGCGGTCGCGGCGCTCGTCAGGGCGAGCGCGGGCGCCGGGACCAGGCCGCGCGCAGCGCGCGGACGACGCCATCTTGCGTCGGGTCGTCGGCTACGGCGGCGGGAGTGACGCCGGCCGCGCGCATCGCGGCGGCCGTCACCGGCCCGATCGCCACCGTGACGCGCCCCGCGAGCGCGCCCGCGCCCCAGCGATCCACGAGCGCGCCCAGCGCGGACGGGCTCGCGAAGATCGCGGCGTCGAAGTCGGGCAGCGGCGGCAGCGCGCACGGACGGGTCTGCGACACGGGAACGGTCTGGACCGCCGCACCGCGCGCCGTGAGCTGGGCCTCGAGCACGTCGCGCCCCCCGAGCGCCCGCGGGAAGATCACGCGGGTGCCGGCGCTGACACCGCCCATCGCGGCGGCGAGCCCTTCCTGGTGGCGGTGGCCGACCGCCGGCACCACGGCCGCGGTCAGCCCCTCGGCCGCCAGCGCCGCAGCCGTGCCGGGTCCGACCGCGGCGATCGTCGCCGACGCGGCCGCCTCGAACCGACCGGTCTGGCGGAGCCGCGCGGCACCCAGACGGACGGCCGACGGGCTGGTGAACACGACCCAATCGCCGGGCCGCGCGCCCGCGAAGGCGGCGTCGAACGGCGCCCAGTCGGGCGGCTCCCCCACCGTGACCGTCGGGTACAGCAGGGGGATCGCGCCCGCTTCTCGCAGCGCCGCGGCCAGCGGTCCGGCCTGCTCGGCCGGCCGGGTCACCAGCACGCGGCATCCGCCGAGGTCCATGCCATCGCGGGTCACCCGTGCGATGATACCGTGACGCTGTCGTGAAGCGCCGATATCCCCTTCGACCGCAGGTTCGTCAACGCGGCCCCTTCCTTGCGGCGCTCTGCGCCTGCGCGCTGTCGACGCTGGCGGGGGCTGGTTGCAAGAGCGGCGGCCAGCAAGCCTCCTCTTCGCTGGCTCCCGGAACGGCGCCGCGCGTGGTCGTCCAGGCCGAGGGGCGGGCCGTTCCGTTTCGGGTCGAAGTCGCCAGCACGCCCGAGGAGCACGCCCGCGGCCTGATGTACCGATCGCACCTGGACGCCGACGCCGGGATGTTATTCGTGTTCGAGCAGCCGCAGGTCCAGCGGTTCTGGATGAAGAACACGCTGATCCCGCTGGACATGATCTTCATCGGGCCCGACCGGCGCATCGCCGGGGTGGTCGAAAACGCCGCGCCCGAGACGGAAACGGAACGGATGGTGCCGGCGCGCTCGCAGTACGTCCTGGAGATTGGCGGCGGTCTCGCGTCGCGCCTGGGCATTCATTCGGGCGAGCTGGTCGAGCTGCACGGCATCCCGCAGCCCTGATCGCATGGAACCGATGCTCGCGACGCTGGCGGATGCGCCGCTGCGCGACCCGAACCTGGTCTACGAGCCGAAGTACGACGGCATCCGCGCGTTGATCGCGGTCGTTCCCCGGGGACGAGGCGCGGCCGAGGTCACGATCGCGTCGCGCAAGGGGAACGACAAGACCGCCCAGTTCCCGGAGCTGGTGGCGGCGTTGGCCGACTGGGGCGCCCGCCGCCGAACGGCGGCGTTGCTGGACGGCGAGATCGTGGCGCTGAACGAGGCGGGCGAGCCGACGGGGTTCGGCGAGATCCAGGACCGGATTCACCTGGCCGAGCGGCGGGAGATCGCTCGCCTCGCCGCCGCCCGGCCGGTCGCGTTCGTCGCGTTCGATCTGCTGCACGACGGCACCGAGGAGCTGACGGCGCTGCCGCTGGCGGCGCGGCGGGTCCGCCTCGAGCAGGCGCTGGCCGGGCTGCCGGACGGCGGGCCGCTGCGCCTGGCGCGCCAGGTGGTGGGCGACGGGACCGCCCTCATGGCCGAGGCGGAGGCGCGCGGATGGGAGGGGCTGGTCGTCAAGGACGCGCGCTCGCCGTACCGGCCCGGCCGGCGGACGCTGGAGTGGCGCAAGATGAAGCTGCTCAAGCGGGCGGAGCTGGTGGTGGGCGGCTTCACCGAGCCGCGGGGCGCGCGCGGCTGGCTGGGCGCGCTGATGGTGGGCGTGCCCGCCCCGGGCGGCCGCCTGCGTTACGCGGGACACGTGGGCGGCGGCTTCAGCGACAGCGAGCTGGCCCGCGTGGGGCGCCTGCTCGCGGAGCGCGTCACCGACGTCTGCCCGTTCGACACGCGGCCGCCGGCCAACGAGCGGCCACGCTGGGTGCGCCCGGACCTGGTGGTCGAGGTGAAGTTCACCGACTGGACAGCGGAGGGTTACCTACGCCAGCCGATCTATCTTGGTATGCGCGACGACGTCGCGCCGGCGGCCCTGCACGACGAGGTCGCGGCGGCGGCGATCGCCGACGAGCCCCCGGCGCCCATCATGTCTGCACGCCCCAAGCCCCCCCTGCCCGCCAAACGCACCGACACACCCGCGACCAAGGCCGGCACGAAGACCGTCACCAAAGCGGGCACGAAGACGGTCACGAAGGCCGCGGCCAAGCCCGCGCGGCGCCGCGCGCGCCCGGGCGGGACGGCGCCGCCGCCCGAGCCGATGGCAGAGGACCCGGCCGCCGTGCTGGCCGCGCTGGAGGCGCTGATCGCGCGCGGCAGCGGACGGCTGGCGCTGGCGGACGGCACGATCGACGTCGGGAATCTCAACAAGCCGCTCTGGCCCAAGCTGAAGCTGACGAAGGGCGATCTGATGCGCTACTACGTCAGCGTCGCGCCGTTCCTGCTGCCTGTCGTGCGGGACCGGCCGCTGGTCATGAAGCGGTTCCCGAACGGCATCGAGAGCGACGCCTTCTACCAGCAGCGCGCGCCCGACGAGGTCCCACCCGGCGTACGCGCCCAGCGCGTGCGCGTCGACGACGACGTGCCGGCGCGGCTGGTGGGCGGGAACCTGACGACGCTGCTGCACATGGTGCAGCTGGCGGTGATCTCGCAGGACCCGTGGTTCTCGCGCGCGCAGTCCGCCGACGAGATGGACTTCGCGGCCATCGACCTGGATCCCATGCCGGGCGCGACCTTCGCGCGCGTGCGCGACGTGGCGCGCTGGGTCCGCGACGAGCTGGACGCGCTGGGGATCGAAGGCTGGCTGAAGACGTCGGGGTCGCGCGGCTTGCACGTCTACTTGCCGCTGGCGCCCGGGACGTCGTTCGAATCGGGGATGCTGTTCTGCCAGCTGGTCGCCTCGTTCATCGTGAAGAAGCACCCGGAGGCGACCACCGTCGAGCGCACGGTCAACCGGCGCGATCCGAGCACGGTCTACATCGACTGCCTGCAGAACGTGACCGGAAAGACCCTGGCGTGCGCGTACAGCGCGCGCGCCAGCGACTACGCGGGCGCTTCGGCGCCGCTGACCTGGGACGAGCTGAACGATCGGCTGGACCCGCGGGCGTTCACCATCCAGACCCTGCCCGGCCGCCTGCGCGACGTCGGCGATCTGTGGGCGGGCCTCCGGACGGCGCGGGGCATCGACATGGACGCCGCGCTCGAGCGGATCCAGTCCCGCTGATCCTCCGTGATGGTCCGTGATCGTCCGTGATCCTGGGCCGGGCGGCCGTGGTAATAGTACCCGCGTTCAAAACCTGCCAAGGAGCCCGTGAATGCGTTCGATCCAACAGCGCTGGGGGAAGCCCAGCCCCGTCCACGCGAAGCCGATCACCGTCCTCCTCGCCCTGTTGCTGCTGGGCGCCTCCGCTGTCGCGCGCGCCGAGGACGAGGATCCGGCCAAGGGGCACTTCACGCTGGAAGACGCGACCAAGGGGTTGTCTGGCTCCGGGCCGCTGGTCGCCAAGATCGAGACCTCGCAGGGGACGCTCACGTGCGAGCTCTACGACAAGCAGGCGCCCATCACGGTCGCCAACTTCGTCGGGCTGGCGCGCGGGCTGCGTCCGTTCAAGGACAAGGACGGCAAGTGGGTCAAGCGCCCGTTCTACGACGGGCTGATTTTTCACCGCGTCATTCCGGGCTTCATGATCCAGGGCGGAGACCCGCTGGGCAGCGGCATCGGGAACCCGGGCTACAAGTTCGAGGACGAGATCGTGCCCGCGCTGACGTTCGACACGCCGGGCCTGCTGGCCATGGCCAACGCGGGGCCGCGCACCAACGGGTCGCAGTTCTTCATCACCGAGGGGAAACCGGTCTACCTCAACGGGCGGCACACGATCTTCGGTAAATGCGACCCGCTGTCCGTGGTCACGAAGATTGCCAACGTCGAGCGCGGCCCGCGTGACAAGCCGACCACCGACGTCGTGATGAAGCACGTCACCATCTCGCGCGGCAAGAAGAGCAAGGCGAAGTGAAGCACTTCGTTCTCGACACCAACGTCCTCATCCACGACCCGCGCGCGCTGCTTCAGTTCGCCGACAACGAGGTCGTGATCCCGATCTTCGTGATCGAGGAGATCGACCAGTTCAAGAAGGAGTCCTCCGAACGCGGCCGCAACGCGCGCGAGGTCGCCCGCATGCTGGACGGGCTGCGCGAAGGCGGCCACCGGCTGTCCGACGGGGCGCCGCTGCCGGCGGGCGGGAAGCTGCGGGTCGCCTCGGCGGCCCGCGCCGTGCCGACGACGCTGCGCGAGAGCCAGAAAGCCGACCACCTCAACCTGATGGTAGCGCTGGACGTGCGCGAGTACAACAAGGGCGAGCCCACCCACTTCGTCACCAAGGACCA
>CAZJMY010000603.1:0-3066 GCA_964546845.1 uncultured Myxococcales bacterium | reverse complement strand
GCCCGGCCTCCGCCCCCGCCGGACCCGCCGGGCCCGGTTCCGCCGGTCGCCGCAGCCGCGCCGCCGGTCGACGTCGATCCGGGGCCGCCGCCGGCGCCGCCGGTGGCGGGGGTGCCGGTCGTTGTGCCGGTCGTCCCTCCGCTCACCTGGGTCGCGCCGCCCGTCGACGATTCGTCGGGGCCCGCTCCCGACCCACCCGAGCAGGCGCTGGCCGCGACGAAGAGCGCGGCAGCCGGCCACACGAGGAGGGGAGCGCGACGGAGCTCGGAACGACCGACGGTCCGAAGGGGGCGGCCCATGCGCAAGTCAGCTTACAGGAACGGCCCGATCGCGGCCTGACGCCGGCAGCGCGCATCGGGGCAGCCGCCGCGCAGGCTACGGGCCCGCGATCGTCTCGTACGGGGCGACCCGGGGTGGGGCGGCCAGAAGGTGGACGAAGTGCCCCCGCCATTCGGCGAGCAGCGCGGCGTCCCGGAAGCTCTCCAGGTACGCGTCCCGAGACTCCCAATGGATCGTGAGGACGAACGAGTCGGCGTCCTCGAGACCCTGATGAAACGTGCTGGCCCGGTAGCCCGGGAAGCGGGCCAGGACGGCGCGGGCCGCGCGGAGGGCCTCGCGAAGCTGGTCGCGCAGCCCGGCGGCGGCCGTCAGCGTCGCGATTTCCACGATCATCGCGGCGCGATCCCGGCCGCGGCGTGTAGGCTCAGGCGATGGGGGACGTGCGGCGGCTGGTTCCGGTCCTGACGGGTCGGCATCGCTACGACTCTAGCTTGTCGCTGCGCGGGCGGGCGCCCGGGACCGTCATCGACGCGCCGATCCTGGCGTATCTGATCGAGACGGTCCACGGCCGCATCCTTTATGACGTCGGGTGCGACTATCGCAAGCTGGCCGACCCGGAGCTGCGGGCCACGCACTACGGGCCGGGCGGCTTCCCCTTCGGACCGCCCGAGATGACGGAAGAGGACCGGCTTCCGCGGCTGCTGGGGCAGATCGGCCTCGTGCCGGGCGACGTCGACGCGGTCGTGCTGGGCCACCTGCACTTCGACCACGCGGGCGGCCTGGCCGATTTCCCGCACGCAGAGATTCACTGTCACGCCGACGAGTGGGACGCCGCCCGCGAGAACGGCGACGGCGCCTACTTCGCCTCCGACTTTTCGGGGGACCATCGCTGGCGGCTGGACCGCGACGAACGGGCGTTGTGCGCGGGCGTGTCCCTCGTCAGCACGCCGGGGCACACGGCCGGGCACCGTTCGCTGGTGGTCGAGCTGCCCGACGGCGCGCCCGTCATCCTGACCGGGGACGCCGCCGACCTGCACGAGAACCTGGATCGCGAGATCGCGCCCGGCATCCTGTGGCGCGACCGCGAGGACCTGGCGCTCGCCAGCGTGCGCCGGTTGAAGGCGCTGGCGGCGGAAATTCGCGCGGAGCTGTGGCCGAATCACGACCTGGCCCACTGGCAGGCCCTGGTTACGCGTGGTTGGCCGACGCTGGCCGCGCGCCCCTGGCCGATCGGCCGCTAGACTTCGCAATCGCGCGCCGAAAAAATCAGCGCGCTCGGGAACTGGAACGTCGTTCGGCGTTCAACGCCGTGTGAACGACATCGAGGGATTTGAGCGGCGGTTTTCGCGTTTGGCGCGGACGATTTTCTGCTTCGTTCCGCTGCTGACGACCGTCGCGTGCGGTGGTTACCGGGCCAAAAACGGCGGCGACGGCGGCGACGGCAGCGATGCCGGCACCGCGCACGTCCAGTCGAGAGACGGCGGGCAAGGCACCGGCGGAACGAAGACGGCGAAGGGGGGCGCGGGCGGAACCGCCAGCGGCGGCGCCGCGGGAACGGCGGGCGCTCCGGTCGGCGCGTCCGGCGGTTCGGGCGGGGCAGCGGGCGCGCCGGGTGGTCACGCCGGCACGACGGGCGCCGCCGGCGCCGGTGACCCGTGCGCGGGCGTGACCTGTGCCGCGGGCGAGACTTGCAGCAAGGGGCAGTGTTCGTCCGCGTGCGCGAACGTCACGTGCGCCAGCGGAAAGAAGTGCGTCGCGGGCGCGTGCGTCGACGCGTGCACGGGCGTGACCTGCGCGATGGGACAGAAGTGCACCGGCGGCACCTGCGTGGATGCGTGCCTGGGGGTGACCTGCCCGACCGACCAGCGCTGCGCGACCGGCACCTGCGTCGACAAGTGCAGCGGCGTGACGTGTCCGTCGAACCAGAAGTGCCAGGCCGGAACCTGCGTCGACTCCTGCACCGGGTCTGCGTGTGCGTGCGCGTCGGTGACCTGTCCGCAAAACCAGAAGTGCGTGGGGGGCGCTTGCCAGGCGAACTGCACGGGGGTCACCTGCGCCGCGCTGCAGAAGTGCGCCGCCGCGACGGGCACCTGCGTCGACAACTGCAGCGGCGTCAGCTGCGCCGCCGGGACGAAGTGTCAGCCGCTGGACGGAACCTGTGTTCCGCTGTGCACGGGCGTGACCTGCCCGTCCGGGCAAAAGTGCGACACCGCCAGCGGCTCGTGCGTCGGCAACTGCACGGGCGTCACCTGCGCCGCGCAAATGAAGTGCGCGACGGCCACCGGGACCTGCGTGGGGCTGTGCAGCGGCGTGAGCTGCCCGACGGGGCAGAAGTGCGACAGCGCGACCGGCTCGTGCGTCAGCAACTGCACCGGCGTCACGTGCGGATCGGGGATGAAGTGCGCGAGCGCCAACGGGACCTGCGTCGGCAATTGCAGCGACGTGACCTGCGCCAGCGGGCAGAAGTGCGATTCGATGACGGCCGCCTGCGTGCCTCTGTGCACGGGCGTGAGCTGCCCCAGCGGCCAGAAGTGTTCGTCGGGCACGGGCTCGTGCGTGGCGAACTGCACGGGCGTGACGTGCGGGTCGGGGCTGAAGTGCGATCCGGCGACCGGCAGCTGCGTGGCGAACTGCACGGGCGTGAGCTGCGGGTCGGGGCTGAAGTGCGACCCGGCGACCGGCTCCTGCATCGCGAAGTGCACGGGCGTCACATGCGGGACCAACCTGACGTGTGACTCGTCGACGGGAAACTGCGTCGACGTCTGCACCGCCGGCGGCCCCGGCACG
>CAZJMY010000602.1:0-1663 GCA_964546845.1 uncultured Myxococcales bacterium | reverse complement strand
CACCAGCGCCTCGCCCAACGCGCGGACGACCCCTTGCAGCACGCCCGGATCATACGTGAGTCCGGCCCGTCCACCACCGCCCGCCGCTCAGGACGGCGGGCGCGTCGAGATCAGCTTGCGGACCCAGAGGTCCGTCAGCTTTTCCTGCACGGTGTTCTGGCGCAGGCGGTCGGCCAGGTGCTTCCAGTCCACGCTGTCCTGCGGCTGGTCCTGGTTCGAACAAGAGAACACCATCGTCTCTTTCCCCGTGACCGGGTCGACGTGGCGCTGCAGGCACTGCGCGCAGATCTCTTTCATCATGCACTGCATCGGCGAGTTGATCGACGCGATGGCCACGTGCCCCTTGCGGAAGTACTGGGCCAGCGCGCCGTGCCGCGCCTGCTTGACGGCCGCCATCATGCGGTCGCTGCCGATCGCGATGACCCGGTCGCAGGTGGGCAGCGGGACCAGCTGCTCGCCCAGCTCGCCGCGGGCGTACGCCCCCATGGCCTGAACGATGTTGCCGACGAACGCCCGGTCCTGCGGCCGGCGCGGCGTGAACGGCTCGCCACCGTCGACGCTCCAGATGATCTGGTCGGCGGCGGCTTCGATGTCCTCGACCTTGTAGATGTCGTCACGCCGCCGGTAGCCGGCGAAGTAGAGCACCTTGCTCCCCTGCGCCCGCAGCGCGCGGCCGATCGAGAACAGGACGGCGTTGCCCAGGCCGCCGCCCGCCAGCAGCACCGACTCGCCCGCGGGCGTCTCCGTCGGCGTCCCGGTCGGCCCCATGACGACGACCGGCTCACCCGGCTTGAGGCTGGTCACGAGGCGCGAGCTGCCGCCCATCTCGAGGACGATCAGCGACAGCAGACCGGCTTTCTTGTCGACCCAGGCGCCCGTCAGCGCCAGGCCTTCCATCACCAGGCGCGGCCCCTTGACGCCCACCTGCGGCGCCAGCGCCTCGAAGTTCTGCAGCCGGAAGAACTGCCCCGGCTCGAAGTGGCGCGCCGCCGCGGGCGCGCGCACCACCACCTCGACGATCGTGGGCGTCAGCCGATCCACGCGCACCACGTGCGCGCGCCAGTCGTCGTCGAGGCGCGTGGCGAACGCGCGCCAGGCCGCGTCGCGGGCTGGTTGCTCCGCCGGATCCAGCGCGGCGATCTCCTTGCCGAACAGCGCCTCGACGTGCGGCGCGCCGTCCTTGGCCGACGCCATCGCGCGCACCACCGACCCCGCGTAGATGGGGTGGTTGTCACCGTAGTAGCTCACCGTCCGTCCGTCGCGAAGGTAGCTGGTGAAAAAGCCGATCTCGCCGCGCGCCACCGGCTCCAGCGCGATCGTGCCGTCGTCGCGCTGGAACGCGCGGTGGCTCTTGAACGCCTTGGCCTTGGTGTCGATCTCGAACGACCCCGGCCGCTCGCGCTCGTACGTGACGTTGGGCGAGGTGCCGGCCGCGACGAACAGGCTCCGCGCCGGCAGCTTCACCTTCTCGCCCGTGCCGCGCAGCTCGCCCTCGATCATGTCCAGCCGCTCGAACTCGACCGCGCTCAGCGCGCCGTGCTCGTCGGGGATGCAGGCCACCGGCGACAGGCGCTCGATGAAGCGGACCCCCTCCTCGAAGAACTTGGTGATCTCCTCGTGATTCAGCCGATAGGCCGGGCTATCGGACATGGCGCGCCGATAC
>CAZJMY010000601.1:0-2153 GCA_964546845.1 uncultured Myxococcales bacterium | reverse complement strand
GAGATGGTGACGGGGATGCTGGGGGTGCTGAAAGCGGGCGGGTGCTACCTGCCGCTGGACCCCGGGTATCCGGAAGAGCGGCTGGCGCAGATGGTCGGGGACAGCCAGCCGGCGGTGGTGGTGAGCCGCGGGCCGGCGGTGGAGCTGGTGCGTCGGGTGACCGCGGGCATGGGGACGCGGGTGGTGGACCTGGACGCGGAGGCGTGGCGCGAGGAGAGCGCGGCGGACCTGGACGTCGAGGCGGTGGGAGTACGGCCGGAGAGCCTGGCGTACGTGATGTACACGTCTGGATCGAGCGGGCGGCCGAAGGGGGTGATGATCGAGCACCGAGGGCTGGTGAACTACGCGCTGGACGCGAAGCGGTGGTTCGGGCTGGAGAGAGAAGACCGAGTGCTGCAACAGAACTCGGTGAACTTCGATTTGTCGGTGGAAGAGATGGTGCCTGCGCTGGTGGCATGCGCGACGGTGGTGGTGACGGAGGCGCCGTTCGGGATGGATGGGGAAGAGGGGCGGCCCGGGGCGACGGTGGTGCACATGACGGCGGCGCACTGGCAGGCGCTGGTGGGAGAGTGGAACGAGCGCGGCGAGGCGGAGGAGCTGCGTGGCGTTCGGCTGGTGAACGTGACGGGGGACGCGGTGGGTGTGGAGAAGCTGCGGCAGTGGGAGGCGGTGCGGCCGGCGTCGACGAAGCTGATCAACACGTACGGGCCGACGGAGACGACGGTGTCGTGCACGGCGGAATACGTGCGGTACGAGGCGGGGGCGACGAGCGTGAGCATCGGTCGCGCGTTCGCGAACACGCGGGTGTACGTGCTGGACGGGGAGCGGCAGCCGGTGCCGGTGGGCGTGGCGGGCGAGCTGTACGTGGGGGGCGTGCAAGTGGGGCGCGGGTACCTGAACCGGCCCGAGCTGACGGCGGAGCGCTTCGTGGCGGACCCGTTCGCGGGTGAGCCCGGGGCGCGGATGTACAAGACGGGAGATCTGGCGCGCTGGCAGGAAGACGGGCGGCTGGAGTACCTGGGGCGGAACGACTCTCAGGTGAAGGTGCGGGGGTACCGGATCGAGCTGGGGGAGGTGGAGGGACGCATCGCGGAGCTGGAGGGGGTGACGGACGCGGTGGTGGTGGTGCGCGGGGAGGGGGCTGGAGAGAAGCGGCTGGTCGCGTACTACACGGGGGCGCGGGCGCCCGAGGCGGAAGAGGCGCAGGCGGCGCTGCGGGCGCGGCTGCCGGAGTACATGGTGCCGGCGGCGTGCGTGAAGCTGGAGAAGCTGCCGTTGACGCCGAACGGGAAGTTGGACCGCAAGGCGCTGCCGTCACCGGAGGAGCTCGAAACGGCGCGGGGGTACGAAGCGCCGCAAGGGGCGACGGAAGAAAAGCTGGCGCGGCTGTGGGGCGAGGTGCTGCGGACGGAGCGGGTGGGACGGAAGGACAACTTCTTCGCGCTGGGCGGGCACTCGCTGCTGGCGGTGACGCTGATCGAGCGGATGCGGCGTGCGGGGCTGGCGGCAGACGTGCGGGCGCTGTTCACGGCGCCGACGCTGGCGGAGCTGGCGGCGCGCGTGGGCAAGGCGGGCGACGAGGTGGTGGTGCCGCCGAACCTCATTCCGGCGGACGCCACGGCGATCAGGCCGGAGATGCTGACGCTGGTGCAGCTGGATCAGGCGGCGATCGACCGGATCGTGGCGGGGGTGCCTGGTGGTGCGGGAAACGTGCAGGACGTGTACCCGCTGGCGCCGCTGCAGGAAGGGATCCTGTTCCACCATCTGATGGGTGGGACGGGAGACGTGTACCTGGAGGCGACGCTGCTGGCGTTCGGGGACCGGGGGCGGCTGGACGGGTTCGTGGCGACGTTGCAGGCCGTGGTCGACCGGCACGACGTGCTGCGGACGGCGGTGGTGTGGCAGGGGCTGGACCAGCCGGTGCAGGTGGTCCAGCGGCACGCCAGGATTGCCGTCGAGGAGCTGGTGGTGGAGGGGGGCAGGGACGCGGCGGAGGCGCTGCGGGCGCGGTACAGCCCGCGGGTCTACCGGCTGGACGTGAGCCAGGCGCCGCTGTGCCGGTGCGTGGTGGCGCGCGACGGCGCGCGCTGGCTGCTGATGCTGCTGGTGCACCACCTGGCCGTCGACCACGCCACCCTGGAGCTGCTGGTCGA
>CAZJMY010000600.1:0-10897 GCA_964546845.1 uncultured Myxococcales bacterium | reverse complement strand
CGCCTTCTCGATGTCGTGGTCGGCGTTCTGCAGCAGGTTGACGATGATGTTCTCGACGTCCTCGCCGACGTAGCCGGCCTCCGTCAGGTTCGTGGCGTCCGCGATGGCGAACGGGACGTTCAGGATCTTGGCCAGCGTCTGAGCCAGCAGCGTCTTGCCGCAGCCCGTCGGGCCCAGCAGCAGGATGTTCGACTTGCCGAGCTCGACGTCTTCCGACCCGACCTTCGCGTCGATGCGCTTGTAGTGGTTGTGGATGGCGACCGCGAGGATCTTCTTGGCGCGCTCCTGCCCGATCACGTAGTCATCGAGCACCGCTTTGATCTCCGCCGGCTTCGGCACCGGAGCCAGCCCGAAGCTCTCCGACTCTTTCTCGATCTCCTCCGCGATGATGTCGTTGCAGAGACCGATGCACTCGTCGCAGATGTAGACGGTGGGGCCCGCGATCAGCTTCTTGACCTCTTTCTGGCTCTTTCCGCAGAAGGAGCAGGAGAGGTTCCCGTGATCGTCACGCTTGCGCTCGGCTGGCACCTAGAAAACCATAGCACACGGGGGCCAGCCGGTGGGAGTGGCCTCCCGCGACACGCTAGCCGCCTGCCGCCGGGCCGCCCAGCCGGAGGGCCGGCGTGGGCGTGGGCGTGGGCGTCGGCGTGTTCGAGTTCGTGTTCGTGTGGGGCGCTGGGCTAGCGGCTGAGGGTGGAGCGGCGAGCGTGTCAGAAGTCGGGAACCGGTCGTGGCGGGTCAAGCGGGCGAGCCGGGTCAGCATGGCGCAGAGCCGATCCAGCAACGCGAGGACGGGTTCGGTCTCATCGTCCGGCGCAAGCCGGAGAAGCTGAACAGCTTCGAGAGCAGCGGCCGCTTCGGATGCCTCTCCGCGAGCGCAGCGGAACCGAGCGACCCGGTCAGCACCTGACCGACTAGAGGCTTCCGCAATTCCGAGATATGCGGCGAGCAGCGAGCGCCGCAGCTGGTCGGCCAGATTTCCATATCCGCGAGGCAACCGCCGAGCGATGGCGTCGCCAATCGATAGCGTCCGCCGGGCAACCGCAAACGCATCCAGCCGGTGGTGATCGAACTGCCACATGCCGGGTTTTCGGCAAACCCAGGCCCAAGGTTTCTCCCCCCCCCCCGCTTCCCGCCCCTACGCCCTCGCTCGCCTCACACGAACACGAACTCGAACACGCCCACGCCGACGCGCACGCCCACGAACACGCCGGCCCCTCACGAACTCGAACTCGAACTCGGACTCGCTCACGCCCTCGGTCAGGCGCTCCGAGTCCGAGTCCGAGTCCGAGTCCGAATCCGGTCTGACCGGCTGCTACTTGCTGGTGGCGGAGGGCTTTTGGATCAGCACCTCGTCGATGATGCCGTACTCCTTCGCTTCCATCGCGCTCATGAAGTAGTCGCGCTCGGTGTCTTGCTTGATGCGCTCGATCGGCTGGCCCGTGTGCTTGACCAGGAGCTCGTTCAGGCGGTCGCGCGTCCGCAGGATCTCGCGGGCGTGGATGTCGATGTCGGTCGCCTGGCCCGAGAAGCCGCCCAGCGGCTGGTGAATGAGGACACTGGCGTGCGGGAGCGAGAAGCGCTTGCCCTTGGTGCCGGCCGCCAGCAGGAACGACCCCATCGACGCTGCCTGCCCCATGCAGAAGGTCGCCACGTCGGGGCGCACGTACTGCATGGTGTCGTAGATCGCCAGCCCCGCCGTGACCATGCCGCCCGGCGAGTTGATGTACAGCATGATGTCCTTGTCCGGGTCCTCGCTCTCGAGGAACAAGAGCTGGGCGATGATGATGTTGGCGACCTGATCGTCGACCGCCGTCCCGAGGAAGATGATGCGGTCCTTCAGCAGACGCGAAAAGATGTCCCACCCGCGTTCGCCCCGGTGGGTCTGCTCGATGACGGTCGGGATGATGAAGTTCGAGATCGGGGGCGGCGGCACGTCGCGCATGGGCGGTTCCTTTCGGGGCGGCGGACTACTTACTTGGCTTTGTCTCGCGCCTCGCGGCGCGCTTCCTCTGGCGTGACGATCAGCGAACCTTCGGACTTGGTTGCGGGCTCGGTCGGCGGATCTTCGTCGGTGATCTTAGCCTGCGAGATCAGCATATCAAGCGTCTTCTGTTCCCGGATCTGCGCTTCGATCTGCGCGATGCGCCCGTCCTTTTCCAGGTCGGCGCGCAGCTGCTTGACGGGGACGTTGCGCGCCGCCGCCAGCTCCGCCAGGCGCTTTTGCACGTCGGCGTCCGTCGACGTGATCCCCTCGCGCTCCGCGATCGCCTGCAGCAGGATCCCGCCGCGCGCCTCTTCCTCGGCCTCGCCGCGCACCTCGCGCCGCATGCGCTCCTCGTCGAAGCTCTCGGCGTCGACGCCCATCATCTGCAGCTGGTTCTTGGCGCGGTTGACGATGGCCTGCGCGTAGCGATCGATCAGCGCCGGGGCGACCGGGAAGCTGTTGCGCTTCACAATCTCCTTGATCAGCGCGCGCTCCACCTCGCGCTTGATGCGCTGCTGCTCGGTCTCGGTAAGCTTTTCGCGCACCTTGGCGCGCAGCCCGTCCAGCGTCTCCGCCTCGCCGGTGTCCTTCGCCAGCTCGTCGTCCAGCGCCGGAACCTGCTTCTCGCGCGCCTCCTTGATGACGGCGTTCAGCTTGACGTGGCGCCCCGCGAGCTCCGCCGGGATCCCCTCTGCCGGCAGCGTGTAGTCCACCTCGAACGTCGCCTCGCCGCCGAACGGCTTGCCGCGCAGATGGCTGGCCAGCCCCGGCAGCGGGCCGCCGACCTCGTCCTCGAGATCGACGACGACCTCGCGACGCTTGATCTTGTGCTCGCCCACCTTGCCGGTCAGCTCGACGCGGACCAGGTCCCGCGGGCCGGTCTCGGTGCGCCCCTCGACCGGCTTGAACTGCGTGAGCCGCTTGCGGTACCCCTCCAGCGCCTCCTGGACCTGCTCGTCGGTGACGTTGGGCGGCCGCCGCGACACGGGCACCCCCGAGTAGTCCTGCGGCGTGACGGTGGCCCGGACCTCGACGCGCGCCGAGAACTTGAACGGCTCGCCGTTCTTGATCTCGATCTCCGCGACGGCGGGCGGGGCGACCGGCTGGATCTGGTTCTCGCGGATGGCCTGGCCGATCGACCGCTCGACCAGCTCGCGGGCCACCTCGTCCTCGACCTGCCGCCGGTACATCTTCTCCAGCAGCGCCCGGGGCACTTTCCCCGGGCGGAATCCGGGCAGCCGGACCCCCTTGCGCAGGCTGTCATAGGCCTTGTCGAGCTTGGGGGCGACGTCGGTCCAGGGGAGCTCGAACTCGACCCGCTTTTCGACCGGCGAAAGATCCTCGATGGTGATTTGCATCGTTTTAGCCGGGCTTGTCTACCCCCGCCCCCCATGCGACGCAAGCGTCACCGAATCGGGCTTGCACGGCGGCAGGCCTTTGGTCAGCATAGGCCCCTCCATGGGTCTCGCCGGATTCACGCTCGCCGATCGTCTCGGGGCCAAGTCCTCGCCCTGCTCCGTTGCGGGCTGCACGCGCACCTGGATCAGCATCGCCGGGGGCAAGGCCGCCAAGCTGGGGGGGCGCGGCGCCGCCGACCCCTCGGACCCCACGTCGTCGATGTGCGACCCCTGCCGCGAGGCGTTCCGCCGCGCCCAGGACGTTCAGCGCCCGTGCGATCGCCCGGGCTGCGACGGCACCTGGACCTGGCCCGCGATGGCGCAGGTCGAGGCCGCAGCGGCCAACCGGCCCGCGCCCCGGGGTCTCTGCGCCGGCTGTGAGACGAAGCTGAGCGCACTGAGCGACCAGACCCTGCCGTGCGCGGTGCCGGGCTGCTCGCGCACCGCGGTCTACTCGCGGCGGGCTCAGCTTCTGGCCGGCGCGCCCGAGACGACCGTGGAGCCGCCCGCCCTGCGCTGCGCGCAATGCGAGAGCGTCTATCGCAAGCTGAAGGATCGCCCGGTCGCCTGCGGGATCAACGGCTGCAAGCACAAGTGGGTCTGGTCCGCCGACGAGCAGATCCAGGCCTATGCGGCCGGTCTGTCGAACGAGCCGCCTCGGCGGATGTGCGAGGCGTGCAAGGCCGACTTCGGCGCGATCGCCGACCGCGAGGTCCGCTGCCGGACGTCGGGGTGCAAGCACACCTGGACCTGGAGTCGGGGGGATCAGCTGGACGAGTGTGTCGCCGGCAAGCCGATCCCGAAGGCGCCGCGCCGGATGTGCGAGAGCTGCGTCGCGATCTACCAGTCCGTGAAGGACGTCGAGCGTCCCTGCCGGCGTCCCGGCTGCAAGCGCACGTGGACCGACAAGCGCGGGGCCCAGCTGGCGCGTGCCGTGCGCGGCAAGACGGGCGATCCGTACCCGCAGTACTGCGAGATCTGCGCGAAGGAGATGGGCGAGCTGGAGGACCGGCAGATCCCCTGCAAGACCGAGAACTGCGAGGGGACCTGGACCTGGACGAAGCAGGCCCAGCTGGCCGCCGGCGTGCGGCCGGAGCCCAAGGTCGAGGGGAAGTCCGAGGACAAGGCAGACGAGGGCGAACGCCACAGCACCCACACCAACGGCCACGGCCCCCAACCCAAGGGCGTGGATGCGAGCTCGGAAGCCGTCGTCGCGGCGGAGCCCGAAGGGGAGGCGCCCGTAGCCGAGGCGCTGCCGGAGACGTCCGCGATCAGCGCGGCGGCCACGCCGGCGGCCGCCAACCAGAAGCGCTCGCGCAACCGCAAGAAGCGCCGCCGCGAGATCCGCCCGCCCGAGCGGCGCTGCCAGTCCTGCGTGGACTTCCTGAAGGACAAGAAGACGGTCGAGATTCCGTGCAAGCACTGCGGCACCCCGATCTACTGGCCGCCCGAGAGCCAGCTGCAGACCCACCTCGGCGCCTGGTCCGAGCCGTCGATGTGCGGCGCGTGCAAGCGCGACGCGACGGAGGCGGCCCGCGCCGTCGAGCGCGAGGCTCTGCGCGCCGCGGCCACCGCGAACCAGCCCCACCCGCCCGGCGCCGAGGCGCCGAGCGACGCACCCGCAGGCGACGCGGCGACCCCGGAGGCAGCGCCCGCAGAAACGCCGGCCGCCATCGACGCCGGGTCGGCCCCCCAGGCCTGACCTGGGAGCGCTGCTCAGCCGCCGGCGGCCAGGGCGCGCGCCACAGGGTAATCGGCGGGGAGCAGGTCCAGGGCGGGGAGTCGCGCGGCTTCGATCCAGGCGACCTCGGCGACGTCGACGGCTCGCGGGGTACCGGCGGTGATCGCCGCCGCGTAGACCAGCATGTAGAGGTCGAACTCCGGGTAGGCGTGGAAGACGACGTCGTGGATGCGGCCGACGGCGACCTCGCAGCCCAGCTCTTCGCGGACCTCGCGGGCCAGCGCGTCGGTCGGGGACTCGCCGGGCTCCACCTTGCCCCCCGGAAACTCCCACAGGTTCGGCATCGGCTGGTCGGGGCGGCGCCGCGACATCAGGATCCGCGACCCGTCGCGGACCAGCGCCGCGACCACCAGCTTGCGCGGGCGCACGTCAGCTCACGCGCGAGGCGGCCTGGCCGCCACCGGCGGGCACGGGCGTCGTGGGGTCGCGGCCGCCGGCCGTCCGCTCGATGAGGGCCATCAGATCTTCCAGGCGGAACGGTTTCTGGATCACCGCCGCCACCGATTCTTCCAGGAACCGGCGCGCGTCGCTGGAGAACGCGCCGCCCGTCACGAACACGAATCGGTCGCTGAGCGCCGGCATGCGCGACCGGACGGCGGCGTGCAGCTCCATCCCGGACATCTCGGGCATCTGCAGGTCGCAGAGGATCACGTCGAACCCGGCGTCCCGCTCGAGGAGGCGCAGGGCCTCGTGACCGCCCAGCGCCGTCGTCAATTCGTGCGCGTCGCCGACCATGCGCCGATAGGCCTTCAGCAGCAGCGCCTCGTCGTCGACGGCCAGCACGCGGCGGCGCGGGTAGCCGGCGGTGGGCGCGGACGCCGGAGACGCCGCCGCGACGGGCACGCTCCCCTCGTCGGCGGCCGGCAGGCGAACGCGGAAGGTGGCCCCCTCCCCCTTGCGCGTGTCGACCAGGATCTCGCCGCCCAGCGACCGCACGATGCCCAGCGAGATCGGCAGGCCCAGCCCCGTCCCCATGCCGCGCGGCTTGGTCGTGAAGAACGACTCGAAGATGCGCGGCAGGATCTCATCGGGGATCCCGGGGCCGTTGTCGGACACTTCGACGATCACGTCCGCCCCTTCGTCGTAACTGCGCACGCGGACCAGGTTCCGTTTCGTCTGCGTCTCGTCCAGCGCCTGGGCGGCGTTCAGGATCAAGTTCAGGAACACCTGACCGAGCCGGGCGCCGCTGGCCCGCACGCTGCGTGACGCCTTCAGCTCGCGCTCGACGCGCGCCCGGTACTTCAGCTCGTTGCGGAGCATCCCCAGCGCCGACTCGATCGCCAGGTTCACGTTGACGGGGGCGTTGGCCTCCTCGTCGACGTGCGAGAACGAGCCCAGGTCGCGCACGATCCGGTGGATGCGCGCCATTCCTTCCTTGGACTCTTGCAGGATCATGTTGGCCTCGAACAGCAGGTCCGAGAGGCCGCGGCGGGCGGCGGCCGGATCGGCCGGCTCGCGCAGCCGCTCCTCGATGAGGCGCAGCTGCCCCGCCAGCGCTTCGATGTTCGCCAGCACGAACGCCGCGGGGTTGTTGATCTCGTGCGCGACGCCGGCAGCCAAGAGGCCAATCGACGCCAACTTCTCGGCCTCGAGGCGGCCGATCTCGCGTTCCCGCTCGTCGGTGGCGTCGCGCACGTACAGCACGACCCCGCGCCCCGGCAGCGGGTAGGCGTGGACCGCGAACACTTGCCCGTCCACCGACAGGCTGCGGTCCGCGGTCGTCGCGCCGGCCAGGGCTTCCTGGACGGCCGCCTCCAGCTCCTCCCGCAGGCGTCCGTTGTAGAGGCGCTCGCCGGCGGCGTTGGCGATCTGCAGGTGGCCGCCCGGCCCGACGAGGCAGACGCCGTCCTCGAAGGCCTGGAACGTCTCGCGCAAGACGGCGTCGCGCGCGGCGTCACCGCCGGCCAGCGCCGCGTTCAGCCGGTCGGCGCGCAACACCACGAAGTCCTGCCCCGAGGCAGCGGCCGCGGTCACCGTCGGCGCGAACGCGACCTTCAGGCCGGCCCCGCCACGCGGCGCCAGCGCTTCGCTCGCAGCGCGCGCGGCGCCCGGCGGGTCATCGACGAGGATTATGCGCGCCATGGCGTGTCGGTGAGTCGGATGGCGGCCCGGCGGGGGGCACCGCGCGCGTCCCGATCGTCTCACCGGGCGCGTCCCGACGCAAGAGCCGCACGATGGCCTCGGTCAGCTCTTTCGGCTGAAAGGGTTTGGCGACGTAGTCGTCACAGCCGGCCGCCAGGATCCGCTCGCGATCGCCCTTCATGGCCTGGGCCGTCAGCGCCAGGATCGGGACGTCCGCCCCGCCCGGAAGCGCCCGGATGGCGCCGGTCGCCTGCAACCCGGTCATCCCGGGCATCTGCACATCCATGATGACCAGGTCAGGCATCTGACGGCGGCACGCCTCGATGGCCTGCCGCCCGCTGTTCGCGAACGACAGGTCCAGCGGCAGTCGGGCCAGCACCTGCCGCAGCGTGAACAGGTTGTCCTCGTTGTCCTCGACGACCAGCACGCTGGCGGGCGCGATCGGTCCGGCCCCGGCCACCGGGCTCAGGACCGGCGGCGCCGCCTGGGCCAGGTCGCCGGTGGCGCGCGGCAGCCGCAGCGAAAACCGCGACCCGCGACCCACCACGCTCTCGACGGAGATCTCGCCGCCCATGATGCGCGCCAGGCGGCGCGCGATGGCCAGGCCCAGCCCCGTTCCCCCCTGCCGCCGGACCAGCGTCTGGTCGACCTGGAAGAACTCGTGGAAGATCTTGTCGCGGTAAGCGTCGGGGATCCCTACGCCGGTGTCGGTGACGTGCAGCGTGACGGTGTCGCCCTGCGCCTCGCCGCCCAGCCGGACCTGCCCGGATTCGGTGAACTTCACCGCGTTGCCGACCAGGTTGGTCAGGATCTGCCGGAAGCGATCGGCGTCCGCGCGCACGTGTGGCAAATCGGGGGGCAGCACGTTGACCAGGTCCAGCCCCTTGGCCGAGGCCAGCGGCGTCAGAGCGTCGACGACAGCCGCGATCTCCGGCCCCAGATCCAGGTCCTGCGCGTCGATCTCCATGTGGCCGGCCTCGATGCGCGACAGGTCCAGGATGTCGTTGATGAGGTGCAGGAGGCCCTGCCCGTTCCGCTCGATCACCTCCAGGTAGCGCCGCTGGTCGACGGTGAGCGGCCCGGCCACCCCGTCCCGCAGCAGCTGCGACAGCGCCAGCACCGAGTTGAGCGGCGTCCGGATCTCGTGGCTCATGTTGGCGATGAAGGCGCTCTTCAGGCGATCGGCCTCCTCGCCGCGGCGGGACTTCGCCTCCAGCTCCGTGTGGGCTGCTTCCAGGTCGCGGGTGCGCGCGACGACGCGCGCCTCCAGCTCCGCGGACGACTGCGTCGCCGTCGCGGCCAGGCGGCGCAAGGGGGCCAGCATCTCGCGCGCGGCGAGCGCGCCCAGCGCCGTCGCCAGCGCGCCGCCGCCCACGGCCGACACCCGCAGCCAGCGCTCGAGCGCCTGCCGGAGCTCCGGCGCGCGCCCGGCCGGACCGGCCAGGAAGATCGCCGCCAGGATGATGGCCAGCCCCAGCGGGGCCAGGGCCGCCGCGGCCAGCGCCAGCACGACGCGGCGTCGGACCGGCCCTTCACCCCGGGCCTCCGCCTGCAGCAGGTGCTTCGGCCCGTCGCCCTGGCCGTCCGGTCGACTCATCCCGTCCTGCCCTGCTGCCGCCACCGCCGCCTCCTTTTTTACGTCGAGCTGGCCGCCTCCGCCGTCTCGGGGCGGGTCCGCCGCGCCAGAAGCTGGGTCAGCGCCTCGCGCAACAGCGGGTGCCGAAACGTGTAGCCGGTCTCCAGCGTCCGGACAGGCATGGCGCGCTGGCTGGCCAGCAGCACCTCGTCGGTCATCGTCCCGAACGCGAGCCGCAGCGCGAAGGCCGGCGCCGTGAACGCCGTGGGCCGCCCCAGCGCCTCGCCCATGGCCCGCACGAACTCGGCGTTCGTGGCGGGCTCGGGCGCCACCACGTTCAGCGGGCCGCGCACCGATTCATGCGCGATCGCGTGACGGATGAGCCCGATCTCGTCTTCGAGGTGGATCCAGGGCATCCACTGCGCGCCGCTGCCAATCTTGCCCCCTAGCCCCAGGCGAAACGGCGGAAGGAGCTTCTTCAAGATCCCGCCCTCGCGGGCCAGCACGACGCCGTTGCGGAGGAGAACGACCCGGATGCCCAGCTCCTCGGCCTTCAGCGCCTCGGCCTCCCAGTCGCGCGCCAGCTCGGCGACGAACCCGGTCCCGGGCGGCGACGTCTCCGTCAGGATCTCGTCGCCGCGGTCGCCGTAGTAGCCCGACCCCGACGCCGAGACGAGCACGCGGGGCCGGGTGGGCAGGCCCCGGAGGCCGTCGACCAGCGCGCGCGTGGCGACGACGCGGCTGTCGCGCAGCTGCTTCTTGCGCGCGTCGGTCCAGCGCCCTTCGGCGATCGGTTCACCGACCAGGTTCACGACCGCGTCGGCGCCGGCCAGCGCCGCCTCGGGCGGCAAGCCGCTGGTGGCGTCCCAGGCGTGCAGGGTCACGCCGGCCAGCCGATCGGCGGCGCGGGCCGTGTTGCGCACGAGCGCCGCGACCCGCATCCCGTCGCGCGTGCAGGAGGCGGCCAGGGCCGTTCCGATGAGCCCGGTGGCGCCCGTGATGGTGACCGCGACGCTCATGCCCGGCTTCCCGCCCCGGGAAGCGCCGCATCCAGCTTGGCGGCCAGGATGAAGTCGTTCTCGGTCAGCCCGCGCGCCGCGTGCGTCGACAGCGACACGTCGACGCGGCTGTAGTGCACGCAGAAGTCGGGGTGATGCCCCTCCGCTTCGGCCAGGGCGGCCATCTTGTCGACGAACGCCATGGCCGCCAGGAAATCGGCGAAGTCATAGCGCTTGGTGATGCGGGGCGGCTTGCCCGGCGCGGCGTCCACGGACCACCCCGCGACGTCACCCAGCAGCAAGCGGATCGTCGCGTCGTCCAGCGAGGGAGTGCCTTCGCGGCAGGGGACACAATGTTTTTCAGTGAGCAGCATGGGCACCTCCGACGGCCTCGGCTTGAATGCGCCCCGCGATTTTGGCACGGTTGACCGGCAATGTCGTCCGCGCTGACACGAGGAATTCTGGTCACGGTTCGCACCGAGTACATGGCGGACCGATCTTCCGTGTCGGCGAAGCAGTACGCGTTTGCCTACACCGTCAACATCGCCAACCAGGGGACGGTCACCACGCAGCTGAAAAGCCGGCACTGGATCATCTCCGACGCCTTCGGGACGATCCAGGAGGTGCGCGGCGAAGGCGTCGTGGGCGCGCAACCGGTGCTGCGCCCGGGCGAGGAGTTCGAATACACGAGCTGGTGCGTGATCGCGACGCCCTCGGGGTCGATGCGCGGTACGTACCAGATGATCACCAGCGACGGCGACCGGTTCGACGCGCAGATCGCGCCGTTCGCGCTCAGCCCCCCGCAACTGCTGAATTAGGCGCTGCGCCGCGGGCGCGCATGGCGCGGCGGCGCGACCAGTGCCATCTTAGAGCCCTGGGAGGACCGGCGCATGGAGAGCCTGATCGAACGCGACAAGTCCGAAGCCAAGAAGAAGGGCGCCTTCGCGGCCGCGGCCTGGGGCGGCACCGTCCTTTTGGGCGTCGCCGGCGCGGGGACCTTCTTCATCCTGCCGGCCGCCGCGGGCGCCGGCTACCTGACCTGGAAGTGGTTTCTCTACCGCGCCAAGCGCGGCATGCGGTTCTGACGATTCGGCGCGTGGCGCCGCTCCCGGGCTG
>CAZJMY010000599.1:0-7594 GCA_964546845.1 uncultured Myxococcales bacterium | reverse complement strand
GCCGAGGCCGTGAAGGACTACCTGGTCTCCGCCGGCATCGACGAGAAGCGCATCGGGACGGTCGGCTACGGCCCGGACAAGCCCATCGCCGACAACAACACGCACGACGGCCAGGAGAAGAACCGCCGCATCGAGTTCCGGCTGCTCTCGCCCAAGGAGACCATCCAGAACCAGGCGGAGCCGGAGGACATCAACCCCACGCCCGAGCGCAAGCACCCGAAGGCCAAGGCGGGCGACGCGAGCAAGCCGGCCGCCGCGAAGCCGGCGGGCAAGAAGCCGGCGGCCAAGAAGAAGGGCGCGTCCGACGACGAGCCCATGCCGAAGTAACGCGGCCGGGCTCACAGCCGGCGCACCACCGCGGGCCTCTGGCCTCGGCGCTCATCCCCCGGGACTCCGGGGTCTGAGCCCGAAGTCGGAGGCCCTTTCAGATCAGGGTCAGCGGAACGTCGGTCTCGACGGGGGCGGCGTAGTCGACGCCCGGGACCTCGAACCCGAACAGGCGGCGGAAGTCCGTGCGGAAGCTGGCGTAGTCGGACAGCGTCCCGAGGTTTTCCGTCGTGACCTGCTCCCACAGCGCCGAGACGCGCGCCTGGATGGCGGGGTCCAGCTCGCGGTCGTCGATGCGGATGCGGCCCGCCTCGTCGGTCGCCGGCTGGCGCCCCGGGGCCAGGTGGTCGCGAAAGAGGCGCACGATCTGCTCGGCGGTCCCCTCGTGGGTCCCGGCCTCCTTCATGACCTTGTAGAGGATGCTGACGTAGAGGGGGACCACCGGGATGGCGGCGGCGGCCTGGGTCACCAGCCCCTTGTTGACGCTGACCCAGGCAGCGCCACCCACGCGGCTCTGCATCCAGGCGGACAGGTCGCGCGTCTTCGCCTCCAGGTCTTCCTTGGCCTTGCCGATCGTGCCGGACCGGTAGATGGGGAACGTCAGCGCAGGACCCACGTAGCTGTAGGCGACGGCGCGGCAGCCGCGCGCCAGCAGGTCGGCCTCGCCCAGCGCGCGCACCCAGTCGGCGAAGTCCTCGCCGCCCATCACCTTGCGGGTGGCCTCGATCTCGGCGTCGCTGGCCGGCGCGATCTCCACCGACACGACCTGGTCGTTGCCCAGGTTGATGCTCTTGCTGCGATACGGAGCGCCCAGCGGCTTCAGCACCGAGTTGTACGTGGTGCCGGTCGCGGGATCCGTGCGCCGCGGGGCCGCGACGCTGTAGACGACCAGATCCGGACGCGCGCCGATCTTCTTCAGGTGCGCCAGCGTCTGCTCTTTCACCTCACGGCTGAAGGCGTCGCCGTTGACGACCGCCACCTCGCGGCCCGCCGCGCGCGCCCGCTGCTGCAGGGCGGCCAGGTTGTACCAGCCGGCCGACGCCGTCTTGTCCCCTTGCGGCGGCCGTTCCAGGCAGACGGCCGTCGCGCGCGCGCCGTACCCGAACACCGCGCTGGCGACGCTGGAGAGCCCGTAGCCCGTGCTGGCGCCGACCACCAGCGCGTCCCCGATCCTGGTGCCGGGCGCTCCGGCCTTCGCGGCCGCGATCTCGGCGTCGACGTTGGCGGCGCACCCGCCTGGGTGGGCGTTCAGCGAGATGAAGCCGCGAATCCGGGAAGCAATGACCTGGCTGGGCATCGCGCCTTCCTGCCAGAGCCACGGCGGCGGCGTCAAGTCGGCCTGGCCCGCTCCCCGAGTGGCTGAAAACCGTTCCGTGCGTAAGATCGACGGCATGAACCTGGCCAGCCTGAAGCGCATCCTGGTGCCGACCGATTTCACCGACCCGTCGAACGAGGCGCTCGAGACGGCGATCGAGCTGGCCCGCGGGTCGGGCGCGACGCTGGATCTGGTTCACGTGGCGGTCGAGGCCGCCTACCCGCTGCCGCCGCCCATCGACGTGGCGACGCTGCCCCTCGACATGGACCGCGTGCTGGACCGGTCCGATCAGGGGCTGGCCGCCGAGGAGAAACGGGTGCGCGCGGCCGGCCTCAACTGCGAGACGACGACGCTGGTCGGCCGCGCCGACACGGAGATCGTCAACCGTGCCCGCGACACCCACGCCGACCTGATCGTCATGGGCACCCACGGGCGCAGCGGCCTGGCTCACGCGCTGTTCGGCAGCAACGTCGATCGGGTCGTCCAGCACACCCCCTGCCCCGTCCTCATCGTCCCGAAGCGCCCGTAGCGACTAGTTGCAGCCCGGCTGGGTCGAGCCAGGCGAACAGATGCTGCAGTCCACCTGGCGCTGGATCGTGTCGGCGGCCTTGTTGGCGTCCGATTCGTCGACCGCGAGCACCTGGCCGGTGCAGGCGCTGTCCGCCGCCGGCGCGTCCAGCTTCCAGCAGGGGGGCTGGTTGCCGGTTTCGTCGCAGCTCATGAGAGCCTGCTCGGTCCACTTGCCGTCGTGTGCGCTGAAAAGCCTGTCGATGACCGCGCAGTCGGGCGCGCCGGCGGCGGTCCGGGCGATGCGTCCGGTCAGGCAGGGCGGCGCGAACTTCTGGTTGATGCGGTTCGCGATGGCCGTCAGCGAGTTCGCGTAGCTGGGCGCGCAGATCGACGCGGAGACGCTGTCGTTGAACCCGTTCAGGAACTGGCTGATCCGCACGCCCGGATCGCCGAAGCTGCCGTCGGAGACCAGGTCCGTCGCCTGAGGGTTCACGTCGTCGCCGGCCACGGCGCCGCACGAATGCATCACCTGCGGCCACTGCTCCGACACGCCGCTGCTCTTCGGCGACGGCGCCCAGGTCACGGCGTACGGCGTCGGCGGCGCCATGATCGCGGCGACCAGGATCTGGTTGTCGGGATCGGGCTTGAGAGACCGGATGTCCGTGATGAACTTGCTCACGGGCGTCAGCATCCCGCTGTCGGTGTCGTTGGATTCGCAGTGGGTCAGGTCCAGGATCGCCGGGCTGCCCGTCGCATCGCCGGGCGGGGTGAGCGGCGGCATGACGCCCGTCGCGCCCGTCTTGGGGTCCGTGCAGAGGTGCCCGTACCGGTTGCAACGGAACCCGCCGGTGACCGGCCCCAGCGGGTTTGCCAGGCTCTCCGTGCTGCCGTTGTCGGAATAGATCCTCGTGTTGGATGGTGCCGAGCAGTCGTCCTCGTTGGTCAACAAAACGATCGCCAGGATCGCGTCGTCGCGCAGGAAGCCGGCGTTCTGGGTGGGCGCCGGCCCCTGACCGTCGGCGCCGAGCGCCCGGTCGATCGACGCGAGCTGGTTCTCGAAGCCGCAACCGCCCGCGCCCAGCAGCGCGATGCACTGGAAGACGTCGCTGATCGAGCCGGTGAAGTTGCTGCCGCCGCGGCTGGCCGACAGGAACGTGGCGCCGGGCGCCAGCATCGTGCCCAGGCACGCTCCCTGCGGGTCTGCGCGGAACATGCCCTGATCGCCGTACCGCGTGCAGCTCTGGATGCTCACGTCGCTGGGCACGCCCATGTCCGACGAGACGACCGCGATGTGAATGTCCGGCAGTCCGCCAGGGGCGCTCTGCAGAACCTGCATGAACAGCGGCAACTGTTCCTTGAGCTTGGTCTGCATCTTGTCCATCGACGACGAGTCGTCGATCATGAACAACAAGTCGAGCTTGTCGTTCTGGTGGTAGGTCTGCACGTTACGAACGCTGACGGCGGGCCGGATGGCGGGCGCCTCGAACGTACGTGACGTGCAGCCTGCGACGAGAGCGATCGTGACAGCGAAGGTGGCGCGACGGTGGCTCATGCCCCCCGCAAGAGCAACGGCCGCGCCACCTATCGATCTCGATTTTCAGCCGCCTTCCGAGCGGGCCGGTCGCTCCGGCGACCAACCTGGTTGGCGTCGTGGCCAACCGGCCGCCGCCAACGAACTACGCGTTGGCGACCGCGGCGCCGGGCCGACACGCCAGGGCCGTGTCGATCGTCCAGAGCAGCTCGTCGAGGTTGATCGGCTTGGTCAAGCAAGCCACCGCCCCGTACGCCTCGGACCCGGTGCAGAGATCGTGTGTCTCGGCGCCGGTCGTCAGGATCACCGGCACGTCCCCCAGGCCGCGGATGCGTTGCGCCAGGTCGACACCCGTCAACCCCGGCATCCGCAGGTCGGTCAGAACCAGGTCTGGCCGGACTGCAGACAGCTTGTTGATTGCGTCGAACCCGTCGCTGGCCACCTCGACCTGGTAGCCCGCCTCGGCCAGCACCGAAGCGATGAGCTCGCGCGCATCACCGTCGTCGTCGACGATCAAGATGCGGTCCCGTGGCTTCCCCGCCCATTTCCCCGTTGTGTCGGTTCGCATGACGACCGCTGAAGTGAGCAAATACGAAGCCACCCGTCAGAACCCCGCAAAGCCGCGCCGCAGCGCCGCCCGGGTAGTCCCACGGGTTACACCGGAGTAACCCCCCTCATGGCACCGGTTACCGCGCCTACCGTGTAGATTAACGCGCCGACCTCGGCGACTGCCCACCCTGCGCCCGCGATGCCGCCTGAACCGTTGATCGCCGTCCGCGACCTGTCGAAGAGCTACCGCGTTCACAAACGGCCGCCCGGGATCGGCGCGGCTCTGCGCTCGGTGTTCCGCCGCAAGTACGAGCTGGTCCACGCCGTGGAGGGGCTGTCCTTCGAGATCGCCCAGGGCGAGCGGGTCGGGTTCCTGGGGCCGAACGGCGCCGGCAAGACCACGACGCTGAAGATCCTGGCCGGCCTCCTCTACCCGACGGGGGGCAGCGTCCGGGTGGGCGGGTACTTGCCCCAGACGCGCGACCCGCGGTTCCTGCAGCTCATCACGCTGGTGATGGGGCAAAAGCAGCAGCTCCTGTGGGATCTGCCCCCGGCAGAGACGTACGCGATGAACCGCGCCATCTACGACGTCCCGCGCGCCCAGGCGGACGAGACGGTGGCGGCCCTGGTCGAGCTGCTGGAGATCGGCGACCTCATCCACAAGCCCACGCGCCAGCTGTCGCTGGGCGAACGGATGAAGTGCGAGCTGGTGGCGGCCCTGCTGCACCGGCCGCGCGTGCTGTTCCTGGACGAGCCGACCCTCGGCCTCGACGTGTCGATGCAGGCCAAGATGCGCGACTTCATCCGCGACTACAACGAGCGCTACGGCGCATCGGTGCTGCTGACCAGCCACTACATGGACGACGTGGTCGCGCTGTGCCCGCGCGTCGTGGTCATCGACCGTGGCCACCTGGTTTACGACGGCGACCTCCGCGAGCTGGCGCGCCGGGTGCGCCCGGACAAGCGCCTCACCGTGCGGTTGGCGCGGCCGGTGGAGCGGGCCGACCTGGAACGCCTGGGCGCCGTCGTGTCGGCAGAGCCGGCGCAGGTGGTCCTGTCGGTGCCGCACGACCGCATGCAGGCGGTCGTGCGCGACGCGCTGGGGGCGCTGCCCATCGTCGACCTCACGATCGAGGACGCTCCGCTGGAAGAAGTGATGCGCGAGCTGTTCGGCGCGCGCGTCCGGGAGGCGCCGGCCACGCCGCCCGCGGGCGCAGCGCCGGCGGCGGGCGATCGATGACGGTGGCGATGACGCCGCCGGCGGCCGTGCCCCGCCCCCTCGGCTTCGCGGCCCAGGCGGCGCGCGCGTTGAAGGCGCTGCCGACGCTGCTGCGGGTCGGCATCTCGGAGGTGGTGGCCTATCGGGCCGAGTTCGTCGTCTGGATCCTGACGACCAACATGCCGCTGGTGATGCTGGCGCTCTGGCATGCCGTCGCCGCCGACGGGCCGGTGGGGCGCTTCGACCAGAAGGGGTTCACCGCCTACTACCTGGGGGTCCTGGCGGTGCGCCTGCTGACCACCAGCTGGGTGGTCTGGCAGCTGTCCATGGAGGTCCGCGACGGCACGCTGGCCGCCAAGCTGCTGCGCCCGATCCACCCCATCGTCTCGCTGGCGGCGGACCACGTCTCGGCGGTGCCGATGCGGGCGCTGGTGATCTCGCCGGTCGTCGCGATCCTGGTGGCGGTCGCGCGCGATCGGCTGCTGCGGCACGACCCGGTGCTGGTGGCGGTGTTCGGCGCGTCCCTGGCCGGGGCCTGGTTGCTGATCTTCTTCACGATGGTGCTGATGGGGTCGCTGGCCTTCTTCGTCGACAGCGCGCTGGGGATCTTCGAGCTGTGGCTGGGGGTGCACGCCATCCTGTCGGGCTACCTGGTGCCGCTGGAAGTTCTGCCGGGCTGGCTGCGGCGGGCGGCCGACGTGCTGCCGTTCCGCTTCATGCTGGCCTTCCCCGTCGACAACCTGGTCGGCCTCATGTCGCGGCGGCAGGCGCTGCTGGCCCTGGGCGCGCAGTGGGGCTACGTGCTGCTGTTCGCCGCGCTGGCGCTGCGGGTCTGGCGCGCCGGGCTGCGCCGGTTCGCGGCGTTCGGGGGATGACGTGAGGCTGCTGCGACGGTACGCCGTCCTGCTGCGCGTGCAGCTGACCATGTCCGCGCTGACGGCCATGCAGTACCGCGCCGACTTCCTGGTGCGCGGCCTCATCGCCACGCTGTGGATGGGCGTCACGCTGGTGCCCATCCTGATCGTCTTCGGCGCGCGCCAGACCGTCGCCGGATGGAGCTTCCCGGAGTCGCTGGTGGTCGTGGGCTGGTTCACCCTGCTGCACGCCGTGCTCGAGGGGGCGGTCAGCCCCAGCCTGACCGCCGTCGTCGAGCACGTCCGCCGCGGGACGCTGGACTTCGTGCTGCTGAAGCCGGCCGACGCGCAGTTCCTGGTCTCGACCGCGAAGCTGGAGCCCTGGCACGTCGTCGACGTCGCCGGCGCGCTGATCATCTTCGCGGTGGCCTTCAGCAAGCTCGGCCGCTGGCCCAGCCTGCTGGCCGTCGGCGCGGGTCTGGCCCTGCTGGTCCTGGCGATCGTGATCCTCTACTCGATCTGGATCCTGGTCATCAGCGCGTCCTTCTGGGTCGTGAAGGTCGACAACCTGTCGTACCTCTTCGGGTCGCTGTTCGACGCCGCGCGCTGGCCCATCTCCGTGTTCCGGGGCGCGCTGCGAATCGTGTTCACGTTCGTGTTCCCGATCGCGCTCCTGACGACCTACCCGGCGCTGGCGCTGCTGGGACGGCTGGACGTCCGGACGGCGGCCGCGGCCTTCGGTGGCGGGCTCGCCTTCGCGTTTGTGGCCCGCTGGGTGTGGCACCGGGCCCTGGGCCTCTACACCTCCGCTAGCTCGTGATAAAGGGGGCGTCGAGATGAAATTCATTCAACGAATCCGCTTGGCCGCGCTGCTGGTGGGAGTCCTGGCGCCCAGCGCCGCGTCCGCCGTCCAGAGCGCCGAGCTTTATCGCAGCCAGGCCTATCTCTACGGGCGCTTCGAGGCGCGCCTCCGGTTCGCTCCCGGGGAGGGGGTCGTCAGCTCCTTCTTCCTGTGGAAGGACGGCTCGTCCTCGACGACCTCCTGGAACGAGCTCGACTACGAGAAGATCAACGCCACCTGCCGCCTGCAGACCAACATCTGGACGGGCACCGGCACGCAGAGCGCGCAGTTCACGACGGCCGCGGCCGACGTCTGCGGCACGTACCACACGTACGCGTTCGAGTGGACGCCCGACTACATCGCCTGGGTGATCGACGGCGTGCAGATCCGGAAGGTGACCGGCGCCAGCGTCGCCGAGTACACGCAGAACGCCGCCCAGGGCATGGCC
>CAZJMY010000598.1:0-4345 GCA_964546845.1 uncultured Myxococcales bacterium | reverse complement strand
AGGAGCTCTCGGCGGCCTGCATCGGCACCATCAGCGAGATCTTCGACGCCGAGCCGCCGTTCCTGCCGCGCGGGTGCACCGCCCAGGCCTGGAGCGTCGCGGAAGTGCTGCGCGCGATCGTCCGGACCAGCTCACCGCTGTGACGGCGCCGGCTCTTCGGGAGCGGCAGCGGGCTCGCCGTCGGGGGGCAGCTGAAACTGAGCAGCGGCGGCCTTTTGCTGCTGTTGCATGAAGTATTTCTTGAGGGTTGGGACCGACGCGAAGATCGCCGCGTAGGTGGCCAGCAGGACGATCACGCCGGGACCGAAGGCGGCGATTCTCAGGACCGGCGCCAGCGGGTAGGCGAGCACCGGCCGGCGCGCGGCCGCCCGCGTCGCGAAGCCCTTGGCCGCCCGCAGCGCTGCGACCCGCTTGGACAGGAAGGGGTGCGTGGCGTTCAGCTCGTAGATGGCCATCCAGAAACGGCCCGTGTCGCCGGCCTGCTCGACGAAGGCGTCCAGGTTCACGCGCCGCCCGGCTCGTCCGCCCGCCGCCAGGATGGCCAGCGCCCGCGACGACGCCTCGAGGCTGTCGGTCGCAGCGTGCCCGCAGAGGTCGCAGGTGTACTCGCGCGCGCGCGAGTAGGCCGGCCCCAGCAGCGGGATGATGCGGGACGGGAGCAGGAACCACTGCCAGGCCAGGTGGCCGGCCGCCAGGTGCCCGATCTCGTGGCCGATCACGAAGTCGAGCTCGTTGGGCTCACCCGACGCCGTGAGGTCGCACGCGTCCAGGAGATCGGAGTAGAGGATGACGAACCGGCGGCTGAGGAGCTTGGTCGCGAAGGCGTTGAGGAGGCCGCCGGCCTGGACGACGTAGACCTCGGGCGGCGCCGCCAGGCCCAGCTTGCGCGAGGCCTCCTGGACCTTCTGCCAGATCTCCGGCAGCTGCGTGCTGCTGACACGCACCCCGTTGCCGGTCACGCGAGCCAGCAACAGCGCGTGTGCCATGAGCACGCCGACTGCGACCAGCAGGCTGTACGCCAGCCCGATGACGCTGACGCAGATGACGATCCAGGCGATGGCCGATATCGCCGCCGAAATCCCGAAAAGAACGCGCTCCCTGTGGGTCCTCAGCTCTTTTGCGTTCATGGAGCCTCCCAGCGGACCAAACGTCGGGGAGGCCAGATCTTCTCGAATTATTGCGATATCCCCAGGCCCAATTCTGTCGGGTTGACCGCCAGGACGCGAGGGACGCCATCCGGACCATTTGAGAAATTCCTGATCCTGGCGGTTCTGAAGTCCTGGCGTTCCTCTTCTCCGAAAGGCATTGCCGCTAGGCGCCCAGCGCCAGGTCCTGGCCCAGGGCGCGACGCCAGGCCCGGGCCACGCGCCGCGCACCTTCGTCGAACTGCGCTGTCGGGGCCGCCGAGAAGCAGAGGCGCACGGCCAGTGGCGCCAGCCCGCTGTCGGGGCGAAACGTCGACCCCGGGTCGAACGCGACGCCGGTCTCGATCGCCTGGCGGAGAAATGACAGCTCGTCGACGGGCGGCGCTCCGGCGGGCGCCTGGGCCCAGATCGCGAAGCCGCCGGCCGGCCTGGTGAAGCGCCAGTCGGGCAGCGCGGCGCGCAGCGCCCGGCCGAGCAGGCTGGCGCGGCGGCGGTAGAAGCGGCGCAGCCGGACGAGGCGCGCGTCCCAGTCGACGGCGGGCGCGTCGGCGTCGCCCAGCAGGTAGGCCTCGGCGATCGCCTGGCCGAGGCTGCTCGCCTGCAGGTCCGTCCCCTGCTTCAACAGCAGCGCCCGCTCGCGCAGGCGGGCGGGCACGACCAGCCACCCGATGCGCAACCCGGGCGAGAGCGTCTTCGACAGCGTTCCGACGTGCAGGACGCGCTCGGGGTCGTCCGCCAGCAACGGCCGCGCGGGTGGGCCGTCGAAGCGCAGCTCGGCGTAGGCATCGTCCTCGATGATCGCGCCGCGCGCGTCCAGCAGCTCGGCGCGCGCGGCGTCCGCCAGGGCGTCGCCGCGCGGGTTGTGGACGGCGGGCATCGCATAGCGGACGGGCGGCCCGCGCCACTCCGCGACGGGGCGCAGACGCCGCGCGCGCATCAGCTCCAGCGCCGCCGGGTACGTCTCGGCGCCGACGCCCACTGCGTCGCCGGCTTTCGCCGTCAGCTCCAGCGCGATCGCGATCGCCTGCTGCGCCCCGCTGGTGATGATGACGTCGTCGGGCTGCGTGTCGGCGCCGCGCGCGCGCAGGCGGCCGGCGACGAAACCGCGCAGGCCGGGCGAGCCTTCGGCCCACCCATATTGCAGCGCGGGCGTCCCCGCCCGCCGCAGCGCCCGCAGGAACGCCCGCGCCAGATCCCGCTTGGGAAACTGCGCCTCGGAAGGCAGCCCGCCGGCCAGCCCGATGACCCGCGCATCGGCGGCCGCACCGCGCAGGAGATCGTCGATCGGCGTGCTCACCCCGACAGGTTAAGCAGCGCCGGGGGCGAGCGCGAGGCCACAACGCTCGAGCTGTCGGGCGCATGCCGTCCCGCCGCCTCGCGCGGCAAGGGCTAGAACGCGTAGCCGACGCTGAGGGTCACGTCGAAACGGGTGACGCTGGAGATCTGGCCGGCGATCGCGTTGCCGCTGGAGCTGGTGATCTTGCTCCAGAGGAGCTCCGGGGTCAGCGCCAGGAACAGGCCGCCCACCAGCAGGACTTCGGCGCGCAGCTGGCCGGCCAGGCTGGGCAGCGCGATGGCGCCCGACGGCGCCACGTATTGCAGCGTGAACGGGTTGCCTTCGTCGAGGCCCGACCAGAAGAGGTACCCGCCCTCGGCCCCGGCGCCGAGCTTGAACCAGGGCGCCACCGGGTAAACGTACCGGAGGTACGCGAGCAGACTCCAGAAGGCCGAGTCGCCGCTGGTGCCCGCCAGCGTCGGGTGCGCGGTCGTGCCCTTACGCTGATACGGCAGCCGCGCCCAGCCGAGGTCGACGCCCACCGCCAGCTCGCCCGCGGGCAGCGCGATCCCGTAGCCGCCCTCGAGGCGGGCCTCGAACATGGTGGGGACGTTCACCGGACTTCCCGAGAAGCTGGCGAAGGCGGCGCCCAGACCGACGGCCACCTGCCAGGGGCGCCGTTCCTCGTCGGGCGCGGGAGGAGCGGTGACCGTCGCTGGCACCGGCTGGGCGGGTGTGGCCTCGTCGTTCGGCGCCGCGCGCTCGCCCGCGTCGGCGGGCGGCGGCACGTCGGTCGGCCGCTTCTGTTTCGGTTCCGTCTCTTGCTGCAGGGCCGCCTGCAGATCTTTCATGCGGCGCTCGACGTCGTCGCGATTGGCGGCGTTGGGCGCCTGCTCGAGATAGCGCCGGTAGAAGAACAGCGCCCGCTCCTTGTTGCCGAGCTGCCGGTGCGACTGGGCGATGTTGAACAGGAAGATCGGCGACGGATCCAGGTCGTACGCCTTCTCGAACTCCGGGATCGCTTCCTGGAAATGTCCCAGGTTGTACTGCTTCGCGCCGCGGTCGAAATGCGCCTGCGCGCCGTCCGCGTTGCCGCTCTCGGCGCGCACCCCCGACGCTGCCAGCAGCGCCGCCGCGCACACGATCGTCACGATCCCGGCCCTCATTGGCGCGGCATGATACTGGAAAATCCGGTCACACATCCCTGTTGCACCGGGTCGCCGTTTGCTGGCAAGCTGCGCGGGCGCGAGGGCGCGGAATGCGTGACAAGCGCTTTGGAATCAGAGGGTTGGCGGCGACGTGCGCGATCGCGATCCTGGCCGGGTGCGGGCACAGCTCGCCGCCTCCGCCGTCCGCGGCGACGCCTCCGGCGCCCTGCCCGCCCCCCGAGCCGCTGCACGTCAGCCTGAAGGCCGACGCCCACCTCAATCCCAGCGAACGCGGCGAACCGCTGGCGACCGTGGTGCGCATCTATCAGTTGAAGGGCACGGGCAAGATCACCGTTGCCTCGTTCGACGACCTGATGGATCACGACCGCGACACCCTGGGCGAGGACTTCGTGGCCGTCCAGGAGGTCACGATGAACCCCGGCACCAGGCTGGACCCGCCCCTCTTCCGGGCCGCCGACGCGACCCACGTCGCCGTCGTCGGGCTGTTCCGGCGACCCAGCAGCACCACCTGGCGGGCCATCGAGAAGCTCCCCCCGCCCGATCCGCAGTTCTGCCACCCGGCCCCGCCCCCCGATCCCAAAAAGGCGAAGGCGGGCGACAAGGCCGCCGCGCCGCCGAAAGATCCGACGCTGCGGTTTTCCCTGGAAGAAAATCGCCTCAGGACGATTAAAACGCCATGAAGCCGCCGCAGAGGGTCGTCTGGTCAGAAGGGATGCTGGTCTCGCCCCAGCATCTGCAGCAGCAGGACCTCTATC
>CAZJMY010000597.1:0-8288 GCA_964546845.1 uncultured Myxococcales bacterium | reverse complement strand
CGAAGTGGTCGATGTACCACTGGCGGATCGACGAGTCGCAGTACATGTGGCGCGAGTCCCACTCGTTGTGGTGCGCGCCCACCGAGTACGGACCGAAGTGCATCCCGATCGCGTACTTGAAGCTGGCGTCCTTCAGCCAGGCCGGGACCGCGTGGTTGGCCGTGATGTCGCTGAAGGTGGCCATCGACTTCGCGCACATCGCGGGCGCGCCGCCCGCCCCCGTTCCGGGGTTGCCGGCCACGCCCATGCCGCCGGTGCCGGACCGGCCGCCAGCCGCCCCGCCCGTGGCGCCCGGGCTTCCCGCTCTTCCCGTTGAACCGCCCGTCGCCGTCAGGCCACCGCTGCCGGGGCTGCCGCCGCTGGCGGGAGTGCCGCCCGCACCCGGGCGACCGCCCGTGCTGGCGGTGCCGCCGCCCGTGCCGGGGGCGCCCCCCGTGGCGGCGGTGCTTCCACCGCTGCCCGCGCCCGACGCGCCGCCGGTCGCCTGAGCGCCGCCGCTTCCGGTCGTCGTCCCCGACGGTGACGAGCTGCCGCAGCCGGCGCCCGCAGCCAGGCTCGCGAGTGCGAACACGAACAACCACGAATGCGCGCGCGCGCGACCGATCTTGACGTTCATGAGGAGCCCTCTCGGCCGGTGCCGGCCGATGGGTAGGAAAGGGCAGCCGCCGAAGAACTTGTTGCACGGCTCAGCGCGGCTTGACCGCGCTGACGCGCCAGATCGATCGAGACCCGTCGTCGGTCACCAGCAGCGCGCCGTCGGACGCCACCGTCACGCCGACCGGCCGCCCCCAGACGTCGCCCGACGGCGTGACGAACCCGGTCAGGAAGTCCTCGTACTCGCCGGTGGCCCGCATGCCGCCGTGCATCGGCACGCGAATCACCTCGTACCCGCAGCGGTCCTTGCGGTTCCACGAGCCGTGCTCGGCGGCGAAGATGTCGCCCCGGTACTCGGCGGGGAACTGCGTCCCGTCGTAGAACAGCATCTCCAGCGAGGCGTCGTGCGGCTGCAACAGCACGTCGGGCACGATCACCTTGGACGCCAGCTCGGGGTGCTTGGCCCGCAGGCGCGGGTCGGGGTTCGCGCCCAGATAATAGAAGGGCCACCCGTAGAACCCTCCCGGCTGGATGTGGGTGATGTAGTCGGGGACCAGGTTGTCGCCCAGCTCGTCGCGCTCGTTGACGGACGCCCAGAGCTCGCCGCTCTTCGGATGGACGGCGATGCCGACCGCATTGCGGATGCCGGACGCGAAGACCTGCACGCTGCCCGGGGCAATGGCCCCGTCGTTCCCGACCGCGAACGACAGGACGTCGGCCCGGTGAAACTCGGCCCGGTTCCCGTCGGTGTCGTCGGCGTTCGAGAGCGAGCCCACCGAAACGAACAGCGTCTTGCCGTCGCGCGAGAACGCCAGGTCGCGGGTCCAGTGTCCGCCGCCCCGCAGCCGGCCACCGCCCGGCAGCTCGGGCACGACCACCTCGGCCGCCCCGCGCGCCCGCAGGTCCCCCGACCGGTACGGGAACCGCACCACCGCGTCCGTGCTGGCGACGTACACCCAGCGCGGCTCGGCCCCCGCCGGGTAGAACGCGATGCCGAACGGCTGCCGGAGCCCCGTCGCGAACGTCTCGACTCGCGCGGCCCGACCGGCCTCCGTGACACCCCGAAAGATCCGGACCGCCCCGGCTTCGCTCTCGGCCACGAAGGCGTCCCCGTTGGGCGCGGTGCGGATGAGCCGGGGGTTCTTCAGCCCATCCGCGTACAGCTGGACCTGGAACCCGGCCGGCGCCTTCGGCCACGCCTCCCTGGGGCGCGGCACCAGCCGTGCCCCGTTGTCGACGGAGGCGGTGGCGTGGGGCGGGGGCAGATCCTGAACCGTGATCTTGTGGGAGAGGCCCGGCTGCTGGCCGCGGTAATCGACGAACGGCGACCTCCCTGCTGCCCCGGACCCGGAAGCAACGCCTTGGGCCAGCCCGGCGGCGGGCCACCCCAGGATCAGCGCCAGCGCGGCCCACATTTGTGCCCGGCGCGTTAATGCCGGGAGCGATTGCGACGATGAGGGGGAGAAGGAGTAACCTCTCAGGGTTCCCGCTGCATGACCCGGCATAGTCCCGTCAATATGCGACGCTTTCGCCCGCGGTGCCCTCGCCTGACGCTGCTGGCGCTGCTGGCGGCCGCGACCGCACGGAGCGCGACCGCCGCCGCGGACCCCGCCGCCCCCCGTTTCGGCGACGAGCCACCCATCACGACCCCGGGCGTCGAGGGCGACTACCTGCGGGCGATGCACCGGTCGATCCACTACCGCTGGGCGACCAAGTTCATCGAAGACGTCGCCGCCAAGCGCCCCCCGAGCGACCCGGTGAACAAGGCCGACGACACCGAGCTGCTGTTCGTGGTCCGCTGGGACGGCACGCCGGCCGACATCACGATCAGCGAGAGCTCGGGCGTGCCCGAGTTCGACCAGGCCGCCGTCGCCGCGATCCGCGGCCCGAACCCCTTCCCCGTCCCTCCGGTCGACGTCTACGCGGACGACGGCGTGGCGCACTTCCGCTGGATCTTTTCGCGCGACGCCCGGCTCTGCTCGGGCGGGCAGGTGCGCCGCATCGAGGCGCCGCTGGCCGACGCGCTGCCGCGCCTCTTCTATCAAGGGCGCATCAAAGAGGCGTTGATGCGCGTGTCGCGGTACACGCGCGACGGAGACACCAGCGCCGTCTCGACCTTCGCGCGCGCCTGGCTGCAGCGCCGGTTCACGGACCCCGTGGTGGACGCCCGGGCAGCCGCGGCCCTGGCCCTGGCGGGCGACGCGCGCCAGGCCGACCGCCTGAAGCCGGCCCTGGATCGCTCCGACACCGTCGACGTGGCCGCGCCCGCGCTGGCGGCCGTGAAGGTCGACCTGTGCGCGCTCGTGCGGCCGCGGCTGGAGAGCGGCAAGCCCGAGGAGATCCAGGCCGCGACCCGCATCCTGCGCGCGGCCCGTTCCGAGCTGCCCGCCGAATCACCCTGCGTCACCGCGCTGGAGACACTGGTGAAGAACGAGCTCCTGGCCGCGCCGGTGCGCGCTGACGCGCTGGAGACGCTGGCGCAGGTGAACCCGGCCGGCGCTCACCGCCCCGCGCTGAACGCGCTGGGCGAAAAAGACGCCCACCTGCGCGCGGCCGGCGCGACGGCGTTCGCGCGCCCCGGTGGCGGGCGGCCGACGCTGTACCGGCTGGAGCCGCTGGTGAAGGACCCCTCCGTCGAGGTGCGGGCCGCGGCGGCCGCCGGGCTGATCCGCGCCTGCGGTGACCTGGCGAACGACTACGTCGCGCCGCTGCTGAAGGCCCGCGAGACCGAGCCTGTGGTCGCCATGGTCCCGGAGCTGGCCAAGGAGACCAGCCCCGCGTCACTGGACCTGCTCACGAAGATCGCCAAGCGCCCCGACCCCGCGCTGAAGCTGCCGGTGCTGGTCGCGCTGTCGCAGCGCAAGGACGCGCGGGCGCTGTACCAGCCGCTGGCGGCGGCCGTCAAAAAGGACCCGTACGCGTCGCCGGCCGCCAGGCAGATCGTCTACGGCAGCGCCGACTTCGCGGAGCTGCAGCCGATGATGCGCGAGCCCGGCGTCGGCGTCCTGGCGTACAAGGCGCTGCTGCGCGCCGGGCGCCACCTCGAGGCGATGGACTGGGTGGTCTCGAACTTCGATCGGCTCCCGCCCGAGACGCTGGTCGACGTGTTCGGGGCCTGGCTGGCGCACCCGCCGCCGCCCACCCGCGCCGCCAGCAAGTAGCGCCCGCCCGGCGATGTCCCCGCGCTACCCGCTGCTCTACCAGCTGAACACGCGGGTGCTGGTCGGCGAGGCCGCGGCGACGACCGGCGCGGCGCCCACGCTGGACGCGCTGCCGGACGCGCTGCTCGGTCAAGCGGCCGCGCGCGGGTTCGACTGGATCTGGATGCTGGGTGTCTGGCAGACGGGCGAGGCCGGGCGCCGCGAGGCGCTGGCCCCCGCGATGCGCGCCGAGTACGCCCGGGACGTGCCGGACGTCCGCGAGCAGGACGTCGCCGGCTCGCCGTTCGCGATCGCGGGGTACGACGTCGCGGCTGCACTGGGCGGCGACGCGGCGCTGGCTCGGCTGCGCGAGCGCCTGCGGGCGCGCGGCCTGCGCGTGATGCTGGACTTCGTTCCCAACCACGTCGCGCTGGACCACCCGTGGGTCGACGCGCACCCGGAGTACTTCGTGGCCGGCAGCGACGACGACCTGCGCCGCGAGCCCGGCAACTACGTCCGCCTGCGGACGGCGCGGGGCGAGCGGATCCTGGCCCATGGGCGCGACCCCCATTTCCCGGGCTGGACGGACACGCTGCAGCTGAACTACCGCCACGCGGGGCTGCGCGAGGCGATGGTGGACCAGCTGCTGCGCGTGGCGGACCGCTGCGACGGCGTCCGCTGCGACATGGCGATGCTTCTGGAGCCGGAGGTCTTCGCCCGGACGTGGAGCGACCGGGCCCGCCCCGCGGACGGCAGCCCGCCCGTCGACGCCCCGTTCTGGCCGGAGGCGATCGCGCGCGTGCGTCGCCAGCACCCGGAGTTCCTGTTTCTGGCCGAAGTGTACTGGGGCCTCGACTGGCAGCTGCAGCAGCAGGGGTTCGACTTCACCTACGACAAGACGCTGTACGACCGGCTGCGGGCGGGCGCGGCCGATCCCGTGCGCGCCCACCTGCGCGCCGAGCCCGCCTTCGCCGACCGCTGCGCCCGATTTCTGGAGAACCACGACGAGCCGCGTGCGGCAGCCGTCTTCCCGCCCGATCGGCACCGGGCGGCGGCCGCGCTGGCGTACCTGCTGCCCGGGCTGCGCTTCTTCCACGAAGGCCAGCTGGAAGGACGGCGCGCGCGCGCCCCGATCCAGCTGACCCGCCGGGCGCCCGAGTGCCCCGACCCCGCGGTGGGCGCGCTCTACGACGACCTGCTGGCCCTGCTGGCCCGGCCGCTGCTGCGCGATGGCACGTGGCGGCTGTGCGACGTCGGGCCCGCCGACACGGCCGGCGATCAGGCCGGCGATCAGGCCGACGGCGATCAGACCGCTCGGGGCTGGCGCGACGTGATCGCGTTCCGCTGGCAGCTGGGCAAGCAACGAATGACGGTGGCCGTCAATTACGGTCCACACCCGACGGCGTGCCGGATCGACCCGCCCGACGGCGGGCCCGCGCTGGTCCTGGCCCCGTGGTCCTACGACCTCAAAGAGGACTTGCTCCCGACGGTGTGACGGTCCGCATTGCAATTATTTCCAGGTAGTCTTATGTGTGATGGTCCGCGAGGGACTGGGCTTGAGCGACATCGAAACCCTGCTTCAAAAAACCAGCCGCACATTTGCGCTGACGATTCCGTGCCTGCCGCAACCGACCCGTGACGAGGTCGGCATCGCCTACCTCCTGTTCCGGATCATCGACACGTTCGAGGACGCCGTGCTGTGGGCGCCCGAAAAGCGGCAACAGGCGCTGGGTGACTTCATTCGTCTGCTGGACGGACCGGCCAGCGCGTCGCAGGCGCTGGTGGACGAGTGGACGCGCAACCCGCCCCTCATCCACGACGGCTATCAAGAGCTGCTGGCCCGCACGCCCTATGTGCTGGAACGGTTCGGGGCGCTGCGCCCCGAGGTTCGTCAAATTTTGCGGACGCACGTCGCGCGCAGCGCCGAGGGCATGGCCAGCTTCGTGCGGCGCGTCCAGCCCGAGGGGCGCCTGCAGCTCGACACCATCGCCGACCTGCGCGCCTACTGCTACGCGGTGGCAGGCATCGTCGGCGAGATGCTGACCGAGCTCTTCATCCAGAGCCGCGAGAGCATGCAGCAGGTCGCGCCCGAGCTGCGCAAGCGCGCCGCCGCCTTCGGCGAGGGTCTGCAGCTGGTGAACATCCTCAAGGACGCGCGCCCGGACGCGATGGAGGGGCGGACCTTCCTGCCGCGTCAGGCGCCGCTGCGCGAGGTGTTCGCGCTGGCGCGCCAGGACCTGGCCGACGCCGCCGCGTACGTCGATCTGCTGCGCGAGGGCGGCGCCGAGCCGGGGCTGATCGCGTTCAACGCCTTCATCTGCAAGCTGGCCGCGGCCAACCTCCAGATCCTGCGGGACCAGGGGCTGGGCGCGAAGCTGACCCGCCTGACGGTCGCGAAGATCGCCGCCGAGATCGCCTCCACCCTGGGCGTCGAGACGCCCAAGGTCGCCGCGCGCGCCTGAGCGGGCGCGCCGGACGCCGCGCGGTCAGCGCGACGACGTGTCCCGGGTGCGGGCGGCGTACTGCCCCAACGCCATCAGCGGGAAGTAGTGCCGGTAGAAATGGTAGTTGAGATAGAAGACCTTCGGGAACCCGGTGCCGGTCCACGGGATCTGCTCCCAGGTGCCCCCCTGCTGCCGCTCCAGCAGCCAGGCCACGCCGCGGCGGACGGCGGGGTGGGCGGTCTCGCCCGCCGCGATGAGGCCCATCAGCGCCCAGGCGGTCTGGCTGGGCGTCGAGGCGCCGCGCCCCTTCTGCGACAGGTCGTCGTAGCTGGCGATGCTCTCGCCCCAGCCGCCGTCCTCGTTCTGCCGGTCCAGGAACCAGCGGACGGCGCGGCGCACGTAGACGGCGTCCAGGTCCTCGCCGATCGCGGCCAGGCCGCGCAGGACCTGCCAGGTGCCGTAGATGTAGTTCACGCCCCAGCGGCCGTACCAGCACCCTTCGGTCCCTTGATCGCGCTTGAGGAAGGCGATGGCGCGCTTGACGACCGGGTGGTCGACGCCGTAGCCGGGATAGTGCGACAGGCTCTCGAGCACGCGGGCGGTGATGTCGGCGGTGCTGGGATCGATCATCGCGTTGTGGTCGGCGAACGGGACGTGCGTGAGCCAGTCCTTGTCGTTGCCGCGGTCGAAGCTGGCCCAGCCGCCGTCCTCGTTCTGCATGCCCAGCATCCAGGCCAGGCCGCGCGCGATGGCCGCCTCGCGGGCGTCGTCCGCGCCGGCGGCGCGCGCCTGCGCCAGCACCATCAGCGCCATGCAGGTGTCGTCGACGTCGGGGTAGAACTCGTTGCGCATCTCGAAGTACCAGCCGCCCGGCGCGGCCGGATTGCGCACCGCCCAGTCGCCGGGCAGGCGCGTCTGCTTGCCGATCAACCAGGTGACGGCGCGCGCCAGGTTGGGATCGTCGGCGGGCACGCCGCTCTGGAACAGCGCGTGCGCGGACAGCACGGTGTCCCAGACGGGCGAGATGCAGGGCTGAACGCGGATGCGGTCCCCCTCGGCGATGCAGAGGTCGTTCAGGTGGCGCAGCGCCTCGGCCAGCAGCGGGTGGCTCTCGTCGTAGCCCAGCACCTTCAGCGCCAGCGCACTGTTGGCCATGGCCGGCAGGATCGCCGACAGGCCGTCGGATTCGGCCAGCCGCTCGATCATCCAGTCGCCCGCGCGCTTCAGGGCGACGCGGCGCAGGGCCGCCGCGCCCGGGAGGCGCTCGCCGACCTTCAGCAGGCGGTCGACCGTGTCGAACAGGCTCTTCCAGTCGGGGCGGCGCGCGCCGCTCTGACCGCGCGGCGGCGCCGGAACGTCCTGCAGCAGCTCGGACACGCCGCACGCCGGGGGGAGCGGGATGACCGGCTTCTTCGCCCAGATGATCGACAGCGGCACGAAGATCGTGCGCGACCAGCTGGACATGTCGTAGACCGAGAACGGCGCCCGCTGCGGCGCGAACATCATCTCGGGCGGAACGGCCGGCACGCTGTCCCAGGAGATCTGCCCGAACATCGCCAGGTGCGTGCGCGTGTACGTGTTGGCGCGGCCGACGCCCCCCAGCGACCGGATGACGGCACGCGCGGCGCGCATGTGGGGCGCGTCGGCCGGCTCGCCGGCGACCTTCAGCGCGAAGTAGCTGAGGCACGACACCGAGAGATCGGGCGGGCCGCCGAGGTACTGGTGCCAGCCGCCGCCAGGCAGCGCTTCGTCGCGGATGACGCGGGCCAGGGCCCGCACCTTCTCGGAGTCGCGGCGTCCGAAGAACGCCTCCAGCAGAATGATGTAGCTTTCGAGCGTCGTGTCCCCCTCCAGCTCTGCCAGCCAGTACCCGTCCGCGTGCTGGCGCGCGACCAGCCAGTCGCGCGCGGCGGCGATCGCCGCCTCGACCCGGGCCCGGGGCGGCGCGGGGAACAGCAGGCTGCGCGACGGCGCGACGGGCGCCGGCGCGGGGGACGTGACAGATTCCGCGGCGTCGTTCATTCTCGCGTCCGCAGGTAACAGGGTGTTTGCGTCAAAGGAGAGAGCATGCGGTTTCCGACTCATATAATGACGGACCAGGTCACCTACC
>CAZJMY010000596.1:0-14601 GCA_964546845.1 uncultured Myxococcales bacterium | reverse complement strand
CGGCCCGGCTGGCGCGCCGCCGCAGGTTCACGACCTCCATCCGCACGTCGTCCAGCACGGGGACCGCCTGCTCGGCCGCCGCCGACGGCGTCGGCGCGCGCACGTCTGCCACGAAGTCGGCGATCGTGAAGTCCGTCTCGTGCCCGACCGCCGAGATGACCGGCACCCGGCACGCGAAGATCGCGCGCGCCACCGGCTCTTCGTTGAAAGCCCAGAGATCTTCCAGCGACCCGCCGCCACGGGCCACGATGATGACGTCGACCTCCGTCAGCGCCTCCAGCCGCCGCAGCGCCGAGGCGATCGCCACCGCGGCGCCTTCACCCTGGACGGGCGCGGGCGACACGACGATGGGCAGCGGGAAGCGGCGGTGCGCGATGCGGATGATGTCGCGCACGACGGCGCCCTGGGGCGACGTGACGACGCCCAGCCGGCGCGGCAGGAACGGCAGCTTCCGCTTGCGCGACGGCTCGAACAGCCCGGCGGCGCCCAGCCGCTGCTTGAGCTGCTCGAACGCCAGCGCCAGCGCGCCCGCGCCCGTCGGCTCGACCTCGACGACGGTCATCTGGAACTTGCCGCGCGCCTCGTACAGCGTCAGCCGCCCGCGGCAGCGGACCGCCAGCCCCTCCTTGATCGCGAACTTCAGCCGCCCCGCCTCGCGCGAGAACAGCACGCAGTCCAGCGACGCGTCGCCGTCCTTGAGGCAGAAGTAGACGTGCCCGGTCCCGGTGCGCTTGAGCCCGGAGATCTCCCCCTCGACCAGCACGTCGGCGAAGCGGCTCTCCAGCGTGGTCCGCGCGGCGCGCAGGATCTCGCCGACCGTGTAGACGCGCGGCGCGGGCGGCGGAACGGGCGCCGGTAGCGGAGCGGCGGGGGCCACGACGGGCGGCGGGCTCGCCGCGGCCGGGACCAGCGGCGCGGCCGGGGCCAGCGGCACCAGCAGCGAGAGCTGTCCCTGCGCCGGCGGTGCCTCCTCCGGCGCGGGCTTGCGGCTCATGGCGAGGCTCGCGCCGCGGCGCGCTCGTAGTCGGCCGCGCTGGCGCGCACCACCTCCAGGTCGTGGTAGGCGCGATTCTTCTCGTCCGCCGTCTGCTTGGCGAGGCCCGCGTAGCCCCAGCTGCCGTCCTGGCCGCGCGCGAACGGCAGCCGCCCGCCGCCGTCGACCACGGCGTCGGACTCGGCGTCGCTGGCGCCCCGCTCGAAGTGCGCGCTCCCCATGACCAGCGGCTTGATCATCGGAATCAGGTGCGGCGCGGTTTCGTTCTTGAACAGCTCGCGCGCGCTGGGGGCGGTGGCCGCCGGCTCGTACTTGCGCTTCTCGCGCTCGCGCTCGGGCCCTTCGGGGTAGTTGCTGAGGACGATGTCGTAGGCCTCGCGGTGGGCCTTCTGCATCGTCATCAGGTCCCAGCGGGTCGCCTGGTCCAGCGCGTCGAACAGCGCGGCGCCGTCTTCCTTTTTCACCGCCTCGGCGAACCGCTGGTAGGCGTCCTCCGGGGTCTTCGACTTGTGGCGGCACCCGCCCAGGCCCACGGCCGGGCCCACCACCGCGGCCAACAGCAGAGCTGCCCGTGCTGACGGAGAGTCGATGCGCGACGGCCGCACGCCTCACAGGTAGCGGAAAGGCCGCGCCGGGGCAAGTCGGCGCGGCCGAAATGGGCCAGGGTTTGTGCTAGTCTCCGCCGGGCGCGAGAGCCATGACCGACCCGGCCCAGACCGACCGAGCCGCCGGCGCCGCGGCCGGCGACGTCGACGAGTTCGCGCACATCCCGCGCGCGCGGGGACGCCACCCTCTCGTGGCGCTGGGCGGCGCGCTGCTGGCGTTCTTCCTGGTGTTCCACGAGCGGCGCGACCTGCGCTACGCGATGCTGGGCGGCACGCCGCTGGACCTGGGGCGCGCGACGGCGCTGAACACGGCCGCGGCGGACGGGCTGGAGAACCGCTACGTGCGCGTGACCGGCACGCCGGACCGCGAGAGCGCGCTGGAGATCGACACCAAGGGGTCCTGGGTCTTCACGCAGCTGTTCCGGGTGCTGGGGACCGGGGACCGCCTGTTCGTCCACCGGCCACCTAGCCCGCTGCCGGCGGCGATGGCCGAGTCCGACGTCTTCGAGGGGCGGCTGATCCGCGTCGACGACCTGTCGTTCGCGGCGGCCATCCGCAAGTACTTCGCGGCCACCGTCTCGGCGACGCACTTCTTCGCGCCGAACGCGTTCGCGGCGGCGCTGGCCGGCCATTCGCCCGGCGGCACGCTGACCGTCAACGACCTCAGCGGCGATCCGGTCACGCTGGCGCCCAGCAGCCTGGTCGTCGTCGACGTCGTCGAGCCCGACCAGGTCCGCCTGGGCTTGCCGAAGGCGCGCTTCGCGACCGACGCCGACGCGCGCGCCGCGATCACCTCCCGCGGCGGTGAGATCGTGACCGCGCTGGGCGAGATCAAGGGGCGTGCGGCGACCAGCGCGCCCGAGGCCGGCCCGCTGTCGTCGACGGCCGAGCCGCCCGTGCGCTGGACGTTCGTGGCGCGCTTCCCGGCGGCTTCGCGCCAGGCGGCGCTGGACGCGATCGGCAACCTGGACCACGACGTCGAGATCCGCGACGCCCGCCAGCCCGTGCAGCTGAGGGTCGAGGAGATCGCGCCGCTATTGGCCAGGAACCCTGAGAGGGTTCCTGGGACCTCCCGCGACGACTCCGCTGGGCAAAGCCCAGCTCCGTCAACGCGATCCGCCGGCGGGCTGGTCCTGCGGCCGGGCCAGGGGCCCGCGCGCGAGGTGCCCGCGGCGTCCGTCGCGGCCATCCACACCGTGGAGCCGGTCGTGATCCCGCCCGACGCCTACCTGCTGGTCGAGGGCGACCGGCCCCGCCAGCACCTGCCGACCGTGCTGATCACCGCCATCCTGGTGATGTTCGGGGCCGTGAACCTGGTCGGCCTGGGACGCGACCTGCGACGATGACTCGATGAGCCTGCGGATCTACGACACGCGCGCCGGAAAGAAGGTCCCGTTCGTGCCGCTGAAAGAGGGGCGGGTCGGGATGTACTCGTGCGGCATCACCGTCTACGACCGCTGTCACGTCGGCCACGCGCGCATGATGGTGGCGTTCGACGTCATCGTCCGCCACCTGCGCGCGTCCGGGTACGCCGTCACGTTCGTCCGGAACATCACCGACGTCGACGACAAGATCATCAAGCGCGGCGAGCTCGAGGGGCGCACCGCCGCCGAGGTGTCCGAGCACTACACGCGCCTCATGCACGAGGACCTGGCGGCGCTGGACGTGAAGCCGGCCGACTTCGAGCCGCGCGCCACCCAGCACATCGCGGAGGTGCTGGAGATCATCCATCACCTCGAGGGGCGGGGCCTGGCGTACGCCGCCGCGGGCGACGTTTACTTCGCCGTGCCGCGGTTCGCGCACTACGGATCGCTGTCGAAGCAGAGCGTCGAGGATCTGCGCTCGGGCGCGCGCATCGAGGTCGGCGAGCAGAAGCACAGCCCGCTGGACTTCGCGCTGTGGAAGGGGGCCAAGCCGGGCGAGCCGTCGTGGGACAGCCCCTGGGGCCCCGGCCGCCCCGGGTGGCACATCGAGTGTTCGGCGATGGCGCACCGCTACCTGGGTGAGCCGTTCGACATCCACGGGGGCGGCGCCGACCTGATCTTCCCGCACCACGAGAACGAGATCGCCCAGTCGGAGGGGGCGTTCGGCGAGGGGTGCTTCGCGCGCCACTGGCTGCACTCGGGCATGGTGAACTTCGGCGGCGAGAAGATGTCCAAGTCGCTGGGCAACGTCGTCACCATCCAGAAGGTGGCCGAGTCCCACGACCTGGAGGCGCTGCGGCTGCACCTGATCGGAGTGCATTACCGCAGCCCGGTGGGCTTCACCGTCGCGCGCGACGAGTCGAGCGGCGCCCAGGTCTACCCGGAGCTGGAAGAGGCCGAGGCGCGCCTGGCCTACTTCTACCGGACGCTCGACCGGCTGTCGGCGGTGGCCGACGACACGAGCGCCGGCGAGGTGGTCGCCCCCGCGGACAAGACGCTGGCGGTCTTCACGGAGGCGATGGACGACGACTTCAACACGGCGGCCGCCGTCGGGCACCTGTATGACGCCTTCGTCCTGGCCAACAAGCTGCTGGACGACGCCAAGGCGGCGCCCAAGGACGTCCGGCGGCGCACGCTGGCCCGTCTGCGGCGCGACCTGAACGCCTGCGGCGAGACGCTGGGCATCTTCAGGCGCGAGCCCTCGGCGTTTTTGAACGCCTACCGATCGCGCCTGTGCGCCCGGCGCGCCATCGACGCCGCCGCCGTCGAGGCCCGCATCGCCGAGCGCGCCGCCGCCCGGGCCGCCAAGGACTTCGGCCGCGCCGACGACATCCGCAAGGCCCTGCACGCGACCGGCGTCGAGCTGATGGACACCCCCGCCGGCACCACCTGGCGGGTCGTCTAGCCGGGTGACTACCCGCCGGCGGTGTTCGTGCGCGGCGGAACCGGGGCCGCCGCGCTCGGCTGGCCGTCGCGGCCGTTGTTCACGCGCTCGCGCAGCTCTTTGCCGACCTTGAAGAAGGCCAGGCGCTTCGGCCGGACGCGGACGGCCTGGCCGGTGCGCGGGTTTCGCCCCTGGTATTCCTTGTATTCGCGGATCGAGAAGCTGCCGAACCCGCGGATCTCGATCCCCTCGCCGCGGCAGAGCGCATCGACCATCGAGTCGAACATCTGGCAAATGAGCAGCTCGGCCCGCCCGTGGGGGAGCTTGGCGCGCTCGGCGATGAGGTCGATGAGATCGGCTTTCGTCATGTCACCGGCTCGTCCACTGTACCCGCCAGTCCTCACGGAAGTCAAAGGTTCCGAAGGTTTACGGCTCAGGACAGCCTACCCGAGGACTTCGGCGCCGTCGAGGTACGGGCGCAGGGCCGCCGGGACGTCGATCCGCCCGTCGGCGCGCTGGTAGGTTTCGAGCACGCCGATCAGCGTCCGCGGCAGGGCCAGGCCCGACCCGTTCAACGTGTGAACGAACTTGGGCTTTTCCTTGCTGTCCTTGTCCTTGAAGCGGATCCGGGCCCGCCGAGCCTGGAAATCTCCGAAGTTCGAGCAAGAGCTGACCTCCAGCCACTCGCCGCAGCCGGGCGCCCAAAGCTCGAGATCGAACTTGGCCATCGCCGAAAACGAGAGGTCGCCCGTGCACATCTGGACGACCCGGTAGGGGATCTCCAGCGCCTTCAGCACGTCCTCGGCGTCGGACAGCAGGGCGGTCAGCTCCTCCATCGACCCCTCGGGGCGGACGAACTTGACCAGCTCCACCTTGTCGAACTGGTGGCCGCGCTTGATGCCACGCGTGTCCCGCCCGGCGGCCATCTGCTCGCGCCGGAAGCAGGCCGTGAACGCCACGTGCCGGATGGGGAGGGTGCCGCCCTCGAGGATCTCCTCGCGGTACATGTTGGTGACCGGCACCTCGGCGGTCGGGATGAACCAGAAGTCCTCCTCGGCGTCGCGGTACAGATTCTCGCCGAATTTCGGGAGGTTGCCGGTGCCGACCAGGCACTCGCGCCGCACCATGTAGGGCGGGTAGATCTCGACGTACCCGTGCTTGCGCGTGTGCAGGTCCAGCATGAACGTGATGAGCGCCCGCTGCAGCCGCGCCCCCCACGACTTGAGGACGTAGAAGCGCGAGCCGGAGATCTTCGTGCCCCGCTCGAAGTCGATGATCCCCAGCGCGGTCCCCAGGTCCCAGTGCGGCTTGGGCGCGAAGTCGTAGGCGCGCTTCTTCCCCTCCTCGCGCACGACCTTGTTCTCGCTGTCGTCCTTGCCGACGGGCACCGACGGGTGGGGCAGGTTGGGCAGCTCCAGCATCAGCTCTTCCAGCTTGGCCTCGGCGGCGGCCAGCTCGGCGGCCTTGGACTCGATGTCGCGCTTCAGCGCGGCGCTCTCGGCCAGCGCCTTCTCGCGCTCCGGGCCCGGCGCGGCGCGCCCGATGTCCTTCGAGAGCTTGTTCTGGGCGGCCTGCAGCGTCTGCGACTCGTTCTTCAGGTCGCGGGCCCGCGCGTCAGCGGCGATGACCGCGTCGAGGTCGACGGGCGAGCCCAGGCGGGCGTACCCCTGGCGGACTTCTTCGAGATTCTCACGCAACAGGCGAATGTCGATCACGGCGCGGCAGTGTACCTCTACATCCAGAGGTGCACGAGCGCGACGGTGACGCCGGCGCTGGCCTGCTCGTTCCGGCCGAGATGGTCCACGGGCAGGTCGCCGTAGAGGGTCCCCTGCACCCGCCACCGCTCGCCGATGGGCAGCAGGCCCGAGAGGCCCGCCGTCGTGAGCCGCAGCTCGCTGCCGGGCTGCGTGACGCCGTTCAGGCTCGTGTCGCCGCGGTCGAGGAAGCTCACGTAGGCGGCCAGCGCCGCCTCGTTGTCGAACACGATGCCTGCCACCCCCAGCGCGGTGATCTGCAGCGGGAACGAGGTGGTCGTCGAGCCGAACCCGGGTGAGTCGACAGTGCGGTCGCGGCTGTACGTCACCCAGCCTTGCAGGTCGAAGTAGAGTGGCCCGTGGATCTTCTCTAAGGCGACGCCCAGCGAGGCGCTGAACGTGCCCGTCCCGGTGGCGTCCGTCCCGGCGGCGTTCGTGCCGCTACCGGCCGCCTTGCCCGTCGGGAAGACCAGGCTGCCGACCAGCGCGACGCCCGGCCAGTACAGCACTTCGGACGCCAGCGCGAAGTCGTAGCGGCCGGTCAGCGCCAGATCGCCGAGGCCGCTGCCGGTGCTGGCCTGCCCCGACTCGACCCGGCGGGTCTCGACGAACGGGAGCACCAGGCCGGCCTGCGCGCGGCGGGCGACGCGGAAGGACCCGGCCAGGTCCTGCTCGAATTCCTGCTCGGTATGCGACGACGTGAACTGGGCGTCGCTGCCGAACGAACCGTACGTTCCGCGCGCGCGCAGCTGGAGGCCGGCGGACGCATCCTCGTAGGGCGCGAGGCGCGTCGGGTTCACCAGCGCGCCCCCCGCGCAGCAGGCCTGCGCCGCGGCACGCGCCGGCCAGGCCAGCCCCAGCGCGGCGGCCGCCAGCAGCGCCAGCCTCCGGAACGTCGCCCTACGGGATGTCAATCGGTGGTTGGGCGGTATCATCGAGAGGCGACTCGCCGTCGCCGGTCCGCTGGATGCGCGTGCGCAGGACCCAGGCGCCCGACATGTAGAAGTCCAGCGGCGTCGCCGTGTACACGCCGGGCGCCGTCTCCGTGATGGTCGCCTGCACCGACGCGCCGTGCCCATGGGCGGGCATCCAGGGGACGACGGTCAGCGTCGCGCCCGCGACCGGTGCGCCCGCCTGATCGGTGATGGCGATCTGGCCGGCAGCGTAGCCGACGGTGGGCTGGGCGGGCGACCACCACACGGCGAGCGACAGCGCGCCCGACGCGGAGGCGACGGTCACCGCCGGCGCGCCCTCGAAGGTCAGCGGGGCGCTCTGCGGCGTCGTCGTGCTGCCGCAGCCGAGGCCGGCGGCCATCGCGGACGCGGCCACGACGGCCAGCGCTCGACGGCCGACGCGGTCTCCGATGCGACGCTTTCGCATCCGGCCAGTCTGGGTCAGGCGCGCGGCCGCGGGGATGCGTAAAATATTCGCAGGATCGCTCCCGACGTTCAGCGCGCCCTGACCAGCGGCAGCGCAACGGCCGAAATCACCGCCGCCAGCGCCATGCCGCCCACGTGTCCCAGGGCGACGTGCCCGGCGTTGGCATAGGGGCAGATGAAGTGCAGGACCAGGCCGCCCAGCGCGCCGCCCGCCGCGCCCAGGGCCAGCCCCAGCCGGGCGCCCCCCACCGGCGCCAGCCGCCGAAGCGCCAGCAGCCCCAGGACCAGGCAGGGCGCCGCCATCAGCAGCGCGAAGCTCGCGCAGTGGGCGGACGTGCCGGCCAGCGTGCGGTGCACGTCCTCGGGGCGCAAGCTGACGCCGGGCGCCTCGACGCTGGCGCACAGCACGAACACCAGCAGCGCCAGCACGACCGCGATCCCGGCGCGCGAGCCACGGGCGGGCGCGGGCAAGACGTCGCCACGCGCCGGGACCAGGGCCGCGGCCAGGGACATCGCGAACGCGATCGCCCACAGCGCTGCGGCGGCGACGACCCACCCGCGCGGCAGCGCCGCCATGTCTTGCCGCCACGCGTGCAGCGCCAGCACCACCGCCGGCACGGCCAGCGCCGCCGCGCCCACCGCCGCGAAGGCGCCCAGCCGCGACCGGGTGCGCACGGGTTGCATGCGCTCGACGGCCGCCATCAGCGCCGGGGCAGGGGGCGGCGGATCGAACCGCTGGGGGGGCAAGCCGGCGTTCAGCTCGTCGGGGTTCACGACGTCTCCTTCCGCAAGGGTGCCGCAGATTCGTCGCCTGCGCCCGTCTGTGCTTCGGCGTCGGCGCCGCCGTCGCCGTCTTCCTCGTCCTTGCGCAGCACGCGCCGCAGGGTCAGGTACGCGCGGTGGGCGCGCTGCTTGATGGCGCCCGGCGTCGTGCCCGCGATCATGGCCGCCTCGACGGTCGAGCGGCCGTGCACCTTCGTCAGCAGCAACGCCTCGCGCTGGTTCGCGGGCAGCCCGTCCAGGGCGGCCAGCGCGCCCCGCGCGGCGCTGGCGCTGGGCCGGTCGGCGGCGTCCTGGTGCGCCTCCACGGGCACGCCCGTCACGTGCGCCGCCGGCTCGGCGGGCAGCGCGCCGTCGCTGGTCAGCCGCACGCGCGCGCGCTTGCGCTTGCGCAGCTCGTCCAGCGCCGTGCGGTGGGCGATGGTGTACATCCAGGGGATCGGGTTGGCGCCCGCGACGTAGGTGGCGCGCGCCTCGTGCACCTTGAGGAACGCCAGCTGCAGGGCGTCCTCGGCCGCGGCGCGGTCGCGCAGCAGGCCGAACAGGTAGCCGAGCAGCCGCGGCGCCAGCAGCGCGTACAGCGCCTGGAATGCCGCGGCGTCGCCGGCGCAATACCGGCCCATCAGCTGCGCAGCCTCCGTCGCTTCGGCGTCCACTCACCGCCCATTAAACATGCCGGGGGCGGTCGGGCACAAATGGCCACGATGACCCTCAGCCGTGACGGCGCCGGCGCGCGATCAACGCATCCAGCGACAGCGGTCCCGCTCCCGCGACGGCCAGCCAGACGAAGAACACGAGGTAGCTCCACTCTTCGAGCCCGACCAGCGCCGTGAGGCCGGTGATGTCGCCGCGCTTGGCGGTCAGGATCGCGACGACCATCGTGAAGGCCAGAGGCAGCGCGGCCAGGCGCGTCCCCAGGCCCACCAGCACGGCCACGCCGCCGAAGAGCTCGGTGGCGGCGGCCAGCCGCGCGTTGAAGCCCGGCGCCGGGATGTGCAGCGACGCGAAGAAGTCGGTCACGTCCCCCAGGCTGTGCAGCTTCCCCCACCCGGTCCCGATGAACACCAGCCCCACGGTGAGGCGCGCCAGCGTGGGGCCCAGGAATTTGAGCCGGTCAGCGGTGTGTCGCAGCCGGTCGAACGGGGCGATGGGCAGCATGGGTCCTCCTGCCGGTCCTACGCCTCCCGCCGGCGCGGGTTACGTTTTCGGGGATGGCCTTGCGCACCAGGCGCTGGAACGATCCCGCCGAGCCCGGCGACGGCTTCCGTCTGCTCGTCTGCCGGCTGCGCCCGCGCGGTGTGTCGAAGGCGGCCGAGACGTGGGACGACTGGTGGCCCGACCTGGGACCCAGCCGCGCGTTGCTCGACGCGTTCCACGGCAAGCACGCGCCGCCCATCAGCTGGGACGAGTACCGGCGGCGCTATCTGAACGAGATGGGTGGGCCCGCGCAGCTCTGGCGGATCCGGGACCTGGCGCGGCGGGTGACGGCCGGTGAGACCATCACGCTGCTGTGCTCGGCGGCCTGTAAGGATCCGGCGCACTGCCACCGCACTTTGCTGGCTCGGCTGATCGAGCGGCCACCCCAGCGCGGCGACCCCGATGATTAGGCTGGAGGCATGCGGTTCAAAGTTCTGCGATCGATGTTGCTGGGGTTGGCGGTGGGGGTGGTGGCGGCGCCGGTCGCCCGGGCGAAGGACGAGACCCGCCCGGAGTCGCGCGCGACCGACACGCGGGCGGGCAGCGGCGCCGAGCGGATGGGCGGGCAGATCACCGGGCCGCCGCACGCGCCGACCGTCGTCGGCCAATCACCGATCCCGCTGGTGGCGGGCGACCCGCGTGACGAGGAGAAGAAGCCTCGGCACCGGGAAGACGCGAACGCGCCGGGCCGTCCGGACGATCCGAACCAGCCGGGTTCGGACTTGAAGCCGGAGAGCGAGCCGGGCAAATAATGGAGGGTGAGCGGCGCGCGCGTCGTCCCCGAGAACGATGCCGTCGCCGCCGGGCCGACGCACATCTTCTATGCGACGGCGTTCGTCGAGAACCTGCCGCTGAAGGACCTGGTGGGCGCCTACCCGGAGGCGCGGCGGCGGCCGCACGAGGTCGCGTACCGCGTCGACGACGGGTCGGTCTTCATCTTCCCGTTCGGCGCGGTGGTGTTCTGCGATCTGTCGCCGGCGGCCCGTGAGCGCGAGCTGCAGCGGCTGCACCGGGCGCGGCCCGGGCTGACGGCCGCGACGGTGAGCGAGGAGATGACCGTTCGCGAGGACCCCGGCCGCACGCCCGACGTCGCCGACGGCGTGCTGACGCTGGACTACCTCAGCGCCGACCGCGCCAGCATCGTGGCGCTGACCGTCGCCCAGAGCGCGGCGATGGAGTACTACGAGAGGATCGTCGACGACATGTTCGCGCGCACGGATCGAAAGCTGGTCCAGCGCATGGAAGAGCGGGGCACGGTGCCGCTGCGCACGCGCCCGCTGCACCGGTTCATCGGCGCCGCCATCGCCACCCGCAACGAGGTGCTGACGATCCTGCACCTCCTCGACAAGCCCGACGAGGCCTGGGACGACATGGGCATGAACCGCATCTACGACGAGCTGCGGGCCGAGTTCGATCTCGTCGACCGCTACCAGGCGCTGGAGCTGAAGCTGCGCAGCGTGCAGGAGGCGCTGGAGCTGGTGCTGGACGTCGCGCGCGATCGCCGCCTCGTGTTGCTCGAGGGGGCGGTGGTCCTGCTGATCGTGCTGGAAGTGGCGCTCAGCGTGCTGCGTTTGCACTGAGCGGTCAGGGCAGGCGCGCGCCCAGGTCGCCGAGCATCTCTTCGACGAAGGGCAGGTCACAGGCCGCCGCGTCGGGGTCGGCGCCCGACGCGTGCGTCGCCTTGGCGTTGAGCCGGTTGCCCAGGAACGGCGCGTGCGTCGAGCGCTGCCCCAGCGCGTACAGGGCCTGCGACACCGCCGGGATCGCGAAGTCGTGCGCGAGCGGCGGCAGGGTCACCTCGGCCGCGCTGCCGGTGAGGCCGGTCCGATAGAGCGCCGCCAGCTTTGCGTGCAGCGGTGTGTGGGGCGGGTTGTGAGACGCGGCCTCGTTCATGACGATCTGGCCGTAGGGGCGGCCCAGGTCCTCGAACCAGCTGGGCTTCGCGAAGAGGCGAATCAACCAGCGCTGCCACCAGGGGCGCTGCTGCACCAGCAGATCCTCGGCCGAGGGATCGCCGCCGATGATCGCGCCGTGGAACACCTGCTGCAGCGGGTCCGCCGTCAGCCGCCCCAGCACGGTGCGCGGATCGTCCAGCCCGCGCGGATCCAGGTCGGCGAAGGCGGTGAACATCTTGGCGGGCGAGAGGCCGGTCAGCCACTTGCGGCAGGTGCGCAGGACGTCCGCCTTCTCGGGGCGGTTGCGGGGCGTGTCGCGGATCATCGCGTCCAGCAGCGCGCACACGGCCCCGACGCCGAAGTGGTAGGGCGGCTGGCTGTCGGCCTGCGGGTCCTGCACGCGCAGCTCCCCGGCCACCAGCGCCTCGACGGCGCCGCGCGTGTGCGGGTTCTCGGGCGCGACGATCGGGTAGCCGAGCAGCCCGGTGGCGGCGCCCAGCAGCCCGGTGCCGGCGTTCTCGACGTTCGCGCCGTCGGCCAGCGGTGAGCCGTGGTTCGGCGACTGCGCCGTGATGACGGCGGCGACGGCGCGCTGGTCGGGGGCCATCAGCTGCTCGTCCATCCAGGCCAGGAAGCGCGCCACGAGGCCGCCCTGGCTGTAGCCGACCAGCACGGCCCGCTCGCCGTGGTCGCGCGCCTCCTGGGCCAGGATCTCGTACAGGCCCGCGTAGGCGTGCGGGCCGTCGGTGCGCGTGAACATGCCCACGTGCCAGAACGCCGAGTTGATGGGGAAGGTCTTCCAGTACTCGCGCCAGTCGCGCAGGTGCGCGGGGCGCTCGGCCCGAGGGTAGAACTGGGGGAAGTCGGCGCGGAGCGTCTCGAAGCGCGCGCGGCCGTCGGCGGTCAGCGCCGCGCCGAACCGCTGCAGGAACCGATCGGGATCGCCCACGCACTTGACGACGACCGGGACGAAGTACTCGTCGCAGGCCAGCTCCTCGTGCATGAGGACGCCGTCGCGCGTGACCCCCTCACCCAGCGGCGCGCGGTCGAAGCGGGCGCGGCTGCCCGCGCGCACGGCGTGGCCGCGCGCCGCGAGGGCGCCGATCAGCTTGTGCTGGTTCCAGCGCGCGACCCGGTTGAGGCACCACAGCGTGTAACGGCCCACGGCGGCGTATGGTGCCTCCGGCGCCGCCGCGCGCCAAATAGTCTCTAGTGTCGGCGCGGGCCGTGCGCCCCGAGGAGATCGCTGCGGGTCAGGATGCCCACGGCGCGCGTCGGGGCAGCGCGCTCGACGACGACCAGACGTCCCACGCCGGCAGACAGCATCTGATCCAGCGCCTGGCGCAACGAGCTGTCGGTGAAGACGACCACCGGCGGACGCCGCACCAGGCGCCGCAGCTCGCCCGTTGCCGTGGGCGCCAGCAGGTCGCGGCGCGTGAGGACGCCGATGACGCGGCCGTCGCGCTCGACCACGGGGTAGCCCTGGTGGTCGCTGCCGGCGGCGCCCGAGGCCAGCCAGGCGCGCGCGCCGTCGGCAGTCGTGTCGGCGTCAAGTGTCACCGGCTGGCGCGTGGCGCTGTCCTTGACCAGCAGCTGATCCAGCAGGTCGGCGGCGTAGTCGCCGCTGACGCGGACGCCGCGGCGGGCGATCTTCTCGGTCATGATCGAGTTGCGCATCAGCAGCGACGACAGGAAGTGTGCGGTCACGCCGCCGGCCAGCAGCGGCAGCAGCGCGATCGGCTGCCGCGTCGTCTCGAAGGCGAACACGATCGACGCCAGCACGGCGCGCGAGGCGCCCGCGAACATCGAGGCCATCCCGACCAGCGCCGCCACGCGCACGTCGAGGCCCACGCCCGGGGCCAGCGCCACCACGGCCGCTCCCAGCGCCGCGCCGGCGCCGCCGCCGATCGTGAACAGCGGGGCCAGCGTGCCGCCGGACGTCCCGCTGCCCAGCGAGATGGACCAGGACACCAGCTTCCAGCCGCACAGCGCGACGATGGCCGTGATGGTCAGGCGCCCCGACAGGATGTGGTCGATGTTGTCGTAGCCGACGCCCAGCGTGTGCGGCGCGATCAATCCGACCACGCCGACGGCAATGCCGCCCAGCGCCGGCCACCACATCCAGTGGAGGGGGAGCTTCTCGAAGGCGTCCTCGACCGCGTACACCAGCTTCGTGACCGCCACCGACGAGACGCCGACCAGCGCCCCGATGCCCGCGTAGCAGGCCAGCGACGCCGCGTTGGCCGGCAGGAAATCGCCGGCGTCGAATGCGGGCGCGGTGCCGACCACCGCGATGCGGACCGCGGTGGCGGCGGCCGCGGCCAGCGCGACGGGGATCAGCGAGCGTGCGCGGAGCTCGAACAGCAGCAGCTCGACGGCCAGCAGCACCGCCGAGACCGGGCTGCCGAACGTGGCCGCCATGCCGGCGGCTGCGCCGGCCGCCAGCAGCGTCTTCCGCTCGGCCGCCGTCGTGTGCAGAATCTGGCCGACCAGCGAGCCCAGCGCGCCGCCGGTGGCGATGATGGGCCCCTCGGCGCCGAAGGGGCCGCCCGTGCCGATGGCGACCGCCGCCGACAGCGGCTTCAGGAACGTGATGCGGGGCGGAACGCGGCTCTGGTTGGTGAGGACCTGCTCCATCGCCTCGGGGATGCCGTGGCCGCGAATGGCCTTGGACCCATAGCGCGCCATCAGCCCGACGATGATGCCGCCCACGACGGGGACCGCGACCACCGCGGCGCCCAGGTGATTGCCGGCGGGCGACGTGAACGCGCTGGAGAGGCGGCCGTAGAACGCCAGGTTGGTGATGAGGCCGATGAGCCGGGCCAGGATCTGCGCGATGAAGCCGGCGGCGATGGCGACGGCGATCGACAGGCCGCAGATCCAGGCGACGCGCGCGTCGACGCTGCGCGCGTCGACCGGCATGTGCGCAGCGTCCAGCGCCGGCGCCATCGACGGCGCGATCGCCAGCGCCCCCTCGATGGAGGCCCCGGCGCCGCTGTTTTCATGAGGGTCGGGCATGGGGTCGGTCCTCTTCTTCGAAGAACATCGGGGCCGCCGTCTGGTCGGACAGGCCCAGCGCGTCGGTCAGCGCGCGCAGCGACGTCGCCAGCGCGCGCCGCCGGGCCGGTGACAGCCCGCGGATGGCGGCGACCAGCATCTCCTGCGCGACCGCCGGCGCCGTCCGGTGCA
>CAZJMY010000595.1:0-5985 GCA_964546845.1 uncultured Myxococcales bacterium | reverse complement strand
ACCGCAGCTGTCGCGATCGAGGGCCCGGTCCTTCCGTGCCATACTGCGGCGCAGGGAATGCGAGTCATCCCGGCACCCGTGGACCCCGCACGCGCCAGCCAGGAGGCCAGTCCTGCAGGCGGCGCCAGCGCCGGAGCGGCGCTGCCGGCTGCCGGTGGCGAGGGGAAACCGACCCCCAGCCCACAAGAGATCGAGCTCGTCGCGGCGCTGTCGCGAGGCGAGCCGTGGGCGGCCCAGGAGGTCTGGGATCGCCACGCCGCCGGCGTGCGCCGCCTGATCGCCCGCGCCCTGGGCCCGCGGCCGGAGGTCGAGGACCTGACGCAAGAGGCGTTCATGCGCGTGTTCTCGCGCATCGGTGGCCTGCGTGACGCGGCTGCGTTGCGCGACTTCGTCCTGACGGTCGCGGTGAACGTCCTCAAGCAGGAGCTGCGGCGCCGGTGGGTCCGGCGCCGCGTTCATCTGTCGGACAGCGGCTCGGTCCCGGACGTCGAGGCGCCCAGCGCCGATCCCGAAGCGCGTGAAGCGCTGGCGCGGTGCTACGCGATCCTCGACAAGCTGGGCGCGCGCGAGCGCGCCGCCTTCGTCCTTCGCTACATGGAAGAGCGAACGCTCGACGAGGTGGCGGCGGGGCTGGGCGTCTCGCTGAGCACGGCGAAACGGCTGGTCAACCGGGCCACCGAACGCGTGAGCAAGCACGTCGGCAGCGACGAGGGGCTGCGCAATTTTTTCGACCAGGGGCGCAATGCGGCACATCGGCCGCAGGTGGGCGCGGGGATCAACGAACACAAGAGCACCAAAGCCAATGTCAGCGGATAAGTTTCGGCAGCAGCAAGACCTCGACGCGCGGGCGGCCAGCCTGGCGGCTTTCGTCGCGGGTGAAGTGCAGGCGCCCGCGCCACGCGAGCAGGCGGACGGGAAAGTGGCGCAGATCCTGTTCGCCGCGCGCGAGAGAGAGGCCCGCCGCCGGCGCGTGCGCCGGACGTTCGGCGCCAGCGCGGCGCTGGGGGCGTGCGCGGCGGCGGGGCTCGTCGCCTGGACCGTCGCCAACCGCCCGCCAGCGGCGCTGAGCTACACGGTCGACGGGGTCGCGCCGCCAGCGGACGGGTACGTCCGGCCGGCAGCGGCGCGCGCGCCCGAGATCGCCTTTTCCGACGGCACCGCCATCCACATGATGCCGCAGGCGAGCGCGCGCGTGCTCGACGTCGGGCGGCGCGGCGCCCGGGTGATGCTGGAGGACGGGCGCGCGCACGTGCACGTCGCCCACCGGCCCGGAGCGGACTGGCAGGTCCAGGCGGGCCCGTTCGTCATCCACGTGCACGGCACCGCGTTCTTCGTGGAGTGGCACGCCGATCAGGCGCGGCTGGACGTCCAGATGGAGAGCGGCGTCGTCTCGGTGGACGGGCCGCGGGCCAGCGACACGGTGACGCTGAAGGCGGGGCAATCGCTGTCGGTGCGGGCAGAGGGGTCGCGCATGGTGGCGATGGCCGCGCCGACGTCTGCACCGTCTTCCGCGGCCGAGCCGGCGCCGGTTGCCGCCGCCCCGATCGAGGCCGCGCCGTCGGACGCGCCGCCGCCGGCCGATCAGAAAACTGCGCCCAGCGCCCGACCCGCCGCCGGCGGCGCCCTGCCGCGCGCGCGCTGGACCGAGCGGCTCGCCGACGGCGAGGCGGCGGCCATCGTCGCCGAAGCGCAGCGGCGCGGGATCGCCAGCGTGCTGGCCGGGGCGAGCAGCGAGGACCTCGCCGCGCTGGCGGACGCCGCCCGGTTTCGGGGCCAGGAGCATCTGGCCCGGCGCGTGCTGCTGGCGCAGCGCGGTCGGTTCCCGGGGACGTTGCGCGCCGAGGAGGCGTCGTTCCTGCTCGGGCGCCTGGCCGACGGACCGGGCGGCCGCGCCTCGGACGCGCTCGCCTGGTACGGCCGCTACCTGCGTGAAGCCCCGTCCGGCGCCTACTCGGCCGAGGCGATGGGGCGCATGATGATCGTGCTCGAGCGCCAGCAGCGGATGGACGAAGCGCGCGCGGTCGCGGCGGCGTACCTGCGCCGATTCCCCCAGGGCGCGTATGCTCGGGCGGCGCGGGCGGTGACGTCTCCGGACCGGTGAATGTTCGATGGCCCCCGAATGAAGGTTCGGCGCTTTGCCGGCGCCATCGCACTGATCGCGGTCGCCCTCGCCCCCTGCCCGACGTCGGCGGCCCCACCGGCCGCGCCGGCCGGGCGCGTGCGGCTGCTCCAGTCCACCACCATGTCCCCGCGCGCGCGGCGCTGCCTGACCCGGCTTCGCGAAGAGCTCATGGCCGGTGGGTTCGAGGTCGTGATCGGCGAGTTCGGCGAGGGCGGGGAGGCCCTGTGGATGGTCGACCCGCCCACCCCGCAAGAGGGGTCGCTGGCCACCATCACGCTGATCGGCAATCCGGACGTCGAGCCCGCCGAGCTGTGGGTCGTCGACGGCGTTGCCGGCGGTCACGCGGCCGTCCGCCGGCTGTTGATCCCGGCCGGCGCCGGGACGCACGACGACGAGGTCGTGGCCATCCGCACGCTGGAGTTTCTGCGCGCCAGCGCGCTCGAGCTCGCGCGCAGCGCGGCTCCGCCCACGGCGGGGCGGTTGCCCCGCGCGGCGCCCGGCACGTCTGCCGCGGACACGGAGACCGTGGTCACCGAGGTGTCGCCGCCACCCTCGGCGCGGCCGCCCCGGCTCTCGCTCGAGCTGGGGCTGGGCGTGCTCGCGAGCTCGCGCGCGCTCGACCCCGCGTTCCTGCCGCTCGTGCGGCTGCGCGCCCACCTGGTGTCGTTGCTGGAGGCCCGACTCACCGTTGCCGGCCTCGGCACCCGGCCGCGGGTGACGAAGGGCCAGGGGTCGGCCACGGTCAGCAACAACTTCGGGCTCGTCGAGCTGCGGGCGTCCTTTCGCCACGGCCGCGTCGTGCGCCCGGCCGTCGGCGTCGGCGCCGGCGTTCTCCTGGTGCAGGTCGACGGCGAGGGGACTCCGCCCGTCTACGCCGGCCTGCGCGGTCACGGGTGGGCGGCGCTGTTCGACGCTGGCGCCGGACTCACGATCGCGCTCGGCCGCCGTTTCGGGCTGGCGGTGGAAGCGCATGGACAGCTCGCCACGCCGTATCCGACGGTGCAATTTTCCCGCGACGTCGCCGCGCGCGTGGACCGCCCCGCCCTGCTCACCTCGCTCACCCTGGTGACCGCGCTGTGACCTCTTCTCGTGCGACGCTGGCCTCGGTCGCAGCCGTCACCCTGCTGCTCGCCTGCGTCGCCGGGTGCGGCCCGGCCGCCATCCCCGCCGTGTCGGTCGCGCGGAGCAGGCTGCTGGAGGGGCTGCTCGGGCACTGGGCCTTCGACGAGGGGAGCGGCACGACGGTCAAGGACCGCAGCGGCAACAGCTATGACGGCCAGCTCTCGGGCGGCACGTGGGTCACCGGCGGGCGGTTCAAGGGTGGGCTGCGCCTGGTGCCCGGCGACACCGTGACGATCCCGGGCTTTCCGCAGGCGACGGCGGACTGGACCGTCTCCGTGTGGATCAAGATGTCCAAGGAGGACGTGGCGGCCTTCACGTCGGCACGCGCCGTCGTCCTGTCGGCCGAGCGGCCGAGCATGGGCGGGTGGGAGATCGAGTTCGACCCGCGCCCCGGCTTCGAATGGCTGGAGGCTTCCTACTACGTGACGACACCCAGCACCGACTACATCGTGCTCGATTGCAAATGCATCGAGACCGATCGGTGGCTTCACTTCACGGCCGTCTTCGACACGACCCACACCCAGATCAGCCTGTATCACGACGACGTCCTCGTGGATCGCGCCACTCTGCCCCAGCCCATCGTGCCGGACGGCGCACCCGACCTCACTGTCGGGCACTGGATATCGGCCAGCGAGCGTCCGATCTCCGGCGTCATCGACGACTACGCCATCTGGACGCGCGCCCTCACCGCCGACGAGGTCGCGGCGATCGACGCACAACCCGTCCCGGATCCGCCCTGACGCGGCGTCGAAGGGCTACAATGGCGACGAATCGTCATGGGGGCCCTGCTCGCGGCGCTGGTGCTGGCCATGGAGATCCACGCCTCGGGCGATTGCCCGGCCGCCGCGGACGTCGAGCGTCAACTGGCGCCGCTGCTGGGCGAGGCGACGGGCACCGGCACCTCCGACGTCGCCACGATCAAGCGGCGGCCTGACGGCTCGGTCGCCGTTTCGCTGGCCGACCCCGAGGGACGCTCGGTCGGCGATCGGCAGCTGCCGCGGGCGCGCTCGTGCAGCGACCAGGCGGAGACCGTGGCGGTGACGCTCGCGATCTGGGAAGCGCAGCTCCATCCGGAGATCGCGCTGCGTCTCGATCGCCTCACGTCCGCGGCCGCCCCGCCCCCTCCCCCACCGCCGCCGACGGTCCCGGAGGTCGCGCTGACTCGGCCAGCGCCGCCGGTTCAACCGGCGCCCGGGACCACGATCGCGCTGGGCGTCGCCGCCGCTGGCGTCGGGCATGCCGGCGGCTGGTCGCCCGGCGCCCGCATCGAGCTCGGCGTGGGTCGCCCGGGGGCGCGCTGGCACCTGCGCGTCTCCGCCGTCGGCGTCGGGCGCGACACCCTGGACGTGCCGCCCGGACAGGCCAGCTGGTGGCGTGCCTTCGTGGTCGTGGGCCCGGAGCTGGAGATCGGGCGCGGCCGGCGCTGGGTGGTGGTGGCCGGCGCGGGGGCGGCGGGCGGCGTGGCCTCGATCTCCGGCAGCGGCTTCTCGGTCAACCGCAGCACGTTCAGCCTGGACGTGGGCGGCGAGGCGCGCCTGCGCGTCGAATGGCGGCCGGGCCGCCTGCGCCCCTGGCTCGGCGCGTCGGTCGTGGCCTGGGCCCGACGGCAAGCCGTCGATGTGCAAGGGGTTTCGACCGGCTCGGCCTTGCCGCGCGTCGAACCCATGGCGGCGCTGGGCGCGGATTTCGTCTGGTGATGTGAAACCTTTCGCGCCTGCGCGACAATCAACGGTCGGAGACCTGGGTGTGCCGATGTCCCCCATAGCCGCGCGCAGCGCCCCCGACGCGGGCGAGCGGCCGGACGCGCCGTCGGAGGCCCCGACCTTCGAGGCGGTCTACGCCGAGCACGCGGCCACGGTCGCGCGCTGGGCGGCGCGGCTGGGCGGGCCCAGCGCCGACGTCGAGGACATCACCCAAGAGGTGTTCGTCGTCGTGAACCGCCGCCTGAACGAGTTCCGCGGACAGAGCCGGATGTCGACCTGGCTGTTCGGGATCACGGCCAAGGTCGCCGCCAACGAGCGGCGGCGGCGCAAGCTGCGCCAGTGGTGGCTCCGGCTGATGCCCGGCGCGGGCGAGGACGCGCCGGCCGCCGGCGACGGTTCACTCGCGCAGCTGGAGATGCGCGAGCGACGCGTGCTGTTCCATCGCGCGCTCGACCGGCTGAGCGAGCGCCACCGGCGGGCGCTCGTGCTGTTCGAGCTGGAGGAGCTCTCGGTCGACGAGGTGGCAGCGCACATGGGGCTGCGGCCCGGGAACGTCCGCGTCCTCCTGCACCGCGCCCGGGCGGCGTTCCTGAAGACCATGGTCGAGTGCGAGCTGGAGAAGGAGTTGCGATGAGAGCCGGCGAACAGGATCCCGTGCGCTGGCGGAAATCGACGAGCGACCCGAGCGCGCTGCCGGCGCGCGCCGCCGATCTGGTCGAGGCCGTGCGCGAAGAGCCGCCGCTGCCGCCGGAGGCGCTGGCGCGCATCAAGGCGAACGTGCTCGCGCGCAGGCCCGTGGCGCGGCGGGCGCTGCCGCTGGGCCTGCGCTTCGCGATGCTGGCTGGCGTGTTCCTGGCCTCGGTGGCGACGGCCAAGGGGACCATGCTCCTGTGGCGCTATGTCGTGACGCCTTCCGCCCCGCCCGCGCAGCCGCGCCCGCAGCACGCGCGGCCGGCGGCGCACGCCGTGGCACCCGCGCCCTCACCGGTCGTCGTCCCGCTGGAGCCGCCCGCCCCGGCGCCGGCGCCCCCTGCCGAG
>CAZJMY010000594.1:0-2037 GCA_964546845.1 uncultured Myxococcales bacterium | reverse complement strand
ACGGCCGTGTCCGGCGTGAAACCCGCCGCCTTCACGGCGGTGGCGTTCTCGGCCAGCTGGCGCTGGTAATGCAACGCCGCCGGCAGGATCGTCGTCTTGGCCATCTTCAACGTCAGGTTGGCCTCGACGTTGACGGACTTGCTGTAGTGCTCGAGGTAGGTCTCGAACCGGCTGTGGAGCTCGCGCGGTGACAGCACCTTGTACTTGTCGAACAGCGCGATGACCTCCTTGTTCTGCAGCACGGGCAGCGCGTCGACGGCGGTCTTGTAGTTGGGGAGGCCGCGCTTCTCCGCCTCCATGTGCCATTCGGACGAGTAGCCGTTGCCGTCGAACACGACGGCGCCGTGCTGCTGGATGACTTCGGCCAGCACCTCCTGGATGGCGGCGTTCAGCTTCTTGCCGCTGCCGATCGCCGCCTCGAGCTTGGTCGCGATGAAGTCGCACGACTCCGCGATCGCCGTGTTCAGCGCGACCAGCGGATCCGCGATGGACTGGCTGGACCCCACGGCCCGGAACTCGAACCGGTTGCCGGTGAACGCGAACGGGCTGGTGCGGTTGCGATCCCCCGCGTCGCGCGGCAGCTTGGGCAGCGAGTCGACGCCGATCTCCAGCGTGCCGCCCATCTTGGAGGTCTTGGCCCCGCCGCTGCGGATCTGCTCGAACACGTCCGACAGCTGCTCGCCCAGGAAGATGGAAATGATGGCCGGCGGCGCCTCGTTCGCGCCCAACCGGTGATCGTTGCTGGCCGTCGCGATCACGGCGCGCAGCAGCCCCCCGAACTTGTGAACGGCGCGGATGACGGCGCCGCAGAACACCAGGAACTGGGCGTTGTCGTGCGGCGTCTCCCCCGGGTCCAGCAAGTTCCCCTGGGTCTGGTTCCCGAACGAAAAGTTCACGTGCTTGCCCGAGCCGTTCACGCCCGCGAACGGCTTTTCGTGCAGCAGGCAGACCAGGCCGTGTTTCTCCGCGACCCGCTTCAGCGTCACCATGATGATCTGCTGGTGGTCTGACGCGATGTTGGCGCTCTCGAACACGGGCGCGACCTCGAACTGCCCGGGCGCGACCTCGTTGTGGCGGGTCTTCACGGGGACGCCCAGCTTGAAGAGCTCGCGGTCGACCTCCATCATGAACGCGATCACGCGCTCGGGAATGACGCCGAAGTAGTGGTCCTCGAACTCCTGCCCCTTGGGCGGCTTCGCGCCGAACAGCGCCCGCCCGGCGTTCAGCAGATCGGGACGCGCGTAGAAGAAATGCTTGTCGATCAGGAAGTACTCCTGCTCGGCGCCCGCGTACGACACCACCATCGACGGCTTCTCGTGCCCGAAGAGCTTCAGGACGCGCGCGACCTGCGTGTTCAGCGCCTGCCCCGACCGCAGCAGCGGCGTCTTCTTGTCCAGCGCCTCGCCCGTCCAGGACACGAACGCCGTCGGGATGCAGAGGGTCGTCCCGTTGGCGGTCTCCAGCAGGTACGCCGGGCTGGTGACGTCCCAGGCCGTGTAGCCGCGCGCCTCGCTGGTCGCGCGGATGCCGCCGTTGGGGAAGCTCGACGCGTCGGATTCGCCCTGCACCAGCGTCTTGCCGGCAAACTCGGTGATCGCGCCCCCTTCACCGTCGGGCGAAAGGAAGCTGTCCTGCTTGGCCGCGCTGAGGCCGGTCAGCGGATAGAAGACGTGCGCGTAGTGCGTCGCGCCCTTCGACAGCGCCCAGGCCTTCATCGCCGCGGCCACCACGTCGGCAACGCGCGGATCCAGCGGCGTGCCGGCTTCGACCGTGCGCTTCACCGAACGAAAAACCTCTTTGGGCAGCTGCGCCTTCATCGTCGCGAGGCTGAAGACGTTGGTCCCGAACAGCGTCGCCGCGGGGCTGCCCTTGTAGTCGAGCGGCGGCTCGCCGTGTTTGTAGTTCGTCGCCGCCGTGATCGCTGCCCGTCGTGCTGAATTTCCGCTCATGGTGGGCCCCTTGTAGCTCTTCCATCGCCTCGAACGCGAATGGTTTTCGAACGACCGATTCACTTTTCCGCCGGCGGCGTACGATCGA
>CAZJMY010000593.1:0-2160 GCA_964546845.1 uncultured Myxococcales bacterium | reverse complement strand
CCGGAACTCGATGCGGCGGTTCTTCTCCTGGCCGTCGTGCGTGTTGTTGTCGGCGATGGGCTTGTCCGGGCCGTAGCCGACCGTCCCGATGCGCTTCTCGTCGATGCCGGCGGAGACCAGGTAGTCCTTCACGGCCTCGGCCCGCTTGCGCGACAGCTTCATGTTGAACTCGCGGCGCCCCTCGTTCGAGGTGTGCCCGGAGATCTCGACGCGCAGGGCGGGGTACTCCTTGAACACCTGCACGGCGCCCTTCAGCAGCGGGAACGACGACGCCTTGATGTCCGCCGAGTTCCGCCGGAAGTTGATCCCCTTGATGACGCCCGTGAACTTCTTGACCGGGGCGGGCACCTCGTCGGGGCAGCCGTCCTCGTCCTGGTAGCCGTTCTTGGTCTCGGGCTCGTTCGGGCACTTGTCCTCGGCGTCGGGGACCCCGTCCTTGTCGTTGTCGAGATCGGGGCAGCCGTCTTCGTCCTCGAAGCCGTCCTTGTCCTCGGCGTCATTCGGGCACTTGTCCTTCGTGTCGACGATGCCGTCCTTGTCGGCGTCCTCTTCGGGGCAGCCGTCGCGCTCGGCGGGGCCGGCCTTGTCGGGGCACTTGTCCTTGCGGTCGACGATGCCGTCGCCGTCGCTGTCCTTGTCCGGGCAGCCGCCGTTCTCCTTGGGGCCGGCCTCGTTCGGGCACTTGTCCTGCTCGTCGGGGATGCCGTCGCGGTCGGTGTCCTTCACCAGCGCGGCGACGGGCGCCATCGGCGGTGGCGGCGCGTGCCCGCCCAGCGTCACGCCGAAGCTCGCCAGGACCTCCCAGCCGGGTGAAAAGCCGTTGTTCTTGGTGTTCGGCTCCGCCACCACGCGCCCGTCGAGGCGGACGTGCAGCAGGTTCGTGAAGGCGTACTTCGCGCCGATCCCGCCGTAGAAGTTGGCGTCGGTGTCGCCCGACTTGATGGCGCCGTAGCCGCCGCCACCCGAGCTGGAAAGCACGCTGGTGCCCCCGAAGCCGACCAGGACGAACGGCGTCAGACCAGGTACCGCGTTCGGGGCGATGTTGAAACGCAGCTGGAGGCGCTCGGCGCTGAGCAAAGCGCTCTTGCCCACCTGGTTGTCCTTGGTCGGCATGAGCAGCCCTTCCGCCTCGATCACGACCAGCGGATGCAGGACCAGGCCGACGCGCAGGCCGAAAGCCCCGGAGGGCTTGGGGCTAGGCAGCGCGGGGTCGTCGGCGACCCCCAGCTCGAGATTGTTCGGGAAATGGTGGTAGCCGCCGGTCAGGTCCAGTTCGACCTTCACGCCCTCCCGATCCTCTTGCGCCGACGCGTGGGCGGCTGCAAACGACAGGGCCAGACCGGCCAACGATGCCACGCCGATCCGCGTGCTTCTCCTCCCGAGACTCTTTGCCATGGCGCACCACTATAAACGGGTTGATGAATCGTCGAAAGTTTGCGTATTACACGACACCCACCGTGTGGGTCTCACATGCGCGTCGACTTCACGCGGGTGTTGTTCGGTTGCCGTCGTGCGCGCTATAAGTTCGGTCGCCGCTGTCCCTGCCTTGAACAGCCAACCTCTCTTCTCCAACCCAGGAGACCCCCCATGATCCGTTTCGCCGCCAAGATCTCCGCCGCTGGTCTGCTCGCCGCCACCCTGCTCGTGGGAGCTGCCCGCGCCGGTGACGACGGCAAGTGCACCATCGCGACCAAGCCGGACACCGAGACCGGAAAGGCCTGCGCGAAGGGCGGTCGGGCAGAAGCCAAGAAGGAAATGAAGGAGATGGTCAAGAAGGCCAAGGCCAACGGGCAAAAGTTCACCTGTGACGGTTGCCACAAGGACCTCGACAACTACGCTCTGACCAAGAACGCGAACGACGACTACAAGAAGCTCGTCGCCGCCCAGACCAAGTAACTTGCGTCGCGCCCGCCGCGCGGGTGGCGTGTGCGGCGTTTGCGCGCAGAAGAAAAATCATGAAAACCGTCACCGAGTTCTCCGGCATCGTCCTTCGTGAAGCAGCCCAGGTCCGGCGTGCGGTCCGGCCACAAAAGCCCCAGCAACCGGCCAAGCCGGCGCCCAACGGCGAGGCGGCTTCGCCGCCGGCCGTCGAGCAAGGGGGCCTCGCGGAGGGCCCCGCCGAACCCAACGACGCTTCGGCTCCCGCCGAGGCGTCGGCCG
>CAZJMY010000592.1:0-8176 GCA_964546845.1 uncultured Myxococcales bacterium | reverse complement strand
CGGGGCCGCCGGCGGTCTGGGCGGGCAGGCCGGGGGTACCGCGGGGGCGACGGCGGGCAGCGGAGGTGGGGGGCCAGCCGGGGCCGCCGGTTCGGCGGCGGGAGCGGCCGGTTCGATGGCGGGAGCGGCCGGCTCGATGGCGGGCGCGGGCGGCGGTGGGATGGCCGGGGCCAACGGTGGCGCCGGCGGCGCGGCGCCGTCGTGCGGAACGAACAACGGGGGCTGCGACCCGCTGGTGACCTGCACCGTCGGCTCGAACGGGATCGTGTGCGGCGCTTGCCCGACCGGATACACCGGCTCGGGCTCGACGGGGTGCACGGACGTCAACGAGTGTGCGAGCAACAACGGGGGCTGCGATGCGCTGACCACCTGTACGAACAAGCCGGGGAGCTTCACCTGCGGCGCTTGCCCGACCGGGTACACCGGAACCGGGGCGACGGGCTGCACGGACGTCGACGAGTGCGCGAACAACAACGGGGGCTGCGATGCCCTGACCACCTGCACCAACAAGCCGGGGAGCTTCACCTGCGGCCCGTGCCCCTCGGGGTACACCGGGACGGGGGCGGCGGGTTGCACGGACGTCGACGAGTGCGCCACCAACCACGGCGGCTGCGACCCGCTCACCACCTGCACCAACATGCCCGGTGGCTTCATGTGCGGCGGCTGCCCGATGGGGTACATGGGCGGCGGCGCCACCGGCTGCATGGACGTGGACGAGTGCGCGACCAACAACGGCGGCTGCGACCCACTGACCACCTGCACGAACAGTCCCGGGAGCTTCAGCTGCGGCGCCTGCCCGGTGGGCTACTCGGGGACGGGCGCGACGGGATGCGTGAACGTCAACGACTGCGCGCCGAACCCCTGCCTCAACGGCGGCGCCTGCACCGACGGCGTGAACTCGTTCACCTGCGCCTGCGCGGGCGGCTACACGGGCTCCACCTGCGCCACGCCGCCGGCCGGCGGCACGGGGTCGGACGGAACGCTCACCATCCCGTCGGGCAGCATCAACCTGAGCACCACCAACGTCGAGACCGGACGCAGCTGCGCGGACGGCGGCGACGCGGTGTCGTACTCCGTCACGGCGCTGACCTCGACGACGGCCACGCTGTCCGTCGCGCCCTCAGCCGGGTGCCTGGCCGCCAATGACGAGGTCCTGCTCATCAACCTTCAGGGCACCGCCGACGCGAACGGGAACGTCGGCAACTACGAGACGCTGCGCGTGGCCTCCGTCTCGGCCAGCACGGTCACGTTCGCCGCCGCCAAGAGCAAGTTCTACGGAAGCGGCGACTCGGACGACGCAGGCCTGGGAACGACCACGTCCAGCCAGCGGGTGGCCCTGGTGCGCGTCCCCAACTACGCGTCCATCTCGGTGGCGGCCGGCGCGACCCTGACCGGCGCCTCCTGGAACGGCACCACGGGCGGCGTCCTGTTCCTGCGCAGCGCAGGCGACGTTACGATCGCTGGAACGGTCTCGATGGATGGGGCCGGGTACCGGGGCGGCGCACGCCCGACCACCGTCAGGCAGAATGGGTTCCAGGGCGAGTCGACCGGCGGCCCGGGGGCGCAACTTCAGGCGGCCTGGCTGGGCGGGGGCGGCGCCGGCTTGGGCGATGGCCCCTGCACGTCGTACGGTGTCGGTGGCGGCGGGGCAGGGTACGGGACTGCCGGCTCCAACGCCGTCGGCGCCGGCAACAGCGCGTCCAGTTGCATGGGGATTGGCGGCGGCGTCTATGGCAGCGCCACGCTGGCCAAGCTGCTGCTCGGTTCGGGCGCCGGCTCGGGCGGCAATGACGACGTGCTCAGCGACAACCCCGCCGGCGGCCTGGGCGGCGGCGGCGGCGGCATCGTGGTGATTCGCGCCGCCGGCAACCTCACCGTCACGGGCGCCATCACGGCCCGCGGTGCCGCGGGGCAGGGTGACACCACTGCCGGCTGCTTCGGCGGTTGGACGGACCATTGCTGGGACTACTCCGGTCCGGGTGGCGGCGGCGCCGGCGGCTCGATCTACCTCGCCGGCAACCAGGTGTCGGTCGGCACCTCCCTGGTGAGCGCCACCGGCGGCGTGGGCGGCCTCGGCGGCACGTCGAACGGCGGCGCCGGCGGTGACGGCCGCATCGCCCTGCGCTACGCCACGTCGATCGCGGGCGGCAGCACGCCGGTCGCCGACGTCGCGACCGGAAACTGATCAGTTGATGGCCGCTCCCTCGCAGGGGGGAGCGGCCGTGACCGGTCTGGCGCCCGAGGTCTTGCCGGGCGAATTTTCGGAGGAACAACTGGGATGGTTTCGCGTTTCAGCCGCGACGGGTCTGCGCCAGGTTTCGGCGCGTGTCGGCTCGTCGGGTTCGAGCCGAGGAACAGCCATGGACAAGCGAACGTCACTCTCCATGTCCGCCGTCGTCATCGTCCTGATGACCTGGGTTTCGGCGCGCGCGGCCGAGACTCGCGCCGCTGACGCGCCGAAGCCCGCTCCCGAGCACGCGGTTCGTAAGAAGGCCGCCACCACCCAGTCAGTCGCTCCGCATCCTCTCGCGGCCGACGATGCCTACCGCTGCCATCCGTCGGAGGACATCTCCTGCACCGTCATTCGTGAGACGGCTGGGGGGACGATGATCGTCACCTTGCGCCCGGCGGGGCAGTCGGCCGTCAGCCCCGCGTGGATCGTGGTCAGCGGGGCGCCCCCGTCGCCCGGGCCCCATCCGCCCGGCACGATCTGGGTGGTCCCCAGCTCGACGGGCCAGGCCGAGCCCTCGCCCCAGGGGCAGGCGTTGAACGACGTCAACGGCGCGCCGATCCTCGACTAGGGGGCCGCCTGCGCCGACCACCGAGCGCTCGCCGAGGTCGCGGCACAAGCGGTTGGATTCCGGGGATCGTGACTGGTATGGTGCCCGGCTCGATCCATGTACTCAGAGCGCCTCCTCACGAAGGGAAACTTTCTCACGCGCTTGGCGCACTCGCGCCGCTACCTGAAAACGCTGGCGTTCGTTGCGGATGTCCGCGCTGCGGTGGCCGTGGATTTCGGCTGCGGTGACGGCGCGCTGCTGAGACGAGCTTTCGATCAGGGGATCATCCGCGCCGGTTATGGCATCGACGCCGATCCCCAGATGCGCGCGGCCGCCGCGGAGGTCTTCGCGGGCGTGGCGGGTTTTCAGTTCCTCGAGCCGGTGGCGGCGGAACAGGCGATTCCACCGGGCACCTGCGACCTGGCGATCTGCACGGAGACGCTGGAGCACGTCCCCGACCAAAGGAAGGTTCTCGATTCGATCGTGCGGTATTGCCGGAGCGGGGCGCGCGTCATCATCTCGGCGCCGATCGAGATCGGACCCAGCTTGCTGGGCAAGCAACTGGGCAGATACCTGGCGGGTCTGCGCGGCTCGTACGGCTACGAGAAATACACCGTTCGAGAGCTCCTGGCCGCGTCGCTGGGGAAACCGCGCGCGTTCGAGTCCAGCCATTCTCGGGACGACGTGGAGCTCAAAGGTCACAAAGGCTTCGACTACCGAGAGCTGGATGCGTCCATTCGCGAAAGACTCGACGTCGCCCGTCTGACGTTCTCGCCTCTGCCCATGTTCGGCAAGCTCCTGAACAGCACCGCGATGTGGGAGTGCCGGACCCGGTGACGCCCGCCGCCGCCGGCCCTCGCGCTGGGACGTGATCTGGACCCGCATCACGGCTGAGGTTCGCGGCCCACCTGCTGGCCCCCCTCCGGCAGCCGAAGCCCTACATTGATCGGGACCGGGATGGGAGGTCTTCCATGGCTCAGGCATTTCTGTTCGGACGGCTGATTCTGGGGGCGTATTACCTGATGAGCGCGTACCACCACTTCGCGAACGTGCACGTTCTGGCGCGGGCGGCGGCGGGGCACGGGGTGCCGGCGCCGGAGGCGGCGGTCCTGGTGTCGGGAGCGCTGCTGGCAGTCGCCGGCGTCACTTTGTTGCTGGGCGTGTTCCCGCGGCTGGGGGTGCTGGCGCTGGTGCTGTTCCTGCTGCCGGTCACGTTCTTCATGCACCCCTTCTGGGCCGACACGAACCCGGCGTTGCGCATGGCCGACACGATCAACTTCACCAAGAACATGGGGCTGCTCGGGTCGGCGCTGATGTTCCTGGCGATCCCCGAGCCGTGGCCGTACAGCGTCGCGCCGCGACTCCGGCTGCGCCGGCGCATCCGACTGCCGGTCTGAGCCCTCACGCGGGCAGCGGACGGGTGTAGATGCGCGTGAGGGCCCGGCCGATGGCCCGCGCGAAGACCGGCATCAGCAGGTGGTCGCGCATCCACTGGCCGGCGGGGCCCAGCTCCTGGAGGCTGCGCCGATCGTTCGCGTAGGCCTGGGCGACGACGGCCTCGGCGGGACGGCGACGAAGTGACTCGAAGCGCGCCAGTGACCGGGAGAGCGGGCGCGACCGGTCGGCGACCAGGGTCGCCAGCAGCTGCGCGTCCTCCAGCGCCATGGACGCGCCCTGGCCGCCCGCCGGGCTCATCGCGTGCGCGGCGTCGCCGACGAGGACGGCGCGGCCGCGCTGCCAAACCGGGAGACACGGCACGTCGAAGATGGGGGTGCGCACCCACGCCTCCGTCGCCTGGATGAGCGGCTCCACCGGATCGGCCCAGCCGGCGTAACGGGCCAGCATCTGCGCGCGTAGCTCCTCGGCCGGCATCGTGAGCAGCGCGCGGCGCGCCTCGGGGGTCGCGCCGTGGGCATGACACCACCAGCCCCAGTGGTCGGCTCCCATCAGGCAATAGCCGAACTGGTGGCGGGGACCCACGACGAACGTCAGGCGCGCGGCGTCGCGCGGGTCGGCAGGCGTGAATGCGCCCGGGCGGCAGAACGCCCCCAGCGAGACCATCTCCGTGTCGCGTGGCGCAGCCTGCGGGAGCATCCAGGCGCGCACCCGCGAGCGGATGCCGTCGGCGCCCACGATGAAGTTGCCGGTCGCGGAGGTCCCGTCGGCGAAGGTCGCGACCACGGCCTCCCCCTCGACGCGGACGTCCTCGAGGCGTTTGCTGAAGGCCAGCGGGATGCGGCGCCGGTCGAGCTCGTCACGCAGGATCCGGTGCACGGCGCCGCGCATGACATTGACGCCGGGGCCGGCGTGGGCGGTCCGGATGGTGCCGATGTCGCGACCGCGGTGGTTGCGAAACGCCATGTCGCGGCAGGGGTGGCCGGCGGCGACGAGGGCATCGGCCAGGCCCAGCGCCTGGAAGACCCGGAGGCCGTTGGGCGCGATCTGCAGGCCGCCACCCGCCGTGTCGCTGCGCGGGTACGCCTCGAACACCAGCGGCTCGATGCCGTGGCGGGCCAGAAAGAGGGCCAGGGCGGGGCCCGCGATGCCGCCGCCGATGACCAGCGCGCGCTGTCGTCTGTGCATGCAGGTCAAGATGCTGCCGGCCACACATTCACACCACTCATGAATCGTGATGGTATGAATCACGCGCATGAATTTATCCGCGATGGACCTGAACCTGTTCCTCGTGCTGCACGCCGTCCTCGAGGAGCGCAGCGCCACCGGGGCCGCGCGGCGGCTCAACGTGACCCAGTCGGCGATCAGCAACGCGCTCGGCCGCCTGCGCATCGCGCTGGGGGACCCACTGGTCGTGCGGCGCGGGCGCGGGCTGGTCGCGACGCCGCGGGCCGTGGCGCTGGCCCCCGCGATCGCCGAGGCGCTGGCGCGGCTGGAGGTGGCCGTGGACCGCGGGCGCTCCTTCGTGCCGGCCGAGAGCACGCGAACCTTCACGATCGCCGCCGCCGACAACCACCAGACCAGCGAAGCTCCGCGCATCGCGGCGGCCTTCGCGCGCCGCCTGCCACGCGCCGTGCTGCGGATGGTCAGCGCCGACGTCCTGGCGGCCAGCGACGGGCTGGCGACGGGCGAGATCGACGTCGCGTTCGTGCCGACGCAGTTGCTGGCCGACGGAGATCGCGGCGCCTACCTCTTCGACGAGACGGCCTGCCTGGTGGTGCGACGCGACCACCCCGACGTGGGCGGCAAGATGACGCCGCGCCTGTTCAATCGGTTGGGTCACAACGACGTCGAGGTCGCGCGGGGCACGCCGGGCGTCGGCCATCGCGGCGCCGAGCAGCACTGGCGCGGGCTGGGGCTGGTGCGCCGGGTCGCGACGCGCGTGCCGTACTTCACGACGGCCGCGATGGTCGCGGCTCGCACGGACCTGGTCGCGGGGCTGCCCAGCCGCGCCGCCCGGGTCCTGGTGCGGTTGCTGCCGGTCAAGATCGTCCCCGCGACGTTCGCGCTGCCGTCGATGGGGATTTCGATGACCTGGCACGAGCGCACGGACGGCGATCCGGGCGCGCGGTACCTGCGGACCTTGATCGCGGAGGCGGTCGGGGCCGCTACCTGAGATAGGCGGCGAGCGGGATGTTCTGGTCGCGCAGCGCCTTGGCGACGACGGAGGCGATCTGAGCGGCGCCCGCCGCCTCGAAGTGGGTGTGGTCGGCGCAGAAGAACTTGCCCAGCGCCGACGTCGTCGAGGTGTAGTTGCCGTCGTTGGGACAGAACTCGAGCTGCGTGTAGAGGTCGGCGGTGAGCTGGGTCAGATCGATGAAGGCGGCCCCGCTGGCGGTGGCCGCGGCGCGCGTCTGCGGGCCGAACGCGCGGTCCAGCGTGGCGGTGCCGCCGCTGCAGATGATGGCGTCGGTCGACGTGAGCAGGATCGGGTGGGCCCCCCGTTGCGTCGCCGCGTCGGCCATCATTTGCAGGTCGCTCTGGAACAGCGACGTGCCGACGTGCCGGGGGCAGGTCGAGTCCGTGTCGTTGATGCCGAACTCGACGAACAGGTAGTCGCCGGCCTTGATCCCGTCGAGCACGCTTTGCCAGTGCGGGGAGAACGTCTTCGGGTTCACGACACATTCACCGTTGGACAGCGTGCTGGTGACGTTCGACTCGTAAAGCCAGGTCTGGATGCTGCGGCCGCCGGAGCCGAGGTTCTTGACGGTGACGTCGCTGTTGAAGAGCGGCTGGAACTGGCTGCCCCAGCCGCATGGACAGCTGGTCGTGCAGGGTTGCATCGTCGAGTCGCCCGCCAGCCAGACGGTGATCTTGGCCGACGGGGGAGGGCCGCCGTCGGTCCTCGCGCCGCCCCCGCCCGTGACGGTTCCACCGTCCGGTCTCGCGCCGCCCGCGCCCGTCGCTCCGCCGGAGGCGCGTGAGCCACCCCCGCCGCCGGCCGCCCCGGCGTTGCCGCCGCTGCCCGATGTGATCGCGCCGCCTGTGCCGGACCGGCCACCCGACTGGCCGCCGGCTTGTCCACCGGCTTGTCCACCGGAGGGCCCGCCGGGCACGCCGCCCGAGCTCGTTTGCCCACCCGTCGCGACCGCGCCGCCCGTGCCCGACCGAGCGCCGCCCGTTCCGTTCGGCGAGCCGCCGGCGCCGGTGCCGTCGGCCGGCGTGTCGGCGCCGCAGCCGGCGCCCAGCGCAGCGCCGAGGAACGTGGCCAGGGTCAGGAGGCGAAACGGTCGCCGAGCAGCAGCGCGCATGAATCGACGATCTCAGCGGCGCTGGGACCGAACAAGCGCCAAACGCATTCGCGCAAGCGCCGTCAGGGCCCGCGTTTCGCGCAAACGTGGTCAGTGCGCGACGCGCGGCTCGTCTCTCGCGGGTCGGGCTGCTTTTGTGATCCTTTGGTCGTGGCGTAACATCCGAGCTCGCCGACATGAAGACCTCGATCGCACGACACGTCGCGCTGGGGTGTGTGCTGGCGCTGGGGGCCGGCAACGCCGGGTGCTCGTTCATCTTCGTCGAGAGCGTGCCCTCGGACCACGCTCGCCTGGCTTACTTCGACTGCACGTCGACCTACGGCCTGTCCGTCGCCGACGGCTTCTTCGCGCTGAGCGGCGCCATCGCGGCGGGCTCGGCGCTTTCGCAGTCCAAGCAGGAGTATGCCGACAAGAACGGCGGCGCGAACCGGAACGCCGCGGCCGGCGGGGACATCGCGGTGGCCGGTCTCATGACCGCCTCCGCGGTCTACGGGATCGTGCAAGCGACCCGCTGCGACCACGCCAAGGAGGCGCTGAGGGCGCGACTTCTCGGGTCGCCTGTGCGTTCGCCGCCGCCGCCGTCGTTCCTCCCGCCGCCCGCCGCGCCGCCGCCACCGTACGCGCCGCCGCCGCTTCCGCCGGCCCCGCCGGCCGTGCAGCCCGCGCCGGGTGCCGACCAGCAGCCGATGC
>CAZJMY010000591.1:0-9944 GCA_964546845.1 uncultured Myxococcales bacterium | reverse complement strand
ACGAGACGCCGTGGAACTCCTCGTAGCGCTCGCGCAGGCCGTTCAGCACCTTGATGGTGTCCTCGATCGAAGGCTCGTCGACCTCGATGGCCTGGAACCGGCGGGCCAGGGCCCGGTCCTTCTCGATGTAGCTGCGATATTCCTTGTGCGTCGTCGTCCCGATGCAGCGCAGCTTGCCGTTGGCGAGGGCCGGCTTGATCAGGTTGGACGCGTCCATGGCGCCGCCCGACGCGGCGCCGGCGCCGACGATCGTGTGCAGCTCGTCGATGAAGACGATGGCGTTTTCCTTCTCGGCCAGCGCCTTGATGACGGCCTTGAACCGCTCCTCGAAGTCGCCGCGGTAACGGGTGCCGGCCACCATCGCGCCCATGTCCAGGGCGTAGATGGTCGCCCCGGCCAGCGCCGGCGGCGCCTCGCCGAGCTCGATGCGGCGGGCCAGGCCCTCGACGATGGCGGTCTTGCCGACGCCCGCGTCACCCACGAAGAGCGGGTTGTTCTTGCGGCGGCGGGCCAACACGTGCAGCGCCCGCTCGACCTGCGACTGCCGGCCGATGAGCGGGTCGATGTCGCCGGCGCGCGCGCGCTCGTTCAAGTTGACAGCGAACTGGGCCAGCGGATCCGCGGGCGCCTCGTCGCTTTCTTCGTCGGGGCTGGGACCGCCCTGCCCGGGCACCCCCGTCTTGGCCGGCAGCAGCTTGCTGATGCCGTGAGAGATGTAGCTGACCACGTCCAGGCGCGAGATCCCCTCTTCCTTCAAGAAGGCGACCGCGTGCGACTCGGGCTCGGAGAACAGAGCCACCAGCACGTTGGGGCCGGTCGCCTGCTGCTTCCCGGCGCCCAGCACGTGGTTCACGGCGCGCTGGACCACGCGCGCGAACGCCAGCGTGGGCTGGGCCCGCTCGCGCTCGTCCTCGGGCAGCGGCTGGATCTGCGTGTCCAGGAACTCTTCCAGCTTCTTGTCGAGTCGACCGAGCGACCCGCCGCAGTGCTTGATGACCTCGGCCGTCTTGTCGTCGGCCAGCAGGGCGAGCAGCAGGTGCTCCAACCCCGAAAACTCATGGCCGCGGTCCGTCGCGTCGTCCAGCGCGCGGCGAATGGCCGTTTCCAACTCTGGGCTCAACATACTCATGCGTCTGGGCTCTTTCTTAGAGATGCCTGAAGAGGCATTTCGTTTTCACGGGCGAACTGCAGAACCTGATGAACCTTGGTTTCCGCGATCTCGAACGGGTACACCCCCGCCACGCCGATGCCCCTCGTGTGGACGTGCAGCATGATCTTCCGAGCGGCCGCGGAGTCGTGCTGGAAGTACTTCATGAGCACGTACACCACGAATTCCTGCGTCGTGTAGTCGTCGTTGTGCAGCAGAACCTCGTAGAGCGGTGGCCGCTCGACCTTCTTCTTGGTCGCGGTATCCCGCTCGAGCTCCGGCGGCTTCGTCAGCGTCCCGAGGTCGCCTTCCTTATCATCCCGCCGCTTCGGCATCGTCCCGGCCAACGATCGTAGCGCACTTACCAGGACCCACAAGTCGGCCGCCCCGGAACCCGCCGGCCGCCCCGTCCGGCCGACCCGGCCGGGCGAGGTGTACGTGAGGTCTACGTGCCTTGGCCGGCGTCCCGGTCCAGACGGTCGAGGGCCCAGCGGGCGGCGTCGCGCACGGCCTCGGAGGCGTCCTCGCGGCTCAGTCGATCCAGCAGCTCCCGGGCAGAGCGCTCGCCCGCGCTGCCCAGCGCGTAGACGGCGTTTCTCCGCAGGCCGTCGTACTGAGCGCGCGCCACCGCCATGCCGGCCGTCATCTCGTCGAATCCCTCGCGCGACAGCGACGCGATCTGGGCGGCCGACAGGCCCGCCAGCGGGCGGGGCGAGAAGCGCCGATCGCCCTCGGGCTGCGGGCGGTGGTTCCAGGGGCAGACCTCCTGGCAGACGTCGCACCCGAACAGCCGGCCGCCGAAGGCCGGGCGCAGGGCTTCCGGCACGGCGCCGCGGTTCTCGATCGACTGATAGGCGATGCAGCGGGCCGCGTCGACGACGCCGGGCGACGGGAAGGCCTGCGTCGGGCAGGCGCCGAGGCAGAGGGTGCAGTCACCGCAGCGCCGGTCGTGCGGCCGGTCGTACGCGTCGACGGCCCGGTCGACGAACATCACCGACAGCGTCAGCCAGGACCCCAGCTTGGGGTTGATGAGGCAGCCGTTCTTGCCGATCCAGCCCAGCCCGGCGCGTTCGGCCCAAACCTTCTCCATCGCCACACCCGTATCGACGGCAGCGTAGGTCTCCAGCGTGGGGTCCAGCGCCAGCAGGCGTTTGCGCAGGGCTTTCATGCCGTCGCGATGGGCATAGTGGTAGTCGCGCCCCCGCGCGTAGCGCGCGATCGGGGCCCGCTCGCCGGCGGGGCGGTGATAGGCGACCGCCAGGGCGATCACCGTCTGCGCGCCGTCCAGCACGACGCGCGGATCCAGCCGCTCTGGCAGGCGGCGCGCCATCCAGTCCATGTCCGCCGCGTAGCCGGCGTCCAGCCACGCGCGCAGCGGCGCCGGGTCCAGCGCCGCGGCGGGCGCCAGGCCGACCAGCGTGAAGCGCGACGCCCGGGCCGCCGCCTTGACGGCGTCCGCCGAGAGGACCACCCCGGACATCGGGCGCAGTCTGGGCAGCGGCCCCCACCCTTGTCAACGGAGCGCGGTCATCGAACGTGCCCGCGTGAAGAGCGCCAACCTCCCGCGCCGGGCCGCCCGGCGTTCCCCCCAATCCCTCCCCCCACGGCCCGGCGCGCCCCCACCCGCCCACCAACTCCGGCCCGTCTTATCCAGCATTTCGCCCACGGCGCGCACTCGGGTCGCGCCTGTAATTTTGCGATGTGCGAACCGCGCTCGCCCGGTGCAGCGATCGCGGCAGCCGGCTTTCGCAGGATCGAGGATCGCCGATTCCCTAGCGGTGACGGAAGATTCATAGATTCGTCGCCATCCTGGTTCCGGACGGTGACAGTGATTAAAACAAAACGTCGATGCGGGGGGCAGCGTCGGTCATCGTAGCGGGGGTGGCGGCGATGGTCGCCCTGGGCTGCGCGGAGCCGGAGATCGAGACGCAGCGGCTGGCCAGTCAATCCGCCGTGATGAACGCCACCGCGGGCGGCCTGATCGTCCCGGCCTACTTTTCGGCGGACTCGGACGGCGACGCGTCGTTCGCGCAGATCGCGGGCGGCCATCAGTCGGAACTGCCCGAGATCGCCATCGTGAACGCGGGCTGCGACGCCAGCGGCAACCTCAATCCGCAGACCGGAGGGTGTGTCATCGGTGGTGGCCCCGGCCCGCGGCGCAGCGAGTACGTTCACGACAAGATCGCGTACCTGCGGGCGCGCGGCATCAAGGTGTTCGGGTATGTGTGGGCGGGACGAGTCACCACGAACGGTAAGACCGGTTACCGCAGCAGCGCGGATCTCGTGGCGGACATGCGGGCCTGGGCCCAGAACTACACGGACGCGGACAACCCTTTGACCCTGGTGAACGGGTTCTTCTTCGACTCCGCGTACAGGGCCACGTCCGGCGGCGTCGCCCAGGCGGAGTACATCGCCGCGCAGGCCGCCCAGTACGCGGCGTGGTCCGGGCCTGCGGTCGGTGAGCTCAACCAGCCCGCGGGCGGCCGCTCGATCTTCAACTGGGGGACGACGGCCGGCGACTACATGCGGCCCTACCTGGATTGCACGCTTCGCGGAACGGGCGGCGCCACCGACGGCTGGAACTACGTGGTCGTCCAGGAAGACGCAGCCACCCCGTTCATGGGGACGAACGGCGAGCTTCCGGCCTGGGCGCGCTATCGGTACAACCCGGGACACTTCATCAGCATCATTCACCATGCCTCGTCCGACCCGGGGGACGTGCAGGGGCTGCTGACGGCCGCCCGCCAGCGGTGGAACAGCGCCTACACGTACGTGACGGACCTGCCGTCCGACGGGAATAGCCACTACTACTCGACGGCGCCCGGCACGGCCGTCTGGGACGCTCAAGCCGCGCAGGGGGGAACCGCGCCGTACCCGTACGGCGTCACCGATGACGTGCTGACCGCGGGGTGCCCGGCCCCCAGCCCCGCGACGCCCGCGTACCCCTGACCAGGGACGACCGGCGTCCTCGGCTCAGGCGCGCGGATGGAAGCGATCGTAGACCGTGCGCAGGTGGCGCCGGGAGACGTGCGTGTAGATCTCGGTCGTGCCGATGTCGGCATGTCCCAGCATCGCTTGCACGGCCCGGAGATCGGCGCCCCGCTCGACCAGGTGGGTGGCGAACGAGTGCCGGAGCTTGTGCGGTGAGATGGGCTTGCGGATGCCGGCCGCGCGGGCGTACCGGCCCAGCAGCTTCCAGAAGCCCTGGCGGGTCATCGCGCGCCCGTGGTGGGTGAGAAAGAGCGTGTCGATCCCGCGCGTGCCCGCGAACGTGGACCGGGCGCCCTCGACGTAGGCCCGCACGGCGCCCAGGGCGGCCTCGCCCACGGGGACCAACCGCTCCTTGCGCCCTTTGCCCGTCGCCATCAGGTAGCCAGCGTCGAAGTTCAGGTCGCGCATGCGCAGCTTCACCAGCTCCGAGACGCGCAGCCCGCTGGCGTACAGCACCTCGATCATCGCCGCGTCGCGCAGGCCGCGCGCCGTGCGGCGGTCCGGCGCCACCAGCAACCGGTCGACCTCGTCGACGGTCAGGTAGTCCGGCAGCTTGCGGCCGAAGCGCGGCAGATCGATGTCCTCCGTCGGGTCGACGGTGACCAGGCGCTCGCTCTTCAGGAACCGGAAGAGCTGCCGGAGCGCCACCAGCCGGCGGGCCTGCGAACGAGCCGACAGCTTCCTCTCGTTGAGGTGAACGAGGAAGTCGAGGATGTCGACGGGACCGACGGTGTCGGCCCGCGAGATGGTCCGCCCGGACGCGAAGTGCGCGAAGCCGGCCAGGTCGCGCCCGTAGGCTTCGACCGTCGCCGGGGTCAGCTCCCGCTCGACCCGCAGGTGGTCCAAGAACTGCTGGATCCCCACGTCCAAGCTGGGCGCCACGCGTCCATGCTCGTTCGAGGCGCGCCGCGGCGCAAGTTTTTGCTGGCCGGCGGGGCCGGCCTTTGCCGGACGCTGGCCGGCCCCGTCAGACCGACGGGGCCTCGCTGGCCAGCGCGAAGGCGATGGTGGCGAGCACCGCGTCCGTCTGGGACAGGACCTGGTGAGCAGCGAAGCGGAGCACGCTGATGCCCCGGGACGCCAGCAAGTCCGCCCGCCGGCGATCGCGGCGGCGCGCGTCCGGATGAAAGTCCGGGCCGCGATCGAGCTCGATGGCCAGCCGGCGCGCCGGGCAGAAGAAGTCCAGGCTGAACGGGCCGCAGGGGTGCTGCCGGCGAAACTTGTGACCGCCCAGGCGGCGACCGCGGAGGTGCGACCAGAGCAAGGCCTCGGCCTCGGTGGGATGAGCGCGGACCTCGCGGCGGCGAGCGAGAACGACCTCGTGGTTCATGGGCCCTTTTCGGCGCCCCGCGCGCGCGGTTGCGTCTAGCCGCGGTGAAGCTCGCCGGCGGCGCGGTCCAGAAGGCCGTTCACGAACGCGACGCCGTCCGCGGTTCCGTAGCGCTTGGCCAGCTCGATGGCCTCGTTCAACACGACCGGCACCGGGACGTTCGGCGCGTAGCGCAGCTCGTACAGGGCGATGCGGATGATGTTGCGTTCGACGACGCCCATGCGCTCGAGCCGCCAGTTGCGCGACAGGCCTGCCAGCAACGCGTCGATCTCGGCGCGGTGCTCGGTGACGCCGCCCACCAGCTCCTCGACCAGCTCGTGGTCGACCCGCGGCGCGCCCGCGGCGGGTTCCTCGTCGTCGGTCACCGGCGCGGTCTCGGACGCGAGGTGAGCGAAGTAGCGGGCGATCATCTGCTTGGCGTCCAGCACGGGAGCGCCCCCCAGATCGATCTGGTGCAAAACCTGCAGCGCGATCTCGCGCGATCTACGGCGGGGACCAACCATCGTTACCTCAACTGCGCATACAGGTCGGCCATTTCGACGACGACCAGGGCGGCGTCGTAGCCGCGGTTTTCTTCTTTTTTCTCGCCGGCGCGGGCCAGCGCCTGCTCGAGCGTGTCGCAGGCGAGCACACCGAACGAAACCGGGACGCGCCCTTCGGCGGCCAGCGCGCCGATCGCGCGCGCCGCTTCACCGGCCACCAGATCGAAGTGCGGGGTGCCGCCGCGAATGACGGCGCCCAGGCAGACCACGCCCGCGAAGCGGCCGCTGTCGACCAGCCGCCGCGCCAGCCCGGCCAGCTCCATCGCGCCCGGACATCGGAAGATCTCGACGTCGGTGTCGGCGGCGCCCGCCTCGCGCAGCGCGAGCCGCGCGCCCGACATCAGCCGCGACACGACGTGGTCGTTGAACCGGGCGGCGCAGATGGCGAACCGCCGCCCCTTGGCCTGCAGCGCGCCCTCGTGACTGTGGGCGGCGCCGGCCCCGTACGAAGAGGCCTTGCTGCTCGTCTCGCTCATGCCGATCGCTTCCCGCCGCCGGCGTCGCCGGCCTCGCGCAGAGAAACCACCCGCCCGGCCGGTCGGATCGGCAGGCACTCGACGACCTCGATGCCGTACCCGCCGAGGCCGGCGATCCGGCGCGGGTGATTGGTCAGCAACCGCACCGACCGAACGCCCAGATGCGCCAGCACTTGCGCGCCCAGGCCGATGTCGGTCAGGACGGGAGCGCGTGCCGACTCGCCGGTCGCCGCCGCGCCGAACGCGCGCAGCTCCGACGCCAGGCTCAGGCGGGCGCGCGGGAAGACGTACAGCAGGATGCCGGCCCCGGCCTCCTCGATCAGGCGCAGCGACACCACCGCGGGGTGGTCGTCCTCTTGCGGGGCGGCGCCGAACGCGTCGCGAATGGAGCGCGCGCTCTGCACGCGAACCAGCGCCGGGCGGTCCGGCGCGACGTCGCCCAGGATCAGCGCCAGGTACTCCGTCTCTTCCACGTCGGTGGCGTAGACGACGGCCCGGAACTCGCTGGAAAGGCCGCCGACCCCCGGCCGCAACTTGGTCTCGGCGACCGGCCGAACGAGCATCTCGCGCGCGAGCCGGTACTGGATGAGATCGGCGATGTTCACCAGCGGCAGGTCGTGCTTGCGCGAGAACTCGAGCAACTCGGGCATGCGCGCCATCTCGCCGTCGTCACGCATGATCTCGCAGATGATCCCCGCCGGCTCGCGGCCGGCCAGCCGCGCCAGATCCACCGATCCCTCGGTCTGGCCCGAGCGAACCAGCACGCCCCCGCGGCGCGCCCGCAGCGGAAACACGTGGCCGGGGATGACCAGATCGTCGGGCTTGGCGTCGCGCGCGACCGCCACCCGGATCGTCTCGGCCCGCTCGCGCGCCGAGATCCCGGTGGTCGTCCCGCGGCGCGCGTCGATGCTGACCGTGAAGGCCGTGTGGTGCCGCGCCTGGTTGTCGTTCGTCATCATCGGCAGGCCCAGCTGCGCGACCCGCTCCTCCGTCATCGACAGGCAGATGAGGCCCCGCCCCTCGCGCGCCATGAAGTTGATCGCCTCGGGCGTGACCAGGTCGGCCGCCATGGTGAGGTCGCCTTCATTCTCGCGATCCTCGTCGTCGACCAGGATCACCATGCGCCCGGCGCGAATGGCCTCGATGGCGCGGGCGACCGCCGCGTCGCGATCCTCGCGCGAAGCGCCCCCGCCGTCAGCGGACAATGCCGGTCCTCCGCAGTGATTCGATGTCCAGCGGCCGGGCCGGCGTGCGCCCCTCGAACCCGTCGCGGTCGACCGCCAGGTAGGGGGACATCAGGCGCTGCACGTGACGGGCGATGAGGTCCCCTTCCAGGTTCACGGGCGACCCCTCCGCCTTCTCGCCGAGCTTGGTCACGGCCAGCGTGTGCGGAATCAGGGTGACGCCGAAGATCGCGCCGCCGGCGACGTCGGCCAGCGCGTTGATCGTCAGGCTGACGCCGTCGACCGCCACCGACCCCTTGACGGCCAGCGCGGGCGCCACCGAGGCGGGCGCCGAGATCTCCAGGTCCAGCGCGCCGCCCCTCTCGCGACGGGCGACCACGACCCCGACGTCGTCGACGTGCCCGCTGACGAGGTGGCCGCCCAGCTCGTCGCCCAGCCGCAGCGCGCGCTCGAGGTGCACGCGCGCGCCCGCCTCCAGGCGGCCCAGCGTCGTCAGCATGAGCGTCTCGGGTCCCAGGTCGGCGGCGAACATGCCGCGCGCCGCGTCCCGGTCCACGATCGTGAGACAAACGCCGTCGACCGCGATGCTGGCGCCCAGGGCGGCGTTCGACAGGTCGAGCGCGGTCGAGACGGTCAGACGCGCGGTGGTCGCCTCGGGAGCGGCTCGCGCGATCGACTCGATCGTGCCCGTGGCTTCGACGATTCCGGTGAACATGTCTTACAGGCGGCGCAGCATAGCATCTAGATCAGAACGTCCGCGGTGATCAGCAGGTCGTCCCCGACGGTGCGCGTCGACAGCGGGCCCAGCCGCAGGGCCTTGGCCAGCGGCAAGTCGGCGCCGCGCGAGATGGGGACGCCCCCGCCGATGAGCCGGGGCGCCAGGAACAGCGCCACCCGGTCGACCAGCCCGGCCGCGATGAACGCGCCGTGAACCGTCGCCCCGCCTTCGACCAGCACCGACTGCACGGCGTGATCGCGGGCCAGGGTGGCCAGCGCCCCACGCAGGTCACGCCCCGGTCGCAGCACCAGAGAGGCGGGACGGCCGCGCAGCATCTTCAGCTTCGTGGGGAGCCGCCCGCGGCCGGCCAGCAGCACGCGCATGGGGCCGGCGGCCGCGTCGCGACCGGGCAGACGGACGGTCAGCCGGGGATCGTCCGCCCGCGCGGTGCCGGCGCCGACCAGGATCGCGTCGTGGGCCGCGCGAAGCTCGTGCACGACCCGCCGCGCCTCGGGCCCGGTCAGGAAAGCGGGCGCGCGCCGCCCCCGCGGGTGCGCGTCGGCGATGTAGCCGTCCAGCGTGGCCGCCACCTTCAGCGTCACCAGCGGGCGCTTCTGGGCGATCCAGATCGCGTAGGCCCGGATGGCCGCGCGCGCCTCCGGCTCGAGGCAACCGGTGTCCACGCGGATGCCGGCCTGGCGCAGCCGGGCGATCCCGCGGCCGTCGACGATCGGGTTGGGGTCGCCGCAGCCGACCACGACCCGGGCGGGCCCCGCCTTCAGGATGGCCTCCGTGCAGGGGCCGGTGCGCCCGGTATGGCAGCAGGGCTCGAGCGTGACGTACATCGTGGTGCCGCGCGCGTCGCCGCGCAGGCTGGCCAGGGCGGCGACCTCCGCGTGCGGGCCACCGGCCCGTTCGTGGAAGCCCTGGCCCACGACGCGGCCGTTGCGGACGATGACGGCGCCGACGGTGGGGTTGGGGCGGGTCGTGCCGCGGCCACGCTCGGCGAGCTCCAGCGCCCGGCGCATGAAGCGCTCGTCGGCCGCCGAGAACTCCCCCCGCCTCACTTCCGGCCCCGGTGGTCCACCAGGGTCTTCAGCGTGTCCATCAGCTCGTTGACGTCGCGGAACGACCGGTAGACCGACGCGAAGCGGACGTAGGCGACCTCGTCGATCTCGCGCAGGGCATCCATGACCGCGTCGCCGATGCGAGAGGACGGGATCTCCTTGTCCCCCGCCTCCAGCGACCGTTCGATCTTGTCGGCGGCCTGCTCCATCACCTCGACCGGGACCGGCCGCTTGGAGCAGGCTTTCTTCAGGCCGCCCAGCACCTTGGCCCGGTCGAACGGTTCGCGGCGGCCGTCCTTCTTGACCACCAGCGGCAGGATCTCGTCGACGCGCTCGTAGGTGGTGAAGCGCCGGCCGCAGCCGATGCACTCGCGGCGGCGGCGGATCACCTGGTCGCCGTCGGACGGACGGGTGTCCACGACCTTGTCTTCGATGGCTCCGCAGAAGGGGCAACGCATGGGGGGCTTCGGGGTTATGCTTTCGCTACCA
>CAZJMY010000590.1:0-1644 GCA_964546845.1 uncultured Myxococcales bacterium | reverse complement strand
CTCGCAGAACCAGATCTCGTGCCCGCGCGCCTGCGCCGCGAGCATGATCGCGAACGTCGTGTCGCCGGCGATTTGCAGGCGCGCCAGCGGGTCCATGACGAAGAGCAGTTTCATGCGCCTATTGTGTCAGGATCCCGACGGCGTGCCGCCCGGATCGGCGACGTCCTTCATCGGCAACAGATGTTCCAGGCCGTGTTTGCGAAGTCGATAGTAGAGCGTCGACCGGTTGATCCCCAGCGCCCGCGCTGCGTGGGCGATGTTCCCCTGGGCGGCGTCGATGGCGGCGGTGATGGCGGCCCGCTCCTGCTCGTGCAGGCGTTCGCCCAGCGGGCGCGCGCCGTCGGTGGGTCGCGCCCCTGCCGGCGCCGCGGCGAGCGGTGCCGGACGGCGGGTGAACTCCAGGTCGGCGGCGGTGATCTCGGGGCCGCGCGCCAGGATCAGGGCCCGCTCGATGACGTTCTCCAGCTCGCGCACGTTGCCGGGCCAGGGGTAGGCGCACAGCGCGGCGACCGCGCTCGCGTCCAGGCCGCGCACGGCCTTCCCGGCGCCGGCGGCGTACTTCTGGAGAAAGTGCTCCGCCAGAAGTGGGATGTCGGTGGTCCGGTCCCGCAGCGGCGGCAGGAAGATCGGAAAGACGTTGAGCCGGTAGTAGAGGTCCTCGCGGAACGTGCCGTCCGCGATCTGCTTTTCCAGGTCGCGGTGCGTGGCCGAGACGATGCGCACGTCCACCTTGATGGTCTCGGCGCCGCCGACACGCTCCAGCTCACGCTCCTGCAGGACGCGCAGCAGCTTGACCTGCACGTCCAGCGGCAGGTCGCCGACCTCGTCCAGGAACAGCGTTCCGCCGTCCGCCATCTCGAAGCGCCCCAGCCGGCGCGCGACGGCTCCGGTGAAGGCCCCCTTTTCGTGGCCGAACAGCTCGGACTCCAGCACGCCGGGCGCCAGCGCGGCGCAGTTCACGCGCACGAAGGGGCGTGATTCCCGCGCGCTGTTGATGTGGATGGCGCGGGCGACCATCTCTTTGCCTGTGCCGGTCTCGCCGCGCAGCAGGACCGTGGACGCCGTCTGCGCCACTTGCTCGACCCGGGCCAGCACGTCGCGCAGCGACGGGGAATCGCCGACGATGGCGCCGAAGCTGAACGCGCTGTGCGCCTCTTTCGAGAGCATGCCGACGTAGGCGTCCAGCTGCTCTTGCAGGCGGCGGTTCTCCCGCAGAAGCGCGTAGCGTTCGATCGCGTGCGTGAGGACGCCGCGCAGCTCCTTCGAGTCCCAGGGCTTGGTGACGTAACGGTAGATGCGGCCGAGGTTGATCGACTCGATCAGCACGTCGACGTCGGTGAAGGCGGTCACGATGATGCCGACCGCGTCGGGGCGGATCTCGCGCGCGGCCTTGAGGAGGTCGAGGCCCGTCATCTTGGGCATCCGCTGGTCGGTGACGATGACGGCCACGTCATGCTGCCGCGCCAGGGCCAGGGCCTCCTCGCCGCTGCTGGCCAGCAGCAACTTGAACGCGCGGCCGAAATTGAAACGGAAGGCGTCGAGGTTGTCCGTCTCGTCGTCGACCACCAGGACGGGGTATTTCCCGAGGTCCAGCTCCTGCGCCATGGGCCGCGCCAGCATAACCCCGCTCGCCTCGGCCGAGCG
>CAZJMY010000589.1:0-4000 GCA_964546845.1 uncultured Myxococcales bacterium | reverse complement strand
CGCGCGATGGACTTGCCCAGCGACGTCTTGCCGACGCCGGGAGGCCCCGCGAGGCAGAGGATCGGTCCCTTCTTCCCCGGCGCCAGCTTGCGCACGGCCAGGTACTCGAGAATGCGCTTCTTCACCTTGGCCAGGTCGTAGTGATCCGTGTCCAGGATCTGGCGCGCCTCGTCCAGGTTCAGACGATCCTCGGTCCGCTTCGACCAGGGCAGCTCGACCAACCATTCGAGGTAGGTGCGCTGCACCGTGTACTCGGCGGACGACTGCGCCATCTGCTTCAGCCGTTCCAGCTGCTTGCGCGCAGTCTTTTCGACCTCGGCGGGCATCTCGGAGGCCTTGATCTTCTCCTCGAACGCATCCAGGTCGCTGGCGTCGTCGCCCTCGCCCAGCTCGTCCTGGATCGCCTTCAGCTTCTGGCGCAGGACCGCTTCGCGCTGGTGCTTCGAGAACTCCTCGCGCACCTGCGAGTCGATCTTCTGCTTCACCTTGATCAGCTCCACCTTGCGCTGGAGCAGGACCAGCAAGCGGCGCAGCCGCTCGGCCACGTCGACCTCGACGAGCAGCGAGGCGCGCTCTTCCGGCGACAGGTCGACGGTCGCGGCCACGATGTCGCCCAGGCGGCCCGGATCCTTGTGCTGATCCAGCACCTGCGCCGTCTCGTCCGGGATGTCCGGCGAGATGGCGATCAGCTGCTTGGCCACGTCGTAGACGGCCATGCCGAGCCCGTCGATCTCGATCGGATCCTTGCGGATCTCGACCAGCGGCTCGTAGGCCGCCAGCAGGTAGGGCTTTTCCTGCGTGAAGCCGGTGACGCGCCGCCGTTCGACGCCGCGCAGGACCGCGGTCACACGGTTCTCGGCGGCCTTCACGATGCGGACGACTTCACCCTCGACACAGATCGTGTACAGGTCCGCGCCGGCGGGCTCTTCGATGTCGGCGTCCTTCTGGGTACCCACCAGGACGCGCGCGCCCTTGCCGCCGAGCGCCTCGATCAAACGCAGCGAGCTGGCGCGCCCGATCTCGACGGGCATCACCGCGCCAGGAAAGAGAACCAAGTTACGGAGCGAAAGGAGCGGGAGGGTCTTGGTGTCAGCGCTCATTTGTCGGGTTACCTCTGGTTTATGATGCCGCGACGCTGGAAAAGGTAGAACAGAAATACGGTGCCCAGCCGGCGGCGGAGCGCGCCGCTGGCCGAAAATCGAAAGCCGTCTCGCTCAGGGTCAGAATCGGCGCACCTCTCCCGTCGCGGTTCGGCGCGCCAGTTCCTCGATCAGCTTTCGCGTCTCCGTGTCGTCCGGCTTGATCTTCGGAGCGACGATCTCGACGCGACACAGCTGATCGCCGCGCGCGCCGTCCGGCGTCTTGACGCCTCGCCCGCGCAGGCGCAACCGCGCGCCGCTGGACGTCCCCGGCGGGACCGTGACGGTGACTTTCCCCTCGACGGTAGGAACCTCGATCTTGGCGCCCAGCGCAGCCTCCGCGAACGAGATCGGCAGGTCCAGCTCGATATCGGAGCCGTTTCGCCGCAAAAAGCGGTCGGACCGGACCTCGATGTCCAGGTACAGGTCGCCCGGCGCGCCGTCCTTGGACGGGGCGGGCGCCCCCTGGCCGGGCAGCCTGAGCCGACCGCCCGTCTCGACCCCGGGTGGGATGTTCACCTCGACTGTGTTGCCGGCCCCGTTGCGCACCGTGCGCTTGGTGCCCAGCGCCGCCTCGGCGAGGGTGATCTCCAGCCGGCCGACGGCGTCAGGACCCCGATTCGGCCGGGCCCGGGTCCGGCCGCGCGCCCCGAATCCGCCCCCGGCCCCCCGCGCCCCGCCCCCGAAGAGGCTGGCGAAGAGGTCGTTCATGTCGAAGTCGCCGTTGATCTCGACGTCGCCCGCGGAGGTTCGCGCGCGGCCGAAGGTCTGCGCGAACGCGTCCGGGTCGAACCCCTCCGGCATGCCGTCCGGTCGGACGGGCGCGTGCTTCAAGCGGTCGTATTCCTTCCGCTTCTGGGCGTCGCCCAGCACCGAGTACGCGTCGTTGATCTCCTTGAAGCGCTCGGTCTTCTTCTTGTCGTTGCCGGTGACGTCGGGGTGGAATTCCTTGGCGAGCTTCCGATACGCCTTCTTGATCGTGGCGTCGTCGGCGGTCTCGGCGACGCCCAACGTCTTGTAGAGGTCTTTCATGTGATGGCTTGCACCTCCATCATGACACGGCAGCCGTCCGGCGCTGCGGCCTGCGCGTGAACGTCAGCTCGTCGGCGCCCGGCGCCCGGTCGAGGACGATCGTGTCGCCCGGGTGAACCTCCCCTGCCAGCAACCGGCGGGCCAGCGGATCCTGGACATGGCGCACCAGCGCCCGCTTGAGAGGCCGCGCCCCGTACTGGGGGTCGTAGCCCTGGTCCGCCAGGAACGTCCGCGCTTCCGGCGTCAGCTCCAACTCGATGTCCCGGTCCGCCAGCAGCTTGCGGATCCGCGCCAGCTGCAGGTCGACGATGCTGTCGATCTCGTTCCGCCCCAGCGGGTGGAACATGACGATGTCATCGACGCGGTTCAGGAACTCTGGCCGGAAAGTCCGGCGCAGCTCCTCCATCACGCGGGCCTTCGATTCCAGGTTGGTCCAGTCCTGCAGGTACTGGCTGCCGACGTTGGACGTCATGATGATGACCGTGTTCCGGAAATCGACCGTACGCCCCTGGCCGTCCGTCAGCCGCCCGTCATCCAGCAGTTGCAGCAAGGTGTTGAACACGTCCGGGTGCGCCTTTTCGATCTCGTCGAACAGGATCACGGAGTAGGGACGTCGCCGCACCGCTTCGGTCAGCTGCCCGCCCTGGTCGTAGCCGACGTAGCCGGGAGGGGCCCCGATCAGCCGCGAGACGGCGTGCTTCTCCATGTACTCGGACATGTCGATGCGGACCATGTGGCTCTCGTCGTCGAACAGAAACTCGGCCAGCGCGCGGGCCAGCTCCGTCTTGCCGACGCCGGTCGGTCCCAGGAAGATGAACGAGCCGATGGGGCGGTTCGGATCCTGAAGGCCGGCCCGTGAGCGACGCACCGCATTCGCGACCGCCACGACGGCTTCGTCCTGGCCGATCACGCGGGCGTGGAGACGCTGTTCCAGGTTCAGCAAGCGCTGCTGCTCGCCCTCCAGCATTTTGTCGACGGGGATCCCCGTCCACTTCGACACAACGGCGGCCACATCCTCCTCCGTGACCTCCTCGCGCAGGAACGACCCGTGCTTCTGGGCTTCCTTCAGCTCCTCGCCCTTGGCGGCCATGGCCTTTTCCAGTTCCGGGATGCGGCCGAACCGCAGCTCGGCGGCCCGGTTCAGATCCCCACGACGCTGGGCCAGCTCCGCCTCGGTCTTGGCGGCCTCGGCCTCTTCCTTCAACTTGCGAAGCTCGCCGATCAGGCTCTTCTCGTGCTGCCAGACGCTCTTCATCTGGTCGGCGCGCTCGCGCAGCTCGGCGATCTCGGTCGCGACCTGGGCCAGCCGCTTGGCTGACGCCTCGTCCTTTTCGCGCGACAGCGCCTGCTCCTCGATGGCCAGGGACGTCAGGCGCCGCTCGATCTGATCGATGGGGTCCGGGCGTGAGTCGATCTGCATCTTCAGCCGGCTGGCCGCCTCGTCGATGAGGTCGATGGCCTTGTCGGGCAGCTGCCGCCCCTGGATGTACCGGTGCGACAGGCGCGCAGCGGCGACCAGCGCCGCGTCCCGGATGCGGATGCCGTGGTGGACCTCGTACCGCTCCTTGAGCCCGCGGAGGATCGCGATCGTGTCCTCCATCGACGGCTCGCCGACGTAGACGGGCTGGAAGCGCCGCTCGAGCGCCTTGTCCTTCTCGATGTATTTCCGGTACTCGTCCAGCGTGGTGGCGCCGATGCAGCGCAGATCGCCGCGCGCCAGCGCCGGCTTCAGCATGTTGGCGGCGTCGACGGCGCCCTCTGCGCCGCCCGCGCCGACCAGCGTGTGCAGCTCGTCGATGAACAGGATGATCCCGCCGCCGGCGGCTTCG
>CAZJMY010000588.1:0-6378 GCA_964546845.1 uncultured Myxococcales bacterium | reverse complement strand
GGACTGGAACCAGAACGGGTCGGACAGACGCCGCAGCACCTCGGTCCGCCCGTACGTGTGCGCGATCGCCTCGACGATCACCCGGCCGAGGCGCGCCATCCGCGCCGCCAGCCAGGGGGGCACGCGCCCGCCGTGAAGCGGAAGATCGGCGGTCCCCGTGGCGGCGGGCATGCGCTCCACTCTGCCACGCGGCGCGCCGCGCGCCGAGAACTGCCGGTCAGAACTGGAAGGCGACGCCGGGCAGGGGAGCCCAGGCGTGGAATGGGATCGTCGGCTCCGACGGCGGGAGCCCGATCCGGTGGCGCAGGTCCTCGTTGAACGTGCGCGTGGCGTCCGGCGCCAGCGCCAGCCCCGAGATGCGCGCCAGGATGTAGGTCACCCCGGCGGCCACCACCAGCGAGATGGCCGCGCCCTGCTCGGCGCTCAGCGCGACGCCGCCGACCCCGCTGGCGTGCTGGTCGTCGACGTGGATCAGCCAGAACACGCCGCCCACGCCCGCCCCGATGGCCCCGACGCTGACGATCGACAGCACGGTCGCCTGGTCGCTGGCCCCCCCGTAGAAGCAGCCCATGCCCGCGATGGGCGAGATCGCTTCCAACGCGACGGCCAGGCCGACGCTCTTCCTTTGTCGCTCGAACCGTTCCTCGGCGCCCGCCGGCACGTCGGCGCGGGCCCGCCCGGCCGCCGCCAGCAACACGAGCGCCATCGCGATCACCCGCACGCCCGACAACCTAACACCGCGGTCAGAGGTTCGTGCCGATGTTGCCGATCGTGATGCTGGGGCCGAACAGCAGTGACCAGTGGCTGGGCGAGTACGTCGTGCCGCCCACCGGCGTGTAGTCGTAGTTGTCCCGCAGCTCGTAGGCGCCCCAGGCGTGCAGGTTCACGGAAGCCTGGGTGGGCTCGCCGCGGTTCCCGATCGGGATGCTGACCCCGACCCCCGCGATCACCGCCAGCGTGGGCGGAAAGGCGGTGAACCCCGGCGTCGCCGCCAGCCCGACCCCCATCGCCCCCAGCTCCAGCCCGAAGAGCCCCTCGTGCCCCTCGCGGTCGAGCCAGGTCAGGCGCGAGAGCGCGCCGAAATTCAGGGTCAGGATCCCGCTCGGCGCCGTGATGTGAAAGAGGCCAGTCGGGATCGCCGCCGTCGCGTAGAACCGCAGCCGCCCCTCGCCGACGACCAGCGTCCACTGCACGGCCGGCAGCGACGTGCGGGTCTCCGTCGAGCCGACGTACCGGACGTCGTCGGCCACGTGCGCGATGCGGATCGACACGCGATCGAACTGCGCCTTCACCCCCCGGATCCAGACGATGCGCGGCTCGGACGCGGGGCGCAGCACCATCCGCTCGTTGACGTGCCCGTCCGAGCGCGGCGAGTCGTCGACCTTCGTCACGTCGATGTCCAGCATCAGGTCCTGGGTGCCGTCCTCGGGCTTGAACCGCTCGCGGTGGATGACCACCCGGCAGCCGTCCCGCCGCGAAAACGGGATCGACGTGCGCTTGCCCGGCTTGATGCGATCCGCGTTGCCGTGGTCGTCGGTGCAGACCAGCTCGACCAGCGGGCTCGCCTCCAGCGCCGACGACCCGATGGGGGCCGGCACGCTGGCCTGCCGGATCGGCCGCTGCAACGATTCGCCCAGGACCGCCAGGTCGGCGTCCGCGAACGGCGCCGGCAGCCCCTCGACGCGGTAGCCGAAACGGAGCGCCACGTAGCCGCCCACCCCCTCTTCGCCGCGGATGCGGGTGCCGTCGGGGCCGGTGGTGACCTTGTACGCCCCCTCCGACGGCAGCAGCACCAGCCGCCCCTGCGCGCCGACGGGCGCGATGTGCACGACGGCGTCGCGGTTGGTGGGGACGAAGTCGACGCTGCCGTAGCCGGGCAGCTCCAGCGTCGCGCGCGGCAGCGGCGCGGGGCGCGTGGGCGTGTGCGCGACCGCGATGACCGAGCCGTCGGGCTCCGGGCGCGAAGCCGTGACCGTCAGCGCGGCGTCCTCGACGTCACCGACGGACAGCAGCGCCAGCACCGCGTCGCCGTCCTTGGCCACGCGGACGACCTGCGCCGGGTCGCCGTTGGCGCTCCAGCGCAGGGCGCGCGCGTCGCCGCCGCAACGGCCGTCCAGGCGCACGACGACGCTGGTCGCCTCCGCGCGGCGCAGCGGGGCGCCCGAGACGATGCTGGCCGGGCAGTGGAGCACCGACAAAACCTGCGTGAACGTCGACTCGAAGGCGTCCCCGCGTTGCACGAAGTAGTGGGGCGCCAGGTGCGCGTGCACGGTGACCGACTGCGCGGCTCCGGACAGCGCGCCGACCTCGATCGCGCCGTCGGAGACTTCGCAGCGGGCCTGGGCGCAGTCGGCGGCCGCGACCGCGTCGGGGTGCGCCAGCGGCAGGCGGCCGTGTCCGTCGGTGAGGTCCAGCGCCGTGGTGGCCGTGGCCAGCACGCGGTCGATGACGAGGCGGGCCGGGCGCAGCGGCGCGAACGCGTCCGGGCCCGTTGCGGTCCCGCCGGTGACGGTGACCGCCGCGCCCGGCGCCGCGCCGGCCGCCCAGCCCAGGCGCGCGTCGGCCGGCAGATCGCGCGGCACGCTGAACGCGCAGCGATCGCGCTTGCCGGCCGGCTTGGGGATGAGGCAAACGTCCGTCCCGGTGCCGGCGGCCGTCTGCCAGCGGATCCGCATGTTGCGCAGGGCGTCCCCCTCCAGCTCGAGCCGGCCTTCGTCGAGGTAGAGGACGACGCTGGCCGGATCGACGAGGGGCATCGCGGGAGGCGCGGCGGCGGTCGCCACGGGCATCGCCAGCAGCCCCGGCAGCAGCCGGGCGGCAAGGAGGATCCAGCGGCCGATCGGCCCGGCGCGATCGCGCACGAGGACACTTTACCAGTCCCGTGACCGGGCCGAGCTCCCCGAGGTGCCCTAGGGAGCGCCCCCGAGTGGGACGGCGGCCCGATCCGGCGGGTTGACGGCCGAGCCGTCGGGCACACGTTCATCCGGTGCCGTCCGAAGGCGAACAGCGGGCCCGCGAGACCGAGGAGACCGAAGGCGAGGAGGCGGCGACGGATCTCGAGGAGGCGCGCCGTCGCGCCTCGCCCTCCGCCGAGATCGTCTACGAGGCCGTGCGGACCGAAGGGCTCGAGGAGCTCGAGCGTTCGACAGCGGCGCTCGCCTGGTCGGGAATCGCCGCCGGCCTCTCGATGGGGTTCTCGCTGGTCGCGCAGGGGCTGCTGAAGTCGCGGCTGCCGGACACGGCCTGGGCGCCCCTGCTGGTCCGTCTCGGTTACCCGGTGGGCTTCCTGGTGGTGGTGCTGGGCCGGCAGCAGCTGTTCACCGAGAACACGCTGACCCCCATCATCCCCTATCTGGCGGGACGGTCGCAGCAGCGGCGCGCGAAGCCGGTCGCGCTGACGAACATCTTGCGTCTCTGGAGTGTGGTGCTGGTCGCGAACCTGCTGGGCGCCTTCGTATTCGCCGTGGTCGTCGCCAAGACGGAGGTGTTCTCGGCGCCGGTGCGGGACGCCTTCGATCAGCTGTCGTCGATCGCGGCGCGCGGCGCGCCCGGCAGCAACCTCTTGCGCGGCATCTTCGCCGGCTGGCTGATCGCTTTGATGGTGTGGCTGCTTCCCGTCGCGCGCAGCAGCCGCATCACCGTCATCGTGATCGTCACCTACCTGGTCGGGCTGGGCGATCTGACCCACATCGTCGCGGGCGCCGTGGAGGTCTTCTATCTGCCGTTCCGGACGGAGGCGCGCCTGGTCGATTCGTTCACGCGATACCTGCTGCCGACGCTGGTCGGGAACGTGGTGGGCGGCGTGACCCTGACGGCCGCGCTGAACCACGCTCAGGTCGTCGCCGGCCGCGCGGGCGAACGCGACCAGCCGGTCTGACCGACCCCGGGGGGCCGAACCCCGGGACGGGCCATGGATGTGGGCCAGCCGCGGGCGATGACGGCGGTACTCCGACATTTGTCTACACTCGGTGCGCCCAGAAAAAATCCGGTTTTCCAGCGAAGAATGATCCGGGGCCGCGGCACCCGCATAAAATGCGGATGAGCCCCCATGAATATTTTTCGACGTCTGACGTTTTGTTCGACTCCAACCTCCGCCGCGCGGATCGCCCTGGTTGCGTTGCTGGCCACGGCCGGTTGCGCGTTCAAGGGCAACAAAGAGTCGCTATCGGGTGCCGGCGGCGGCGGACCGCTCACGGGCACGGGCGGCGGCACCGGCGGCACAACCCAGATCGGTGGCCTCAGCGCTCTGCAGATCACGCCGGGGATGGCGATGATCTCCGTCTCGACGGGGGCGCCGCCGGCCACGCAGCAGTTCATGGTGACCGGCACGATCAACGGCCAGTCCCAGGACGTCACCTCGATGGTCACCTACAGCGTCACGCCGACCGGCATCGTCACGATCGACGCGAACGGGCTCGCGACGTCGACCGGGACCAGCGGCGGCGTCGTCACGGTGACGGCGGCCTCGGGCAGCGTGACGGCGCAGGCCACGCTGGTCGTCAACTACACCTTCACGGGCGCCGATCCGGGCACCGCGGGAATGGGCGTCCCGCCCAACGCGGGGACGTTGTTCTCGGGCGCTCCCGCCGATCCGACGCGCGCGCCGCAGCTGGTGTACCCGAACGACGGCGCGCTGTTTCCGCCGAACGTGACCGGCATCGAGGTGCACTTCGTGCCGGGCGCCGCGGCGAACACGCTGTTCCAGGTCAGCTTCGTCGGGAAGCTGGCGACGGTGAACACCTTCATCCGCTGCGCGGCCCCCGCGGGCATCAACGGCTGCATCTACCTGCCGGACCCCGGCCTGTGGGCCACCATCGCGTCCGCCAACGCGGGGCAGGGGCCGGTCAAGCTGCACGTGAGCGGCACCGACGACAGCGGGAGCGCCGCGGGGACCAGCGGGGACTTCACGATCCAGTTCTCGAAGGACAACATCCTGGGCGCGCTCTACTACTGGACGACCAGCGGCAAGACCGCGATCATGCGCTGGGACTTCGCGGGCAGCACGGCGTCGGCGATGCCGTACTTGACCCCCACCAACACCGACGGCAAGACCTGCGTCGGCTGTCACGCGCTGGCGCCCGACGGCAGCAAGATCGTCGCGAGCGCGGGCGGGCAGAGCGACGGGCGGCTGCTTCTGTGGGACATCAAGAACAACATGGCGCTGCAGCCGTTCCCGCTGACCCAGAAGAGCCAGTTCGAGTCCTGGAACGCCGACGGGACGCAGTTCGTGGGCGTCTACGGCGACGGCACGCCCAACCGGAAAGGACCGTCGAACCTGATGATCTTCGACGGAACGATGGGCACGGTCGTGAAGACCATCGACCTCGGCGGGCTGCGGGCGGATCACCCCGACTGGTCGAAGAACCCGGCCGTGTCGAACACGATCGTCTTCACGTCGATGGATCCGAACGCCGGGACCACCGACCAGCGCCCGGCGACCGGCGCGATCGACATGGTGACCGCGGACAGCAGCGGCACGTGGGGCGCGCCGCAGGAGCTGGTGCCGGCGGTGCTGGGGAAGAACCACTACTACCCGGCGATCGCCCCCGACGGAAACCTGGTCGTCTACGACGAGTCGACGTGCACGAAGGGCACGCCGATGATGGGGCAGAAGCCGGACGTCACCTGCGACGGCGACACGGACGCGACGGCCACGATGTTCCTGACGTCGCTGACCGGCGCGCCCCCGGTGCCGCTGACGCGCGCGAACAGCCCGGGCGTCGGTGACGGCACGGCGACGGCGCTGACCAACTCGTTCCCGAAGTGGGCGCCGTACGTCCAGAGCCTGGACGAGATGAACAAGCTCATCTGGCTGACGTTCTCGTCGACCCGCCAGTACGGGCTTCGGACGCCGCCGGCGCCGGCCGACACCAGCGAGACCACCAAGGGGACCCTAATCTGGATGGTCGGCATCAACCCTGGCGCGGGCGGGGCGGACCCGAGCTACGCGGCGTTCTGCCTGCCGTTCCAGGACGTCACGACGTCCAACCACATCGCGCAGTGGACGAAGTACTTCATCCAGGGCCCGGGCTGAGCGCGCCGCCGCTTCAAACGAAAAACGCCACCGCCGGGAAACCCGACGGTGGCGTCCAGTCGGCGCCGACCTGAGCGCCGGTTCGGTCAGCGGCGACGGCGGCGGCTGACGGTCAACACCATCGCCATCGGCACCAACCAGAGCAGAGAGCCCGGGGTGGGGGAGGTGGCGACCGCGCAGTCGCAGCCCGAGCCGGAGGCGTTGGTCTGCCCGGAGCCGGCCGCGCCGGTCTGAGTGCTGCCCCCCTTGCCGCCGGTGGCCTTGCCGCCCGCGCCGGTGGTGCCGCCGCCGCCCGTCGTGGCGCTGCCGCCCGCGCCCGTGCTGCCGCCCGTGCCCGTGCCGGA
>CAZJMY010000587.1:0-2150 GCA_964546845.1 uncultured Myxococcales bacterium | reverse complement strand
CCACCCCGGCGGCTTGCCGGAGGTGGAGATCGATGAGGCGGCGCGCGGGCTGCTGTCGACGCTGGCGTTCCTGCACGCGCGCGGCATCGTGCACGGCGACCTCAAGCCGTCCAACCTGCTGCTGCGCGCGCCCGGCGAGCTGGTGCTGGCGGACTTCGGCGCCGCGGCGCTGGTCGGCGCCGGCGGCGAGTCCGGCGGCGGCACCCCGCTCTACCTCGCGCCCGAGCAGCTCCGCGGCGCGCCGCGCGCGCCCGCGACCGATCGTTACGCGGCGGGCGCCGTGCTGTTCGAGATGGCCGCCGGGCGGCCGCTGCGCGCCCACGCCGATCTGCTGCGCGGCGACCCCGCCGAGGGATTTCCGGCGGTGGCGCGCGCCGTCCTGGAGTCGCGCGCTCCGAACCTGGCGCCCCTCATCGCCGCCCTGCTGGACGCCGATCCGGCGCGCCGGACCTTCTAGCTAGTAGAAGTTGATCTGAATCGCGGCGTTGAAGTCGAGGACGATCCCGAACGTCGGGAACCCCGCCAGGGCGTGGAGCTCGCCAACGGCTGAAACCGACTTCGCCAGCTCGTAGTAGACGCCGCCGCCGAGTCCGGCGACGACGGGGCCGGCCAGGATGGTGTCCTTGAAGTCGACGTAGCTCACCTTCAGCCCGTCGGCCGGGTGACCGACGAACCGGAACCCTTCGCCGCCGCCGGCGAGCCGGGCCCCGAAGACCCGCAGCTGCTTCTGCTTCGTGTAGAAGAGGAGCGTCCCGAGCACCGAGTTGGCGCCGCGCGCGGCGAACTTCGAGTACTGGGAGGGCTGACCGACGTACTGCAAGCGTCCTTCCAGCGACACGGCGATGTCCGGGTTGAAGGCGTACCCGACCTCCGGCGCCAGGTGCCCGTAGCCGGCCCAGGCCACGCCGGGCTGGAAACCACCTTGCAGGGCGTGGAACTGCGGGTCGGGCGAGCTGTTCACCGCCTCGAACCCTTTGCCCTTGGCGTAGCCGTAGCCGGTGCCGATCCCCAGGCCGATCCACCACTTCCGCTTGCCGTACCGCGTGTCCAGCCCCTCGCGGTCCTTGTCGACGTGCCCCAGGTGCAGGCGCGGGCCGCGCGGCCCCTCGTCGTCCTCCAGCGGGTTCTCGTCCTCGGCCCCGGCGGTCGCGCTGGCGGTCTCGCCGCGCGACGATTCCTCGACGAGCAACACGATGTTGGGGCTGTCCGGGCCGCCGTTCGCGACGACCGGCTTGCCGTTGGCGTTGCGTCCCTCGAAGTAGAACTGGATCGACTTGCCGGTCACCGCCTTCTTGGGGATCTTGGCCTGCAGCCACCCCTTCGGTGAGCGGGTCATCACCGTCTCGGTGTAGCCGTCCTTGCCGGGCGCGCGATAGGCCAGCACCACGGCCGCGACCGGCAGGTTCGCCGCGACGGCGCAGCGGAGCAGGAGCGGCTTGTCGATGATCGCCTCGTCGGGGGTCGGGCAATCGAGGGCGTTGATGTGCACGGGCAGGTCGGGCTCGTTGTTCTCGTCGTCGTCCGACGCCACCGTCCGCTTGGCCGCGGGCTTGGGCGCGCTCGAGGAGGCGTCGCCGCCCTCGGCGTCCATGGCCGGGCCGCGCCGCTTTCCCTTGGGCGGTGCCGCCGCGCCGCCGGCCGCCGCCCCACCGCCGGCGTGGCTGCGCTGGGCCTCCTGGAACGCGGCGATCACGTCGGCGCTCTCGATGCCCTTGGACAGCTGGATGTTCGGATCGATGTCCAGGGCGCGGCCGAAGCTCTGCAGGCCCTTCTGGCGGTCCTTGAAGCCCGTGATGTAGACGGCGCCCAGGTGGATGTACGTGCGGGCGATGACCGGGTGGTTGTCGAGGCCGGCCTTCTTGCCCGTCATCAGCGCGTCGAGAAGCCGCTTCTTGGCCGCGTCCCAGTCCAGCGTGTCGTAATCGTCCAACGCCTTCTTGTTCATCTGGACCAGTTTGTCGACGACGGCCTGGTCCTGCGCGCGCGCGGTCCGCGCCACCAGGGCCGAGCCCAGGAAGGCGACGGAGAGGGCGGAGAGAGCAATGTACTTGGAACGGATCATGGCGCTCGCTTCTTTCCTGTTGCTGCCAGTTGCTGCGTGCCTGCCTATTGCTGCGTGATGAAGAACTCGACCCGTCGATTCTTCTCCC
>CAZJMY010000586.1:0-2120 GCA_964546845.1 uncultured Myxococcales bacterium | reverse complement strand
AGACGAGTCACTGGAGAGTTCGGACTCCATGGACGACGAGCACTTTGGAAGCTGCCTCCGCCGCGCGAGAGAGCAAAAGGCTCTGACGGTCGGTGATGTGTCGGCATCGACCAAGGTGCCGCGCTCGGCGATCGAGGCGCTGGAGGCCGGTGCCTTGCATGGGCTTCCGGCTCAGGTGTTCGTCCGAGGGTTCATTCGTTCGTACGCGAGGGTCGTCGGCATCGGTGAGGCGGAACCGCTCACGCTGTACGACCGTGCGCTGAACCGCGAGAACGAGGAAGCCCGCGCGAAGTCGGCCAGCCCCGTCGTCGATCCGGTGCTGGCCGGCGGAGTCGTCGACGAGGACGAGGCGTCGCGCCGCCGTGGGCTGGGCCTGGCCGTGTTCGTCGTGATCCTGGTCCTCATCGCGACGATCACGTTGTCGCTGCTGTTGCGCCGCCCGCCCCAGTCCGGTGAGGGCCTGTCGATGGCCCCCGCGCCCGCCGACCAGATCGCCGCTTCCGCCCGCGCCGTCACCTGAGCGCGCTAGGATGCAGGCGGTGCCTGCATTGTCGACAGCTGCGATCGTGTTGCGCGCCGTGAACTACGGCGAGTCCGATCGGGTCGTCACGCTGTTCGGCCGGGAGATCGGTCGCGTCTCGGCCATCGCGCGCAGCGCGCGAAAGAGTCAGCGCCGGTTCGCGGGCGGACTGGGGCTGGGCGCCGTGGGTGTCGCGGCGCTGCGCGAGCGCCCGGGCGCCGAGATGCTGACCCTGGAGAGCTTCGACGCGACCGGCGCGACTCACGTGGCGCTGGGGCTGGACGTCGCCCGGCTGGCCCACGCTTCGTATGCCGCGGAGCTGGTGACGAAGCTGTGCGCCCCGCGGCAGGCGGAGCCCGCGGTGTACGACTGGCTGGCCGAGATGCTCGAGCGCCTGGCGGAGGGGACGGCGACGGCCGAGCGGCTGCGCGTGTTCGAGATGGGGCTCCTGCGCGTCCTCGGGTTTCAGCCGATCGTCGACCACTGCGCGGTGTGCGGCACCACCGACGCGGACGCGCCGTTCCGGTGGGATCCCGATCGGGGCGGGGCGGTCTGTGCGGGGTGTGCGCGCAGCGGTCGCCCGATCGCCCCGGCGACGCGCGCCGCGCTGGCCCGGCTGGAGCGGCTGTCGCTCAGGGAGGCCGAGTCCGTGTCGCTGGCAGCGGACGTGAACCGCGGGTGCCGGGAGGCGCTGTCCGAGATCATCAACCAGCACATCACGGGTCCGCTGAAATCCGTCGAATTCATTGCCAAACTCAGCCAGCACCACTGATGGAGCCTGACGCCATGGCCACGACCTCGCCGCCGCCTCCCGCCCTGGGCATCCGCCACGTCGCCCTCTTCGTCCGCGATCTGGAGGCCGCGGAGCGCTTCTGGACGGCGGTGATGGGGTACGCCGTCGAGTGGCGCCCCGATCCCGACAACGTCTACCTGTGCGGCCACCGCGACAACCTGGCGCTGCACCGGGGCACCCCCGAGACCAGCGGCCCCCTCGACCACATCGGGATCGCGGTGGCCCAACCCGAGCACGTCGACGCCTGGGCCGCCCACCTGCACGACCAGGGGGTCGAGCTGAAGACGCGCCCCAAGACCCACCGCGACGGGTCGCGATCGATCTACTTCTACGGTCCCGAACGGCTCCTCATCCAGATCATCCACCACGCGCCGATGTCGGCCTGAACGTCGACGCGGCGGGCGTCTTCGACTTCGCCGCCTGCCGGGCGGCACGTCGTCGCGCATGGTTCGCTTCGCTCACCGTTGCCTTTACGGCAGCGCCCTCCTAGGATTCTGCGCCCCATGCCTGCTTCTTCGCTCGAACAGATCGTCAGCCTGGCCAAGCGCCGGGGGTTCGTATTTCCGTCGTCGGCCATCTATGGCGGCCTCGGCAGCACCTGGGACTACGGCCCGCTGGGCGTCGAGCTGAAGAACAACGTCAAGCGCGCCTGGTGGAAGTCGGTCGTCCACGATCGCGACGACATGGAGGGGCTGGACGCCGCCATCCTGATGAACCGGCTGGTCTGGAAGTACTCGGGTCACGAGGCGACGTTCTCGGACCCGATGACCGACTGCCGCAACTGCAAGTCGCGCCCGCGCGCCGACC
>CAZJMY010000585.1:0-13362 GCA_964546845.1 uncultured Myxococcales bacterium | reverse complement strand
CAAGCGGCTGGTGGCGTACTACGTGGGAGCGGCGGAGGTCGAGTCGCTGCGGGCGCACGCGCAGGCGGGACTGCCGGAGTACATGGTGCCGGCGGCGTACGTGAAGCTGGAGGCGCTGCCGCTGACGGCGAACGGCAAGGTGGATCGCCGGGCGTTGCCAGCTCCCGAGGCGGGAGCGTTCGGCAGCGGCGCCTACGAGGCGCCGGTGGGCCCGGTCGAGGAAACGCTGGCGGAGATCTGGGGGGAGGTGCTGCGGGTCGAGCGCGTGGGGCGGCAGGACAACTTCTTCGCGCTGGGCGGGCACTCGCTGCTGGCGGTGACGGTCGTCGACCGGATGTCTCGGTCCGGGCTGCGCGCCGATGTGCGCGCGCTATTTTCCGCCGCGAACCTGGCCGATCTGGCGGGACTCGTTGCGCAGAGCGACGCTCCCGCCGCCCTCGACGTGCCGCCGAACCGGATTCCGGCCGGGGCAGAGGCCATCACGCCGGAGATGTTGCCGCTGGTCACCCTCGAACAGCGAGCGATCGACGGGATCGTGGCGCGGGTACCGGGCGGCGCCCCCAACGTGCAGGACATCTACCCGCTAGCGCCGCTGCAGGAAGGGATCCTGTTCCATCACCTCCTCGAGCGCGAAGGAGATCCGTATCTGTTACCGATCCTGCTCTCGTTCCGCAGCCGCGAGCGGCTGGACCGCTTCGCCGCGACCGTGCAGGTCGTGATCGACAGACACGACATCCTGCGTACCGCCGTCTTCTGGACCGGACTCGACGAGCCCGTGCAGGTCGTTTTGCGCGCGGCGCCGTTCCGCGTCGAGGCCGCCGCGGCGTGCGATCCGGCATCCGGCGACGTCGCCGAACAGCTCAAGGCAACCTACGATCCCCGCCACTTCCGCATCGACGTCAGCCAGGCCCCGCTCCTGCGCGGCTTCGTGGCGGAGGATCCAGCCAACGAACGCTGGCTCCTGCTGGTCCTGGCCCACCACCTGGCCATCGATCACACCACGATGGATCTGCTGGTGGCCGAGACCGAGCTGATCGACGCCGGGCGGCTGGACCAGCTGGCGCCCGTCGTGCCGTTTCGCACCTTCGTGGCGCACGCCCGCCTCGGCAAATCCCCAGACCAGCACGAAGCCTACTTCCGCGGGCGGCTGGGGGATCTCGACGAGCCGACGGTGCCGTTCGGACTTCTGGACGTCCGCGGGGAAGTCCCGACGATTCAAGAGGCCCGGCGGGCGCTCGACCTCGAGCTGTCGGCGGCCATGCGCGCCCAATCGCGGCGGCTGGGCGTCAGCACCGCCAGCCTGGTTCACCTGGCCTGGGCCTTGGTGGTGGCGCGGGCGTCCGACCGTCAGGATGTCGCGTTCGGAACCGTGCTGCTCGGCCGCATGCTGGGTGGCGCCAACGCTCACCAGGTTCTCGGACTGTTCATCAATACGCTGCCCATCCGGATCACCGTCGGGACGGGCCCCACCCGCGCGGCGCTGCTGGCCGTGCAGGCCGACCTGGCCGCGCTGATCGAGCACGAGCACGCTTCGCTGGTACAGGCCCAGCGAGCGAGCGGGCTGGCGCCCGGCGTACCTCTGTTCAGCGCGCTCCTGAACTATCGCCATAGCGGCACCCCGTCCGCGGACAGCGCCGGCGATCGCGTCGATGCCGCGGCAGCGACCGGCGACGGCGCGGACGACGACGGCGTCGACGTGATCTGGGGCGAAGAGCGGAGCAACTATCCTCTGACGCTGTCGGTGGACGACCTGGGCCGGGGGTTCCTGCTCACCGCGCAGGTGAGCGCACCGGTCGATCCCGCGCGGGTGTGCGCGATGATGGAGACCGCCCTCCGCGGCCTGGTCCAGGTCCTGGAGAGCGCGCCCGAGACGCCCGTCGACGCGATCGACGTGCTGCCGGCGGCGGAACGGCGGCAAGTTCTGGAGGAGTGGAACGGCACGGTCAGGGCCTACCCGCGCGACACCGCGCTGGGTGCGCTGTTCGACCAGCAGGCCGCGCGGGCGCCCGACGCGCTCGCGGTCGTCGACGGACCGGTGGAGTTGAGCTACGCCGCGCTCGCGGCCCGGGCTGACGCGCTGGCGCGGGCGCTGCTGGCGGCGGGGGTGCAGCTGGGAGACCGGGTGGCGGTGTCGCTGGACCGTTCGGCAACCCTGATCGTCGCCGAGCTGGGTGTGGTGAAGGCCGGCGCCGCCTACGTTCCGCTGGACAACGTGTTGCCGGGCATCCGCCAGTCCCTCATGGTGCGCGACTGCGGCGCGCGCGTCATCGTGACGGCGCGCGACCGCGTGCTCCCCGACGAGCTAAGTGCCCTCATCGCGTCCGGCGAGTTGCGCCGGCTGGACCCGGACGACCCTGCGCTGGCGGGGCCAGCGGGGCCTGCTCCGGCGACGGCAGCCGAAGGCGGCTCGGCTGCGTACGTGATGTACACGTCGGGGTCGACGGGAACGCCGAAGGGCGTGGTGATCCCGCACCGCGCCGTCAGCCGGCTGGTGCTGAACAACGGCTACGCTCGGTTCGAGCCTGGGGACCGCGTGGCCTTCGCCGCCAACCCGGCCTTCGACGCGAGCACGCTGGAAGTGTGGGCGCCCCTGCTGAACGGCGGCTGCGTGGTGGTGGTGTCGCAGGAGATCCTGTTGTCGCCGCCGTCGCTCGCCGAGGCGTTGAGCGCGCAGCGGGTCAACGTTCTTTGGATGACCGTCGGGTTCTTCAACCAGGTGCACGCGGCCCTGTCGGGCGTGATCCCGTCGCTCCGATACCTGATCGTCGGCGGCGACGCCCTGGACGTGGAAGTGATGAGACGAGTCTCGGAGGAGTTCCGGCCGCAGCACTTGCTGAACGGATATGGGCCGACCGAGACGACCACCTTCGCCCTGACGCACGAGATCGACGAGGTGCCGGCGACCATGCGGGCCGTTCCTCTGGGGAGGCCGATCGGAAACACGCAGGTGTACGTGCTGGATCGGCAGCTGCGGCCGGCGCCCGTCCATGCCGCGGGCGAGCTCTACATCGGCGGCGACGGCCTCGGCGTGGAATACCTGAACGACCCTGCATTGACGGCGGAGCGGTTCGTCGCGGACCCGTTCACACGCGAGGCCGGTGGGCGGTTGTACAAGACCGGCGACCTGGGCCGCTGGCGCGGCGACGGGACCATCGAGTTCCTGGGGCGGAACGACTCGCAGGTGAAGGTGCGTGGCTTCCGGATCGAGCTGGGCGAGATCGAGTCACGCCTGGCGGAGGCCGCCGGCGTCGAGCAGGTGGTGGTCGTCGCCCAGGAACATCAATCAGGGGACAAGCGGCTGGTGGCCTACTACACCGGCGCGCAGGCGTTGGATCCGGACGGGCTGCGCGCGCACGCTCGGCAGACGTTGCCCGAGTACATGGTGCCCGTGGCGTACGTGCGACTGTCCGAGTTGCCGCTGACCCGCAACGGGAAGGTCGACCGGCGCGCCCTTCCCGCGGTCGCCGGCGACCGGTTGCCGTCACGGGCGTACGAGGCGCCGCACGGCGAGCCGGAGACGACCCTGGCGCAGATCTGGGCCGACGTCTTGGGCGTGCCCCGGGTGGGCCGCGGGGACAACTTCTTCGCGCTGGGTGGCCATTCGCTGCTGGCCGTGACGCTGGTCGAGCGGATGCGCAACGCCGGCCTGCATGCAGACGTGCGCACGGTGTTCGCGTCGGCGACCCTGGCTGAGCTGGCGGCGGAGGTCGCTGGCGCTGGCGCGAGCGCGTGGGAGACCCCAGCCAACCTGATTCCGCCGGACGCGCCCGCGATCACGCCGGAAATGTTGACGCTGGTGAGCCTGGATCAGGCGGCCATCGATCGCATCGTCGCCCGCGTGCCGGGTGGTGCGCCGAACGTGCAGGACGTCTACCCGCTGGCGCCGCTTCAGGAGGGAATTCTCTTTCACCACCTCATGGACCGGCAGGGGGACGCCTACGTGCTGCCGGTCCTGCTCGCCTTTCCGTCGCGCGAGGCGCTGGACCGTTTCACAGGCGCCCTGCAACGCGTGATCGATCGTCATGACATCCTGCGCACGGCGATCGCGTACGAGGGGCTGGTCGAACCGGTCCAGGTCGTCCATCGACGGGCCGTGTTCCCGGTCGAGATGGTCCAGCTGGACGCGAGCGGCGGCGCGGCGGCGGACGACCAGCTGAAGGCGCTGCACCGGTCGGCTCGCGGACAGATTGATATCGGCGCGGCTCCGCTGCTGCGTGGATTCGCGGCCCACGACGCGGACGGCGATCGCTGGTTGCTGCTGGTACTGGCGCACCACCTGGCCATCGACCACACGACGCTGGACCTGCTGGTCGCGGAGACCGATCTGATCCAGCGCGGCGAGGTCCATCGCCTGACGCCGCCCGCGCCCTTCCGTGACTTCGTGGCCCAGGCCCGGCTGGGGGTTTCACGAGAGGAGCACCAGGCGTTCTTCCGCGCGATGCTGGCGGACATCGATGAACCGACGGCCCCCTTCGGTCTCCTCGACGTGCGTGGGGACGCCGGGGCGGTGGCGGAGACCCAGCGGTTCGTCGAGCCGACGCTGACGGCCCGGTTGCGGGCGCAGGCGCGCATCCACGGCGTCAGCACCGCCAGCCTGTTGCACCTGGCGTTCAGCCTGGTGCTGTCGCGCGCCAGCGGCCGCCGCGACGTGGTGTTCGGCACTGTCCTTCTGGGAAGGATGCAGGCCGGGAGCACCGCCTCCCGAGTGCTCGGCCTCTTCATCAACACACTGCCGATCCGGGTGCCCGTGGGCGAAACCGCAGTTGCCCCGGCAGTGGCGGACATGCACAAGCGGCTCTCGGAGCTGATCCAGCACGAGCACGCGTCGCTGGCGGCCGCTCAGCGCTGCAGTGGCGTGCCCGCGCCAGCCCCCCTGTTCTCGGCCCTACTCAACTACCGCCACTCTCCACAGCCGGAAGGCGCGGCGCCCGGGAGCGGACAAGCCCAGCCCCCTCGGCCGGGCGACGGGACCCCGACCGGCGAGGGCGAATGGGGCGGGACACCCGAGCCCGAAGTGGAACCCATCTGGGGCGAGGAGCGCACCAACTACCCGCTGACGTTGTCAGTGGACGACTACGGCGACGATTTGAAGCTGACGGTGCAGGTGGTCGCGCCTGTCGCGCCCGATCGCGTGTGCGGGATGATGGAACGCGCGCTGACGGGGCTGGTCGAGGCGCTGGAGAGCTCGCCCGAAACGGCCGTGGGCGCCATCGACGTGCTCCCCGCGGAGGAGCGGCAGCAGCTGCTGGAGACGTGGAACGGGACCGCGGCAGCGTACCCGGACGGAGATTGCATTCACGATCTCATCGCGAAGCAGGCCCAACAGACCCCGGGCGCGGTGGCGCTGGAGTTCGAAGGTCGCGCCGTCACCTACCAGGAGCTGGAGATGCGGTCCCGGCGCTTGGCGCATCGGCTCCGTGGGTTGGGCGTCGGACCGGGCACCCGGGTGGCGGTGTGCGCCGAGCGAAGCCCGGAGATGGTGGTGGGCCTCGTGGCGGCCATGAAGGCGGGCGGCGCGTACGTTCCGCTGGACCCGACCTACCCGACCCAGCGCCTGGCCGAGCTGCTGGCGGACTGCGTGCCGGTGGCCGTGTTGACCCACGGTCCCGCAGCGCCGGCGGTGGCCGCGGCCCTGACCGAGCTTTCCGGGTCCCTGCCAGTCATGGACCTCGACGCGGACCTCACCGACGGTCAGGAGAGGGCGGCGGACTTGGACGCCGGCGTGACGTCACGCGATCTGGCCTACGTGATCTACACGTCCGGGTCCACGGGGAAGCCGAAGGGGGCGATGAACGAGCACCGGGCGGTCGTGAATCGGCTGGTCTGGCTGCAGAGGCACTGGCGGCTGGGGCCTGGCGACGTGTTCTTGCAAAAGACACCGTTCACGTTCGACGTATCGGTCGGCGAGATCTTCGGCCCGCTGATCTCGGGATCACGGCTCGTGATCGCGCGCCCCGAAGGGCACAAGGATCCGGCCTACCTGGCGGACGTGATCGCCGCGCGCGGCGTGAACGTGGTGCACTTCGTGCCGTCGATGCTGCAGCTGTTTTTGGAGCACGAGGGCGTCGCCGAGCGATGCCGCGGGGTGCGCCGCGTGATGTGCAGCGGCGAGGCGCTGCCGGCCCCGGTCGTCGAACGGTTCCACGAGCGGTTCGCCGGGGTCGAGCTGCTCAACCTCTACGGGCCGACGGAGGCGGCGGTCGAGGTGCTGACCTGGCTCTGCGCCCCGGAGGATGCCGCGGGGCCGATCCCGATCGGGAGGCCGATCGCGAACGCGAGAGCCTACGTGTTGGACGAGGCGCGCCGGCCGGCGCCCGTGGGAGTGCCCGGGGAGCTCTACATCGGCGGTGTGCCGGTCGGGCGCGGATACCTGAACCGGCCCGACCTGACCGCCGAGCGGTTCGTCGCCGACCCCTTCGCCGGCGAAGTGGGCGCACGCATGTACAAGACAGGCGACGTGGCCCGCTGGCGGCCCGACGGAGCCGTCGAGTATCTGGGGCGAAACGACTTCCAGGTGAAGGTGCGGGGGTTCCGCATCGAGCTGGGGGAGATCGAAGCGCGGATGCTGGAGCTCGACGGCGTGAAGGAAGCCGTGGTCGTGGCGCGCGAGGACCGGCCAGGAGACCAGCGGCTGGTCGCGTACTACACGGCGGCCGAAGCGCAGCCGCTTGAAACGCTGCGGGGGGCGCTGCGCGCGCGCGTGCCCGAGCACATGGTGCCCACGACGTTCGTGCATCTGGACGCGCTGCCGCTGAACGCCAGCGGCAAGATCGACCGCAAGGCGCTGCCCCTGGTCGACAGCGCCGTCGGCGCCGCCACCGTGTACCAGGAACCCGACGGTGAGATCGAGATCGCGCTGGCCGACATCTGGTGCCGGGTGCTGGGGGTCGCGCGCGTGGGCCGGCAGGACGACTTCTTCGCCCTGGGCGGTCACTCGCTGCTCGCCGTCCAGGCGCTGACCCGCATCCGCACCGAGCTGCTGGTCGACTTGCAGCTGTCGGAGCTGTTCTTGCACCCCAGGCTGGAGGCACTGGCGGATCGGATCGTCGAGGCGCAACTGGCGCAGTTCGATCCGGATGCGCTGGCGGCTCTGGAGCTGAATGGCTAGTTCGACCTCCCCGCGCCCGACCCTCAACAACCTGACACACGCCCCAATAGCGAAAGGAACAATGCATGATTCCGCGGGTCACCAAGGCCGAGTTTAGAGAGTTCTTCGAGAGTGACCGCCCGGCCATCGTCGTCGACGTCGTCAAGGACTGGCCCGCGTGCAAGTCCTGGTCGCCCGAGTACCTGTCCGCCAAGCTGCGCGGCAAGGCGGTCGGGGTGACTCTGTCCGGCGACGGAAATTTCAGCTACCGGCAGTCACAGGACGTGCGCAGCGCGATCGGGTACTCGGTGGCGAAGATGCCTTTCGAGGACGCCGTCAGCCTGGTCAATCGCCCGGAGCGCGGGCGCTACGCCTACATTCAACAGTGCGCCCTGGACGACTTGCCGGAGATCGCCGGCGACCTCGGGACGCCCGAGTGGATTCCGACCCGACCAGGCGCCGCGCTGTGGTTTGGAAGCCGCACGGTGACGCCGCTGCACTACGATCACGTCAAGAACCTGTATGCGCAGATCACCGGAACCAAAGAGTTCACGATCTTCTCGCCGCGCGATCTTCCGCACCTCTATCCTTTTCCGATGTCGGCCGCGATGAACCACATCTCTCACGTCGATCCGGACGCGGTCGATTACGCCAAGTTCCCGCGCTACCGGCTGGCCAACCCGATCCGGTTCACCATCCAGCCCGGCGAGCTGCTTTTCCTGCCCGCATTCTGGTGGCACCACGTGCGTGCGCGGGGGCTGGCCATCTCGGTCAGCTACTGGTGGGAGGCCGAGCTGGGCGATTACTTGAACTCGCCCAATTCGATGCGCGACTTCTACCCGCGATATGCCAACGATCGACTGCGCGGGACGAAGCGAGACAGTCTGGATCCCATCGGCCTGTCACTGGCCGACGCCGCCGCGACGCTGCTGGGGGCGAACCATCGCTGGGGCGCTTCGCTCATGGCGGTGGCGGCGTTCGATGAGTTCGTGAACGCGCTGCGCGACACCGCGGGGGTCCCCAACACGCCAGGCTGCCCCTTGGCCAACATAGGCCCTGACATCGACCGCTCGCGCGCGCTGCTGGTCGAGCGGAATGCGCTGCGCCCCGAGCAGGTGGCCATCGCCAATCACATCGTGGCCATGGCGCACGAGCTAAACCAGGGGAACGAGGTCGACGTTCCGCTGGATGCCACCCGCTGGCTCGTCGACGCCGTGCAACGGCTGCCTGCCCGGGCGGCGGCCGTGCTGTCGTGAGCGCCGGCGCGGTCGCAGAGGCGCGCCGGAGCGCCGAGGCGTGCCTTTTCGTGGCGGTCTGGATCGGGGCGGGGTTCGCCTTGCGTCTCCGGCCGGACGCGTACCTGCTGCTGGGAGTGCCGCTCACGGTCGTGTTCCAGTTGCTGGTCGCGCGACGTCCCCTCCGGGCGGCGTGGTTGCGTCAAGGGGCGGAGCTGCGCCTCGACGGGCGGTGGCTGGCTCTGGCGGCGGCGCTTGCGTTCTACCCCGCCTGGTGGGCGGTGCACGCGTTCCGGCTCGGTCTGTTCGCCGCGGCGCTGTGGGGAGTTGCGGCCATGGTGGGCGGCGGGGCCGCCGCCTTCGCGATCCGCAACCGCCGTCCCGAAACGGGGCGGGAGGCCGTGCGTTGCCTGGGTACGGCTGGGGCCATCGGCGCCGGCTTCATGATCTTGGCGGCATTGTCCGGTGTCTCGATCGCACACCACCTGTTCTCGGGACCCGTGCATGGCCTGCGTTCATTGATCCTCTACTTTCCGGCGTGCTTCGTGCTCGAGGAGGTGACGTTTCGGGGCGTCCTGGATGCGCACGTGGCGCCGCAGGGGGAGGGGACCTGGCGTTCAGCCGCGCTGGTCTCGGCGCTCTGGGGAATCTGGCACCTGCCGGTTCTGCCTTCCGGCACGCGCCTTCTGCCGGCGGTCGCGGCATTGCTGATGGTGCACGTGTCAATCGGCGTCTATTTGTCTTTCGGTTGGCGGCGAAGCGGGAATCTGGCCGTTCCGGCGTTGGCTCACGCCGCGATCGACGCCATTCGGAATGCGTTGCTCATTTAGGGAGTGCGACCAATGTGCCATGACCGAGGTTTCCAGGGTGCGGAACACGAGCAAGCAATGGGGTTGGCTGAGTCAGCCGGACGTCGGAGGCTGCGCCACGTGAATCGGATCGGAGGCGCCGGGATCTGGGTGGTCGTCCTGGCGATTGCGATGGACGTCGGAGGGTGTTCGTTCGTCTTCGAGGAGGCGCCGCCGCAGGCACACGCGACACTTCCGTACTTCGATTGCACGTCGACCTACGGTCTGGCCACGGCGGACGGCGTCTTTGCGGCTGGCGGATTGTCCGCGGGCATCTCCACTTTCCGCAAGTCGAAGCAGGAGTTCGCGGATCAAAATGGCGGAGCCAGCCGGAACGCGGCTGGCGGCATCGACATCGCGGTGGCCGCGACCTTCGCCGCGTCCGCCGTGTATGGCGTCATTCAATCCTCGCGCTGCGCGACCGCGAAGCGCGAGCTCCAGGCGCGCATCGCGCGATCGACGCCGGCGCTCAGCCCACTGGTGCCCCCCGCCGCCGGACCCACGCTGGCCCCCTCGCCCGTGACCGTTCCTTCCTCGTCATCGCCCGCGCCGGTCTCCTCCCCGGCCGCGGAGGCGCCTATCGGATCGCCGCCTCCTCAACCACCGGACGCCGGTCGCGAGCCTGGAGGACACTGAAGCGCCGGGCGCTGACGGTGCTCATCGGCAGCGCGGCCGGAACGGGCGCTTGTGCATGAGAATGCCGGGCGTCCATCCCGGCCGCGCCGCCACTGGCCGAGGGCCCTCGGGGATCGCGGACGTGTCCGACGCTTCCGACGCCGCTCGTCCTGAGCCTCAGCGGCTGACCGTCTGTTCCCAGGAGACGACGTCGCCGTCGCGGTTGGCGACGAAGGAGACGCCGCCGTCGGCGGACACGACCAGGGCCAGGCCTGTGGGGTGCTGGCGGACGAAGCGGTAGGCGGCGCGGTGGCGCGTGCCGACGCCCTCGACCGCGCTCTCCTCGCGGCGCTGCCCCTCGGTGTCCAGGGCGCGCCAGACCCGGGTGGGCGAGGGGATCTCGCTCGACACCTCTGCCCCGAAGCCGATCACCGCCCACCGCTTGTCCAGGACCACGGCGCCGTCGATCGCGGCCAGGCCGGCGAAGACGCGGCTGATCTCGAAGATCGACTGTTCCAGCTTGGCCAGCTCCGGGCTCGTGTCGCGGGCGAAGTCGGACCAGTCGACCTGAGGATTCGACGTGCTGGCCGCCAGCTGGTCCAGCAGCTGGAGCACCAACGCTCGGTACCGGCGCGGCGGCTCGCTCTCGTCGAACCGGTATTTGACGTTCAGCCCCGCGAGCGAGCCAGGGAGCGCGCCCGGAGGCGCGTCGACCACCAGCACCAGCCCGCCGTGCCGCGATCCCAGCACCAGCTGGATCATCCGACGGAGCATGTGCTGCGCGACGCGCCCGATCAGCAGCGGCGTGACGGCGGTCGGGGTCGGGGCGCGGGCTTGAAGGGCGGCGTGCTCACGGCGGATCTCTTCGCGTTCCGGACCGAACAGCGCCGGCAGCCACCTGGAGTCGAACACGTCCACGGTGCCGTCGACCAGCGCGCCGTCCTCCAGCGCCCCGACCAGCTTGCCGGCACAGCGCACGGCCACCAGGCCCGGGCCGGTCACGTGGACGATGGGATCGTACGTCCAGTTGGGGACCACCTGGCGGCCGCCCCAGGTTGGCGCCAGCCAGGCCGGACCGGAAGGCGCGATGCCCCAGATGCGCAGCTTGCCGTCGACGGGGGCGGCGCCGATCAGCGACGTCTCGAAAGGCGCCGCCGGGGCCAGCTGGCGTAGTTCCTCGGCGGTCAGCGCGCGCGTCTGGTCGAAGGGCAGCCGGAGCACTCCTTCGTTCGGAATGCCCTGCTCGGGCAAATCCTGCGGCGGCGTGAGGAGCAGCCGGAACCGGGTCGGCCGCATCTCCTCGAAGGTGAGCGACGCGTGGTAGGCCACCGAGAGCGCCTCGCAGAGGTGCTGGGTCGGCACCCTCAGCTCGCGCCCCGCCGGCCAGTTCCTCCGAACGTACTCGGCCAGATCCGGCGGGTAGTGGTGGCGGGGGGTCATCCCAGAAGCATGCCACGACGCCCGCGAGCAGCGGCAGCACCCATCTCGCTTGGCAGCATCGGTGTGTGACGTGTGCATGGTCCGTAGCGCCCTGACCGAATTGCCTGGCCGCCGGTTCCCGACGGCGGCCGACATCTCACCGTCCTCGGACCGTGTACGCACGAGCTGTACGGCGCGTCGTCGTCTTGCTGGTGGTCGTCGCAAGCCAGCCGGCCTGGGGTTGGGGATCGGCGGAACATCAAGAGATCGGTCGCGCTGCCTATTGGAGGGCGTGCACGGACCTCGCCGGTGAAATCTCGGACAAGGGGCCGCCGGGCGCGCGGACGCGGTTCGAGATTGCCTGTGGCTCGAACGTGCAAGCGCTCGCGGATACGTACGGTGACGCCACAGCGATCGCGGGAGACTTCTTGAGCGAGCCGTCCGAGTTTCTGTCGCAGGCAGGGGCCTGGCGGTTCAGCAGCAAGAAAAGCTACCTGCTTCTGGCGCTCGAGAACAGCGCGCACTTCAACCCGATGGCCATCGGATCGTGGGCGGAATACCACGACAAAGCGATCGCGGAGGCGCTGGCCGGCGCGCACAGCGAGGGGCTCGCCGTCGTAGCCGCCTATCAACTCGCCATCCAAGAGAGCGCTTTTGCCGATCACTTCCTGCAGGACTCGTTTGCAGCGGGGCACATGGGGTTCAATCGCACCGCATCCAGCGCGGCAGCCGCAAAGTCCTTTCACGATTCGTGGAACGTGAGAGGGCGGGTGGTGAGCGATCGCAACGGAGATCGCTGGGTCACGTTCGGCGACGGACGGCTAGACCGGCCCGAAAACGCGGACGGGCGGCGGCATGTCATGGACGCGGCGGCGGCGTCCGTACACGGCGTCCTGCGTGTGTTCGTCTTCGGTGAGCGAAGGTCCGAAGACGAACTGGCGATCTGGCGCGCACTGCCGTTCGCGATCCAGGCGCCGGACGTGAAGGTCAACGTCGTCGAGATCTTCGAGCGAACGAAGGATCCCGCAGATCGCGAGCTCGTGCCGCTTCTGGCGACCGTTCGCCCGGCCCGCAAGGATCTGGTGCTCAGCGCCGGGGTTTGGTCCGTCGCGCCGTTTCGCGACGCGCACCAGGACCTCGTGGCGGCGGTTGCCGCGATCGAGCTGGCCGTGCCGCGCGTGCCCGAACAGATGATCCTCGGCGCCGGCGGAACGCTGCGCGAACCCGGCGGTGGGCATTCGGCGTTGCTCCAGACGGGAATCCTCTTTCCCGTCGGCCTGAGCGTGAGGAGCTTCGTCAGCCATCAGCTGAACGTCAGCGCGGCCTGGGTGATCGACGGGCGCCTGGATGTCGTGCTTCACGGCGAATACCAGGCCAACGCGGAGCTCGGCGATCTCTTGCTGAGCGTTCAGGTGGGCCTGGCAGAGCTGCTTCCGGCGCCACGGACGGGGTGGTACGGGGGCGTCGGCATCGCCTACGCGCTCACCGCGGCAGGGGGAGGCGCTTTCTGATTCGGCCGATACCCAGTTGGCAAGCGTCCTGGATCCTCCCAGGTTCCAGTCACACAACGGGGAGGATCCAGATGAGCTCGCAAAGAGACGAATCGAACGGTCCGGCCGCCATCATGTTTCGCAGGGGGTGGTGGGCGATGGCACTCCGGGGTGTCGTCGGCATCGTGCTTGGAATCATGGTCCTGACCCGACCAGCCATGGGCTTGAAGGTCTTCGTCACGTTCGTCGCGCTGTACCTGACGTGCGATGGCGTCCTGACCTTGGCGTCCGCGTTCCAGGCTCACGCGAACGAGAAGAAGTGGTGGCCGTACCTGATGGAGGGGCTGTTCAGCCTGGCCGTCGGCGTGCTCGGGCTGATGCACCCGGGGGGAATGGTGACGGTGGTCGTGGCGCTGTTTGCGATCCGTGCCCTCCTGGTGGGGATCGTCGAGATTGGGACCGGCGTCTCGGTTCACCGGGTGAGTGGCGGGGCGGGATGGCTGATTGGCCTGGGTGGGGTCGCGTCGGTCGCCTTCGGGATGTTGCTGCTGGCGCGGCCTGGTGTGGTGCTGCTGGCGGGCGCCTGGATCTTCGCGCTGTACGCGATCGCTTTCGGTCTCTTCCTGGACGGCGAGGCAATTCAGTCCCACCGACTGGCCGCCCGACTG
>CAZJMY010000584.1:0-1226 GCA_964546845.1 uncultured Myxococcales bacterium | reverse complement strand
GGCGGCGCGGGCCCCGGCACGGCCGGGCGCTCGGGCGGCACGCCCGGCACGGCCGGCCGCTCCGGCGGGACCGGCGTCGCGGGAATGACGGGGACGGCCACGGGCGGCTCCGGCGGCGGCAGCTCCACGCCCGGCATGTCCGCGGGCTGCGGCAAGACGCCCACCATCGCGAGCAGCATGTACAACAACGGCACGCGCATCCCGATCACGGTTGGCAACATGCAGCGGCGCTACATCCTGAACGTCCCGAAGAACTACGACAGCAGCAAGCCGTACCGGCTGGTCATCGCGTTCCACGAGCTGAACGGAAACGACGTCCAGATGTACCAGAACGGCTACTACCACCTGATGCCGCTGGACACGGCCGGCACCACCATCTTCGTGGCGCCCAACGGGCAGAATGGCGGCTCGCCCTGCTCGGGAATTCAGAACGGCGAGATGGGCTGCGGCTGGCCGAACTCCAACAACTCGGACTTCGCGCTGGCCGACGCGGTCGTGCAGCAGGTCGAGCAGAACTTTTGCGTCGACACGAACCGCATCTTCGCGACGGGGTGGAGCTACGGCGGCGCGATGTCGTACGAGACGGGCTGCGGGCGGCCGCTCGGCACGTCCAACGGCTACATCCGCGCGATCGCGGTGTACTCCGGCTCCGCGCAGATCACGGCAGGGCCCTGCCCCCCGACGAAGCCCGTCGCCTATTACGCCTCGCACGGCACGCAGGACAACGTCTTGCAGTACAGCGGCGGCGTGTCGATGGCTCAGAATTACGCCAAGGCCAACGGTTGCACCTGGGCGACGCCCCCGCAGGCGACGTCCGCGAGCACGCACATCTGCACCGACCTGACCGGCTGCACGGCCGGGTATCCCCTGGAGTTCTGCTCCTTCGTCGGTCCACACACCCCCGATCCGAGTGACACCGGCCAAAGGACGAGCTGGGAGTACGCGAATGTCTGGAAGTTCTTCAGTCAGTTCTAGGACGTGCGCAACAGCGTGAAGAGAGCCCTCCGCGTCGCCCTCGTCGCCTCGATACCGCTCCTGGCGATCGGCTGTGGAAGCGGGACGGAATCGGGAACCGGCGCCACGGGTGGAAGTCAGGGCACCGGGGGCGGCCCGTCGACCGGCGGCAGCCCCGGCACGGGCGGTACGTCGAACACGGGCGGCAGCGCCGGGCCCGCGACCGGAACGGGCGGCAGCAACGTCACTGGCTCGGGCGGCGCGGCCGGCCG
>CAZJMY010000583.1:0-1304 GCA_964546845.1 uncultured Myxococcales bacterium | reverse complement strand
GCAGTACGAGCAGGCGACCGCCGAGTTCAAGAAGGCCATCGACGACGATCCCGAGCTGTACGACGCGCTCTACAACGCCGGCATGGCCTACTCCGACTGGTACGACGAGGCCCACGGCAACGACCAGAAGGAAAAGGCGCGCGAGTACCTCCAGAAGTTCGTCGCCGAGTCGGGCAAGACCGCCGACGGCAACTACATCAAGGCCGCGAACGACAAGCTGTACGCATTGAGTGGGCCGTAGGTCTCGAACGCCCGACGGCCGACGATCCGACCCGCTGGCTAGGCCGGGGCTGCGCTTCCGCTCCTCACGTACGACAAGTACGCTCCGGTGCGGTTCTCGCCCCGGCTACGCCATCGGGCCGGCTTGCCGGCCGGGTCTCGATCGACCGAATCCGCTCCCGTTTGAATCCTTGACGGCTGCGCGCCCACATGTCGGCAGCGCAGGCAGCACGTTCGTTCGTTAACGGCGACCGCGTCGGCGATCGGCCGGCGTCGGCGGACGGCGGAGTCAGTGCGACCGAGGCGGAAAGCGCATCTGCCGAACAGACGCGATTCCCACGGGCGTCATCGAGCTCTCGTCCTCGAGACAGGGTTGCTCGCGCAAGAGCAAGAGACAGACCCCTGCGCGAAGACAGCGGCGTTCGACCGAACACGGTCCAAACGAACGACGAGAAGCTCAACTAGAAGCCTCAAACGCCCGACAAATCCGCGAACATACATGCGGATTGCTGTTTTTCGACGGGGCGTGGCGTGGTATAAAAACCGTCCTGTTTTCTACTCCGTTTCGCGTACTTAGGCGACGGAGACGTCGGCACGGATCCGATTTGGAGGAGCTCAGTGGATCAGCAGTCGAAGCAGGGCCAGGGCCACGGTAAGCGCAAGAAAGAGGACGAAGCCGCGGTTTCTGGCGGCAACGGCTCCTCTAACGGCACGTCCGCCACGCTCGACGACTTTCCCGCCGAACTGGCCGGGCCGGTTCAGGCCGCCTTCGAAGCCGAGAAGCAGTCGGTCGACAAGGGGATCGACGCCTGGAAGAAGATCGTCGCTTCCGCGCCGACGGCGTGGGCGCCACGACGCGAGCTGGCGCGCGTCTACAAGAAGGCCCAGCGCTGGAACGCGTTCATCGAGGTGATGAAGGAGGCCGTCGACAAGGCCAACTGGTCGCACCCCGAGGACAAGATCCCCGTCCTGCGCGAAATGATCGAGATCTATCGCGACCCGCTGAAGCTGGACGTGATGGTCGTCAACGCGTTCAACCAGATCCTGACGATCCAGCCGAACAACTTCGAGGCCGCCGACGAGCT
>CAZJMY010000582.1:0-6743 GCA_964546845.1 uncultured Myxococcales bacterium | reverse complement strand
AGGCGGCCGCGCCCCCGGCTCTCGCGGCGGCGGCCAAGGCCGTCGCCGCGCGCTGGGTCGCCTCGCTGGCGCCGCTCGAGCCGGTTCTGGTCGTGGGACCGGCGCGCTCCCGCTCGCGTTCCCGCTGAGGCAGCTGGGTTGGCGCCGCGTTGACTCCGCCTCGGCGCCGGGCGCAAAATCGCGCGACGGCGACGTTCGTGCGTGGCTCGGCATCTTCGCTGCTTTCGCTGCAATTGCTGCGGCCGCTCGCGGTCGCGCTGGCGCTGGTCGTCGCCGTGCCTGCGGCGGCCGTGCCCGCCGTGAGCCCGCTGGTCGCGCCGGCGGCGGCGCCGCCCGCCCCGGCCGCGAACACGGAGGCCACCGACACGGAGGTCGCCGAGCACGTCGCCCAGGGGCGGCGCCTCTATCTTCTCGGCCGGTATCAGGAGGCCATCGCGGAGTACCGGCGCGCCTACGAGCTGCGGGCCGATCCGCAGTTCCTGATGGACACGGCCGAGGCCTACCGGCAGCTGGGCGCGACGGAGCGCGCGCTCTTCTACTACGAGCGCTACCTGGCGGCGGCCCCCAGCGCGCCTGACCGCGAGATCGTCGAGGACCGGATCACCGAGCTCGAGCTGGTGAAGGCGCCGCCCGCGGTCCAGGCGCCGCCCGCCGTCGGACCGCCGGTGGTCGCCGCCAAGCCGCGCCCGGTCTGGAAGCGGTGGTGGCTCTGGACGGCGGTCGGCGTCGCCGTGGGCGCGGGCATCACCGCGGCCGCCCTCTCCAGCCGCTCGAGCGGACCGGCCGTACCGGCCACCGACCTCGGGGATCGAAAGTTCTACTGATGCGCCGGGCGCTGGTTCGGCGGGGCGCGCTTCCCCGCGGCTCGATGAGCGGACGGGTGTGCGGGCTGGTGGTCGCGCTGTTCGCGATGGCCGGGTGCGCGCGGCAAGACACCGCCGTGGTGTTGATGGTGGTGACCGTGTCCGGCAGCCTGCCGGATGCCGTCGCGCTGAGCGTCAGCGTCACGAACCCCAACCTGGGCAGCATGCCGCCGCAGTCCTACGGGCCCGGGGGTGGCCAGCCACTGGTGTTCCCGACCACGCTGACCGCCGAGATCGCCGGGCATGCCACCGGCATGCTCACGTTCGATCTCGCCGCTCAGCGGGCCGACGGCTCCGTGGCGGCCCGCGGGCAGCTGACCGCGACGGTCCCGGCCGGCGCCTCGCCGACCCTCTACGTGCAGCTCACGTGCGCCGGCAAGACCGGCGGCGTCTGCGTCCCACCCGCGGTGGGCGGCGCGCTGGACGGCGGCAGCGTCCAGCCGAACTGCGGAAACGGCGTCGTCGATCCGGGCGAGACGTGCGACACGGCGATCGCCGCCGGGCAGATGGGCGCGTGCCCGCCGGCCGATTGCGACGACGGCGTCGCCTGCACGAAGGACGAAGGGAGCGGATCGGGCTGCACCCGCATCTGCACGCATCCGCCCATCACGGCGCTGCACCCGCAGGACGGCTGTTGCCCGGCCGGCGCCACGTCGGAGACGGATCCGGATTGCTCGCCGACCTGCGGCAACGGGACGGTCGATCCGGGCGAGACCTGCGACACCGGCATCGCCGCCGGCGCGCCGGGTGCCTGCCCGACCGCGGACGCTTGCAAAGGCGACGGCGCGTGCGCGGTGGCGCAGCTGCTGTCCGCCGAGACCTGCTCGGCCATCTGCCTGCGCACGGCGATCACGGCTCCCATGGCCGGCGACGGCTGCTGTCCGGCCGGCGCGTCAAGCGCGGTGGATCCCGATTGCCTGTCGGCATGCGGCGACGGCGTGCGCGAGACCGGCGAGACCTGCGACGTCGGGATCCCGGCCGCGCAGCCGGGCAGCTGCCCGGTCAGCTGCGACGACGGGGATCCGTGCACCACCGACGTGCTGACCGGCAGCGGCTGTCAGGCGCTGTGCATCCACGACCTGGTCAAGGGGCCGATCTCGGGCGACGGATGCTGCTTGCCGGGCTCCATCGGCGCGACCGACACCGACTGCCCGGCGGCTTGCGGCGACGGCGTCGTCGAGGCGGGCGAGACGTGTGACCCGCAGGCCAGCGGTGCCGGGGCCTGCCCGGTGAGCTGCCCGCCCTCCCCGGCCGCCTGCCTGCAGACGGCGCTGGCCGGAAGCGCCGCCGACTGCTCGGCCGTCTGTGTCTCGACGTCGATCACCGCGTGCGGCGCCTCGGACGGCTGCTGCCCGGCCGGCTGCAAGGCCGCGCAGGACCCGGACTGCTCGTCGAGCTGCGGGGACGGCGTCGTCCAGCTGGGCGAAGCCTGCGACGTCGCGATCGCCGCCGGCCTGCGCGGCGCCTGCCCGCGGACCTGCGACGACGGAGACACCTGCACGGACGACCGCCTGCTGTCGGCCGGCACCTGCCACGCGGCCTGCGTGCACCTGCCGGTGACCGCGGCGGTGGCCGGCGACGGGTGCTGCCCATCGGGCGCCACGTTCCTGATCGACACCGACTGCGCGGCGGTGTGCGGCGACGGCCTGGTCGAGCCGCCCGTGGAGGCCTGCGACCCGACGATCGACGGATCGTGTCCGACCAGCTGCCCATCCGCGGGGTCGTGCGCCACCGTCAAGCTGCGCGGCGCTGCGGCGACGTGCAGCGCGGCGTGCGTCGTCACGCCCATCACCGCCTGCCTGGGCGGTGACCATTGCTGCCCGCCGGGCTGCACGGCAGCCACGGACACCGACTGCCCGCGGACCGTCTGCGGCGACGGCGTCGTCGAGATCGGCGAGGCGTGCGACCGGGCCATCACGGCGGGGTTGCCCGGCGCCTGCCCGGCCAGCTGCAACGACGGCGACGCCTGCACCGTCGACGTCGCGGCGGGGTCGGTGGCCGCGTGCACGCGGACCTGCACGCACGGCGCGATCACCGCCTGCTTCGGCGGCGACGGCTGCTGCCCGGCCGGCTGCACGGCGGCGACGGACGCCGACTGCGCGGCGACCTGCGGCGACGGCCGGCTCCAGGCGGGCGAGACCTGCGACCCGCCCTCCACGTGCCCGACCACCTGCCCCGACGACGGCGACGCGTGCACGATCGATCGGCTGGTCGGCGACCCACGCCTGTGCACGGCCGCCTGCCAGCACGTCCCGATCACGACCTGCTCGGGCGCGCAGGCCGACGGCTGCTGCCCGAGCATCTGCGGCCCCGCCGGCGACACCGACTGCTGACGGCGCGCCCCGGTGCTACTGCAGCGCGCCGACCAGGTTCGTCAGGTACGTGGGGACGCTGTCCCACGGGTTCGACAGGTCGTCGCTCTGCAAGTAGATGTAGCCGACGTAGGGGCGCGCGGCCGCCACGAACGCCGCGTCCAGCGACGGCACCTTGTACGGGATGACGCCGAAGTTCGTGCGGGCGTAGGCGCTGTGCCAGCCCGTGATGGCCCCCATCGACGGCAGGCCGTCGCTCTCGTAGATGAGCAGCACGTCCAGCGTGCCGATGTAGCTCTGGGCCGTGTCGGTGCCCGGGTTGCCGACCGTGAAGTCGCCGCCGTGGCTCTTCGCATACGCGCCGAGCGCGGCGTAGTACGACTCGTGGCCGGGGCTGTTGGCCATCTCGTCGAAGAAGATGCCGGTCACGTTCGGGTACCAGCTGTGCCACTGGTCCATCTCCGCCTGCAGCTGCGCGGTGGGCCGGTCGCCGTAAAGGGTGTGGACGTAGCCGATCACCTTCACGCCGGCAGCGACCAGCTTGGTGATTCCCGTGACGTAGGCGGCGCTCTTGGCGGAACCCGGGCCGTCGCTGGGGTTCACGATGGCGACCACCGGAACGGTGGGGTGCGCCTGCTTGGCGGCGACGACCGCCGCCCACGATGAATCGCTGGGATCGGTGTAGAGCGGGATGATCGTGCCGTTGACGCCCGTCGCACCGACGAGGCCGCTGGGCGCCGCCGGGGCCGCCGTCGGCGTCGCCGGGGCCGCCGTCGGCGTCGTTGGAGCGGGCGTCGGCGTCGTCGGGGCCACCGTCGGCGTCGTCGGCGTCGTCGGGGTCACCGTCGGCGTCGTCGGAGCGGGCGTCGGCGTCGGGGCCGGCGCGGGCGTGGTCGCGCCGGCCGTGACCGCGGTGCTGCCCGCCCCCAGCGCCAGCGCGTCGATCGTGACCGTGCCGGCGCCGGTCCCTTCGGACGGAACGATCGACATGCCGGTCACGCCGGAGAAGTCCTGCACGCCGTCGGCCGTGGCCTCGGGCGGCTGCCAGCCGGCCGGCTTCATGGCCGTGAACGGCAACGTGATCTGCTGCCAGCCCGTGAATCCGACGGTGAACCGCGACTCCCACCGTTCGTGGCCGGCGTCGTACAGCTGAACCAGGAACGTGTGCCCCGTGGCCTGGCCGTTGACCCACAGGTTGATGGCCGGTACCGCCGACCAGTTCCTGGGCGTGCTGAAGGTCCGTTCGAGGCCCGCATAACCACCCGACGACACCCGGTACGCGACCTGCAGCGAAGCGCCGCTGCTGCCGGCGTGGTCGGCGCCGCGAGACGTCGTGACCGACGACGAGGCGTCAGCGAACGGCACCCAGACAGAGGTGTCCGTCTCGTTGAAGCTGTCGATCGACGAACCCGCGCGCGCGGCCGCCGTGTCCTCGGCAGCTCCGGTCGGTTCAGCGCCGCAAGCGGCGACGAGCGCCCCGAGGCCAAGGGTCGCCAGAAGGGCGACGGCGGTCTGGTTTGGGCCGAATTTCATGAACACCTCCGCCGTGAACTACGGGGTGGTCGGCTCAGCCGGACGTAACTTTTCGCGGGGTGGACATCTTGACACCGGCCGAAGACGCGTAATACGTAGGCGCCCGGCAGGAATAATCCCAACGCCTGCGTGGTTTTGGCGGCCAAACCCTTTTTTCGAGGAAACCCGCCCCATGACCGAAAGGCCCACATGTCGGATGTGATGATCGAGGTCGATGGTTTGACCAAGGACTACGGGCCGGCCCGCGCGGTCGACCACGTCAGCTTCACGGTCCGCCGCGGCGAGGTGCTCGGCTTCCTGGGCCCGAACGGCGCCGGGAAGTCGACGACCATGAAGATGTTGACCTGCTTCCTGTCGCCGACCGACGGTCGCGCGCGCGTGGCGGGCCACGACGTCTTCGACGAGTCGCTGGAGGTCCGGCGCCGCATCGGGTACCTGCCTGAGGACACGCCGATCTACCGGGACATGACGGTCCTCGAATACCTGCAGTTCGCCGCCGAGATGCGCGGCATGCCGGCCGACCAGGCCGCCTCCCGCATCCATGACGTCGGCACCCGCTGCGGGCTGGGCGACGTGGCGGGCAAAGAGGTCCGCGAGCTGTCGAAGGGTTATCGGCAGCGCGTGGGGCTCGCGCAGGCGATGCTGCACGACCCGGACATCTTGATCCTCGACGAGCCGACCAGCGGCCTCGACCCGAATCAGATCGTCGAAATCCGATCGCTCATCAAGGAGATCGGCCGCGAGAAGACGGTCATCCTGTCGACGCACATCCTGCCGGAGGTGCAGGCGACCTGCAGCCGCATCCTCATCATCAGCGGAGGCAAGCTGGTGGCCGACGGCACGCCGGAGGCCCTGCGGGCGCGCGAAAAAGGCGGGCGCTACCGAGTGGTCGTCGAATCGAACGGCGTCACGCGCGAGGCGATCCGCGACCGGCTGGCCAGCGTGGCCGGCGTGGCGCGGGTCGAGGCGGTCTCTGGGCACGTCGAGGAAGGCACGTACGCGTTCGCGCTGGACGCGGCGGCCGCCGCCGACCTGCGCAAGCCCATCTTCCGGGCCGCGGTCGACAACCGCTGGACGCTGCTCGAGCTCCTGCGCGAGTCGGCCAGCCTGGAAGACGTGTTCCGCAACCTGACCACCGGCGACCTCATCACGGGCGAAGCCGGAAAGGGGGAGTCATGAGTCCGGCTCTGGTGATCTCGCGCCGCGAGATCCGCACCTACTTCAATTCGGCGGTCGCCTACATCGTGGTGGCGGCCTTCATGGTCCTCACCGGCTACCTGTTCTTCACGCAGCTGTTCCTGGAAAAGCAGGCCGACATGCGCGGCTTCTTCAACATCATGCCGCTCATGTTCATGTTCGTCGTCCCGGCGATCACGATGCGACTGCTGGCCGACGAGAAGTCGTCCGGCACGCTGGAGCTGCTGATCACCATGCCGGTGCGCGACTGGGAGGTCGTGGTCGGCAAGTTCCTGGCGGCGATGACGCTGCTGTGCACGGCCATCGGCCTCACGCTGGTGTTCGCGCTCAGCGTGCGCGCGCTGGGGCCGCTGGACCGCGGTCCGGCCATCGGCGGCTACCTGGGCCTGGTGCTGATGGGGGGCGCCTACGTCTCCATCGGGGTGATGGCGTCGTCGCTGACGCGCAACCCGATCGTCTCGTTCATCGTGGCGTTCGTCATCTCGTTCGGCCTGTACCTGCTGGGCCGCCTGACGCAGTTCCTGCCGCAGGCCTGGCAAGGGCTGGTCGCCTACCTGTCGATCGACGGCCACTTCGAGAACATCGGCCGCGGCGTCATCGACTCGCGGGACGTCATCTATTACCTGTCGGTGATCGCGGTCGGCTTGCTGATCGCGACGCTGTCGCTCGAGTCGCGGAGGTGGAAGTGATGGCCTCGCCAGAGATGGATCGCCGCAAGCGGCTGTCGGCCTCGAACGCCACGGCCTACGTCCTGCTAACCATCGGCGCGATCGTCGCCGTCAACCTGATCGGCACGCGCCTGTTCAAGCGGGTCGATCTGACCGAGAACCACATCTAC
>CAZJMY010000581.1:0-2408 GCA_964546845.1 uncultured Myxococcales bacterium | reverse complement strand
CAGGGGCGCGGTTGGTGCGCGTGCGCGAGCCGCGCAACGGCCATCTCGAAACGGTGGCGCCGGCCGGCAACCTGGTCCGGCCGCGCGAGGCGCTGGCGCGGCTGGAGCCGATGCTGCCCGGCCCGGCCGCGGTCATCGTGGCACCGGTGGGCGGCATGGTGATCGAGGCGGCGCCCGCCGGCCCGATTCGCGCCGGGACGACCGTCGCCACGCTGGTGCGCGGGGTGGGCGCCGTCGCCCGCAAGCGCGCCGCTGCCCTGACCGGCGAGGGCGCCGCCAGCCTCAGCGACGGCAAGACCCGGGTCGGCTGGGTCGAGCTGGTGGCGCTGCCCGGCCTGGGCGTCGAACGGCTCAAGGCCAAGATCGACACGGGCGCGCGCACCTCGGCGCTGCACGTGACCCGCATGCGGATCGTGGACACGACCGGCGGTCCCAACCGGCGGCCGATCCTGGAGATCACGATTCCGGGAGGCGGGCGGGGCCGGCGGCCGACGGTCGTGCGCGTGACGGTGCGGGCCTACGCGATGGTCCGGGACACCTCGGGGCGCATCGAGCGGCGCCCGGTCATCGAGACGGCGCTGAAGCTGGGGACGCTGCACCGCCGCATCACCGTCACGCTGACCAACCGGGGCGACATGCTGTACCCCATGCTCGTGGGGCGGACCGCGCTGGGCGCCGCGCTGGCGGTCGATCCCTCGCGGCGTTACCTTCTCGGCCGTCGCTGAGCTGGCGCTCCGACACCGGCAAAAACGGGCGAAAGTTTTTGACACGGGGACCGCGGAGGCCAATGCTGAACCGGGCATGGCATCTCGCGACGACTCCGCTCGGCGAAGCCGGGCTCCGTCAACGCGACGTCGGATGCCGGCCGCGCAGCGCCCACCTGCCGCGGTCCCCGCGCGCTCGCGGGTGACGGTCCGCCGCAACGGCGCGCCCCTGTCCCGTTCGACGAAGCTGGCGTCGGCGCTGCAGGAGAGCCGCGAGGCGCTGGGCAGCTTGCAAGGCGAGCTGGACGCGCTGCTCGCGTCGCTGCGCGCGTCGGACGGCGCCCCGCCGGCGACGGCGGCCGACCGCCTGCGCGTCGCCACGCGCGCCGCGACCGCGGCCTTCGCCGCGCTGGCCCCCTTCGAGCGGCGATGACCTTTCGCGCCCGGATGGGTTCCCCGGCGCGCGCGATTCAGTGACGGCGTGCAGCGCGGCGTTCAGCGCGGTACGGGCGGGCTCCGCGAGCCGCTGCTGGCGTTCGCCGTCGCGACGGGCGCGGCGGCGCTTCTGGCCGCGCTGGGGGCGGCCGTCCCGTTCGTGCGCGACAACCTGCACGCCGGCATCGCGCTGGTGTTCATCTACGTCCCGGCGGCCGCGTCCCGCCTGGCCGGGCGCGACTTCGATTATCGCGAGGCCGGGCTGCGCGTCGATCCCGTCGCGTTGAACCTGGCCGTGCTGGCCCTGTTCGTGGCGGCGACCTTGCCCGCCTTCGTGGCCGGGTTCTTCCTGTTCTATGGGCACGTCTGTACGATCCCCGCCAACGCGGCCACGCGAGCCTTCGGCGGCCTGTGCCGGCACTGGCTGGGGCGCGCGGGCGGTGAGCTGCGGTTGCCGCCCCAGTTCGCGCTGCTGGCCTTCAGCCAGCTGGTCGTCGTCGCCATTCCAGAGGAGCTGTTCTTCCGCGGCTACCTGATGGGGCGCCTCGAGCAGGTCTGGCCGCCGACCCGGCGCTTGCTGGGCGCACCCGTCGGCGCCGCGCTGGTCGTGTCGTCGGTGCTGTTCGCGCTGGGGCACGTGCTGGTGGTCCCCAACCCGCAGCGCCTGGCGGTGTTCTTCCCGGCGCTCGTCTTCGGCTGGATGCGGGCCCGGACCGGCTCGATCGCCGCGGGGGCCACGTTTCACGCGCTGTGCAACATCACCTCGGACGTCCTGCACACCAGCTACTTCGGGTGACGGCGCGGCGTCCGCCCCGCCGCGCTCCCTACTGCTTGCTCTTGGTCGCCTCGACGTAGCGGAGGCGCAGGTCGAAGAGCAGGCTCTCCATCAGCTTCTCCTCGGCCGGGCTCAGGTTCCCCTTCGTCTTCTCGTCGAGCATCGCCAGGATGTCGATGGTGTGCTTGGCCATCGACAGGTCCTGCCGCGCGTCGCCCGCCTCCGGGTGCTCCAGCTCGCCGAGATGCAACAGCGCCGAGCTGCCCAGGGACAGGATGAACGTGTGGAAATCGACGGGCGGCAGGCCGGTGGCGGCGCCCGCCGCGTCCGCCTGCGTCGCGGCCGGCGGCGGCGCGGGCGCGGCCGCAGGCTTGGCCTCCTCGTGCGAGGCGCGCCGGTCGTTGACCGTGAATCCGGAAGGTTTGGAGTCGCCGTTGCCCATGCGCTGGAGGTTACGCACGGGGAGGCGACGTTTCAATCACCCGGGCTGATTG
>CAZJMY010000580.1:0-8528 GCA_964546845.1 uncultured Myxococcales bacterium | reverse complement strand
CGGGCGGAAGCGCCGGCGGTGCCAGCAGCGGCGACGGAGGCGGCTCCAGCGGGTGCAGCTGCGCGGTGGGCGGCCGCGGCCAGCCGCCGGGCCCGGCCTGGCTCCTCGCCGGCGCCCTGGTGACCCTTCTGGTCAGGCGGCGCGGCGGGCGACGGCGACATGCGCGCGGGCGCGGTTTGTGCCAGGCTGGCGGCACGGCCGTCGATGTCCAACGAACCTAATCTCTCAGCGTTCCGCACCGTCCCCCGCACCGGGGTCATCTACGTCACCACCGAGGCGAGCCGCCGCGGGTTCCACCCGGGCGACCCCAGCTGGTCGAACCTGGGCCAGGGGCAGCCCGAGACGGGGCCCCTGCCGGGCGCTCCGCCGCGCGTGGGGCAGGTCGCGATCGACGTCGACGATCAAGAGTACGCGCCCATCCCGGGGATCTGGGAGCTGCGCGAAGCCATCGCCGGCCTCTACAACCGCCTCTATCGGCGCGGCATGCCGTCCCAGTACAGCGCCGAGAACGTCAGCGTCTCGGGCGGCGGTCGCGCGGCGCTGACGCGCGCGGCGGCCAGCCTGGGCCACGTGAACCTGGGTCACTTCCTGCCCGACTACACGGCGTACGAAGAGCTGCTGGACATCTTCAAGGCGTTCACGGCCATCCCCATCTTGCTGGAAGGCGAGCGGGGCTACGCGTTCACCCTCGACGATCTGCGGCGCGAGGTGGCCGGGCGCGGCCTCTCGGCGCTGCTGCTCTCGAACCCCTGCAACCCGACGGGCAAGCTGGTGCGCGGCGACGCGCTGGCGGGCTGGGTCGCGCTGGCGCGCGAGCTGGACTGCGCGCTGCTGCTGGACGAGTTCTACTCGCACTACGTCTGGAGCGCGCCCGCCGCCGGGCTCCCCGTCGAGAGCGCCGCCCGCTACGTCGAGGACGTGAACCGCGACCCCGTCGTGCTGTTCGACGGGCTCACCAAGAACTGGCGCTACCCCGGCTGGCGCGTCACCTGGACGATCGGCCCGCGCCAGGTGATCGAGGCGGTCGCCAGCGCGGGCTCGTTTTTGGACGGCGGCGGCTCGAAGCCGCTGCAGCGGGCGGCCGTCCCGCTGCTCGAGGACGCCCACGTCCGCGCCGAGACCGAGGCCATCCACGCGACGTTCGGCGCCAAGCGCGAGCGCCTGCTGGCCGGCCTCGCGCGGCTGGGCATCGAGGTCGACGCCGCGCCCGAGGGGACGTTCTACGTGTGGGGGCGCGTGGGTGCGCTGCCGCCGCCGCTGGACGACGGCATGGGCTTCTTCCGCGCCGCGCTCGACCACCGGGTCATCGTCGTCCCCGGCGAATTCTTCGACGTGAACCCCGGCAAGCGCCGCCACCAGCGCGCCTCCCGCTTCCGCCGCCACGTCCGCTTCTCGTTCGGCCCGTCGCAGGAGAGCCTGGACGGGGCCCTGGAACGGCTCGGCGCGATGATCGGGCGACCGCTCGGGGGATAGCCGAAACGATCGCCCCGGCACAGGGCTAAAGATTTGACCCGTAGCTGTCGCTGTTCGCGACATGCCACGGGGGGGGGCCCAGGCAAACACCACCGTCTTGTCCGACGGACGGTGGCGTGCACCAAAGGCCCGTCAAAATGCTGACGAGAGCCAGGCCGGGAGCTCACCGAGTGTCCCGACGCCCGTCAATGCCGGGGCTGCCCGAGAGAACAGTCTCGCGCAGCCATCGGCGCTTCGCTGCGTGTCGGCGCGCACGGCCGCCGCTTTCACGCGCCTGGAACAGACCTGGCGAAAGGTCCTTTCTCACTCGGCCGTGCCGTCGGCGTTCCACAGCTGGGAATTCGCCCACGAATGGTGGCGCCATTTCGTGCTGGGCCGCGTCGGCGGCGCGACGGGCCAGTACGAAGTCGTCGTGGTCTCGACGGCCGATGGTCTCCCGGTTGCGGTCCTGCCGTTCTACGTCGAAAGTGCGATGGGGCGCCGCAGCCTGGGGACGACGCTGCAACCGTTCGGCCGGAGCAGCTCCTTCGAAACCATGACCGACTCTCCGGTCGCAATCTACCGGGTTGGATTCGAAGCCCGCGCGCTGGAGGCCGTGAAGTCGTACCTGGCCGGCCAACGGCGCGATTGGGACATTGCTGCCGTGCGCGCGAATCCATCCGACACTTCGGTCGCCTCGCCGTCGCCCCGGTTCGCCGGGACCGCGCCCGTCGTGGAGGTGACCCGCGTCTGTGAGGCGCCGTTGATCGCGCCGTTATCGGCGTCCTGGGCCGCGTACCGAGCGACCCTCTCCAAGTCGATGCGCGACAACGTCGCGTACTATCCGCGCAAGCTCACGCGCGAGCGTCCCCGCTGGTCCCTTCGTGAGGTCCGCTTGCCTGCCGAGATCGGCGCGGCGACCGCGACGCTGATTCGCCTGCACCGCATGCGCAGCGCAGCTGCCACAGGCGTTCCCCACTACAACCACATCCAGACCGCCGGTCAGGCGGAGTTTCTGCACCGCTGGTTCAAACGGGCGGCGGAACGAAATCAGGTCGGGATCTGGCTGTTGGAGATCGATGGCCAGGTGGCCGCGGCGCAGGTCTTCCTGGATAGCCCGGCGAGCGTGGCGATCTACTACTCGGGGTACGACGAACGCTACTACCGATATAGCCCGCTCACGATCATCACCGCGGAGGCCATCCGTGCGGGCATCGAGCGCGGCGTCCGCCGGCTCGAATTTCCTCCCTCGGTCACCGCCTGGAAGGCGCGATGGGGTGTGCAGGAGTGCGGGGGCATCGCGGAGACCTCGATCTATTCTATCCACCCGCGCGCGCTGGCCCGCGGGATGCTGCGGCGGCTCTACTTTCGGACGATGCCCCAGCACCTGGACAACACGGCCTCCGTCCAGGTCTACGATCGCCGCTGAGTCCCGCGGTCGCGCCGGCTACTCGCCGAATCGGGGGGCAACCCGATCGGGGCCGGGCGGCCGCCGGGCTGCCGGATTGTCTTCGTGAGGCTGCTGGGGCACCGCGGACGGCGGTGCGGCGGCGGCCGGCGCGGTGGCAGGCGGCGCGCCGGCAGGCGGCATGGGTGCCACGGGCGCTCTCCAGCCGAACGGACCGTTATTTGGATGCCGCCGGAACGGCCGATCGTCGTCCTCGGCGTCCGCCAGCAGCTCCGCGCAGCGATTCGTGTTGTAGTAGCCGTACGCTGCGGAAGCTGCCCAAGCCCCGGCCGCGGCCAGTCCGACCGCGACCGCGCCCCCCTTGTTCGTGACGTTGTCTTGAGACGCAACGTACACGGCCGACGCGACGTTGGTGGCCGTGAACACGGTGTCAATGAACGGCGCCAGCCTGTTCTTGGTGCACCCGACGACGCCGCGGTAGCCGTACCCCTCGTGCGGCGGCTGCACGAACATCAACGAACAGCCCGCCAGCGGCAGCACCAAAGCGGTGAACGCGCGGTTCATGGTCAGTCACTGGCGGCGATGGGTTCGAAGGCCCAGATGCCGGCGGTGATGAACAGGACGTCGACGGCGACCAGGAACTGGGTCCAGAAGCGGGCGCCGTCGAAGTCGGGCGCCACGGGATCGATGAGCTGGGTGGTGCCGCGCGCGCCGGCGATCACGATGGGGACGATGATCGGGTAGAGCAGCGTCGCCAGCAGCGCGTCGCGGCCGCGCGCGCGCAGGAGGGCCGCCGAGAAGACGCAGCCGGCCGCCGCGAACCCGACGATCCCCAGGCCCAGCAGCAGCGCCACGCGCCCGGCCACGGCGGCGAACGACGTCGAGAACAGCACGCCCGCCAGCCCGGTCAGCACGGTCTGGGTGATCGCCATCAGCGCGGCCGTCGCGGCCAGCTTGCCCAGGTAGATGGCCGCGCGCGGCGCCGGCGTGAGCAGCAGGGACCGGATGGCCTCTCCCTCGCGCTCGCGATCGAACGCACGCGCCAGACCGACCGTGCCCGAGACGACCAGCGCGATCCACAGGATGCCCGCGACGACCGGCGCCGGCGGACGCGCCCCCTCGACGACGAAGGCGAAGCTGAAGATCAGCACCACGACCACCGCCAGGAACGTCATGGTCGCCAGCACCTCGCGGCTGCGCCACTCGATCGCCAGGTCCTTGCCCGCGATGCGCAGCACCTGCGCGAAGAGCCCGGGCGCGCGGGGCCCGGTGCCGCCCGGCGCGCCCTCACCCACGGGTCTTCTCCTCGTAGGTCGAACGCAGCGCCTCGACGCCGAAGCCGCCCGGGCGCACCTCGTCGAAGACGACCCGACCGCGCCGCAGGATCACGACCTGATCGGCGACGGCCGCCGCCGCCAGGTCGTGGGTCACCAGCACGACCGTCCGGCCGGCGGTGCGCTCGGCGGCCAGCTCGCCGGTCAGCCAGGCGGCCCCCGCCGGATCCAGCGCCGCCGCGGGCTCGTCGAACAGAAGCAGTGTCGGGTCGTGAACCAGCGCGCGCGCCAGCGCCAGACGCTGCAGCATCCCGCGCGAGAACGTGCGCGCAGGAGCGTCGCGCTGTGCCTCGCCCAGCCCGACGCGCGCCAGCAGCGCGGGCGCGCGGGCGGCGCCGTCCGCCACGCCGTGAAGGCCGGCGAACAGGGCGACGTTCTCGGCCGCCGTCAGATCGCCGTAGACGCCCGGCTCGTGCCCCACGTAGCCGATGCGCGCGCGGGCCGGCGAGCCGCGCCCCAGGCGCTCGGCCCCCCAGCGGACCTCGCCCGCGCTGGGCGTCACCAGCGTCGAGAGGATGCCCAGCAGCGTCGTCTTGCCGGCCCCGTTCGGCCCCAGCACCGCGGCGATCCGGCCCGGCTGGAAGGTGACGTTCACGTCGGCCAGCACCCGCCGCCCGCCGTAGACCTTGCCGACTTTCGCCAGAGCCAGAGGCGGAGGGGTCGTCATGCCGCGGTCAGGCCGCCTGGCGTTCGTCCAGCGCGGCCAGCTCGCGGTAGATCTGCTCGAGTCGGCCCACGAGCTGCTTGCGCTGCTCGGCGGGCGCGGGCGTCCCCGTCGCGCGCGCGCGACGCTCCAGCGCCAGCAACTCGGCGAAGGTCGACTCGCGTTGCTCGATCAGCCGCTCGCGCGTGTCGCCGAGGGTCGCGCCTTTGGGGTCGCCCTTCTGGCCGGGCGCGCGCGGCCGCCGCCCGAAGACGAACGCGCCGCCGATCAGCGCCAGCGCCAGTCCACCGGCCACGTACTGTCCCGTCGCGTCCGTCGACGGCAGCCCCGTCAGCGTGAACGACAGCACCCCGCCGGGCGGAATGGGCTCGATGGGCATCACCCAGTACTTCCGGCCGCTCAGCTCGCGCGCCTGGCGGGCGCCGATCCCCGGACCGCTCACGGACAGCCCGGCGATCTGCTCGGTGATCAACGTCCCGGCTCCCATCCCGTTCGGCATCGGCTGCGCGAAGGCGCGCGTGTCGCCATGGTAGGGGAGCACGAACCCGAACACCACTTCCTGGCCCGCCGCCTTGGCCGTGGTCGCGCCCAGTGACCGGCGCGGCGTGAACACGCCGTGCACCGCCATGCCGTGGTTCTGCCGGACCTCGATCTTGCGGTCGCTCTCCTGCGCTTCCGCGCCGACGAACCCGCTCGGCAGCGGGATCTCGACGGCGCCCGGGCCCGGGTCGAAGATCTTGTCGGAAGTATTTTCCAGCGGAAGCATCTCCAGGAACTGCAGCGTGTCCTCGTGCATCTGCACGATGACCCGCCCGCCCTCGCCGATCGTCATCACCGACGTGTCGGCCGTCCGCCCCAGCGCGCGGATCTCGGCGCGCGCGCCGCTGGTGTCGGGCATCGGGAACGGGGCCGTCCCCAGGCGCAGCCCGTGCCACTCCAGGACCGCGGCGTAGCCGCTGCCGTCGCCGTGCGGCAGGCCGGCGAAGTGCGCGACCCCGCCCGCGTCGCTGTCCGCCTTGCGCACGTCGATCTTGTTGCTCTTGTCGACCATCCCCAGAAGCACCGTGTGCTGCGGGATGGGCGCGCCGTTCTCATCGAGCACCTGGACGTCCAGGCGACCGATCGGCAGCGTGCCGTCGGCGACGGCCATGCCCGCGGTCGCGCCCAGCGTGAACCGCGCCGCTTCGTCGCCTTGCTCGCCTTCTTCGCCCGCCGCCGGCGCCGCGGCCGCCCCGCTGGTCTTGCCCGGGGGGGACGCGCCCAGCGCCGCGATCAGCATGGTGCGCAGGCCGCCCTGCGACGGCAGCGTGAACGTCTGGGTCTTCAGTGTCTCGCCGTCGACGGTGGCCTCGGCCCGGAACTCGTCCCCGGGCACCATCCCCTCGAAGATGACGCGCCCGTCGGCGTCCGTCTTCTCGGTGCGCCGGCGCAGCTCGCCGCCCTCCTTCTTGATGATGGCGACGACGTCGACGCCCGCCGCGGCGTTGGCGGGCATGCGCCGCGAGACGCGCACGCTGACCGTCCCGGTCGCCATCCCCGCGTCCGGCAGCGGGCGCCCCACGATCTCGGACAGGTTCGGCATTCCCGCCCCCCCCATCATGGGCTGGGCGTGCAGCCGCCCGGCGCCGAGCAGCGCCACGAGACCGATCAAAACCGCGCGAAGCTTCAGAGGCGCTGTCCGCATGACTTGCAGAACTGGGCGTCGGGGTCGTTGCCGGTCGAGCACGCGCCGCAGACCCGGCGCGCGGGTTCGCTTTTCGCGACGGGCGCGGGCGCGCCGGCGGCGGCGGGCACAGGCGCCGCGACCGGCGTGCCGGCCGCCGGATCAGCGGCCTGCACCTTCAGGCGCAGCGCCAGCTCGCGCTCGATCAGCGCGCGGTAGTCGTCGCCCGCCTCGATCTCGCTGATGAGGCGCATGGCCCGCGTCCGGTAGCGCTCGACCATCTCGCGGTAATCGCGGTCGGCGATCTTGCGCATCTGATAGTCGAGCTCGATCTCCTTGATCGCCTTCAGCACCAGCTGCTTCTCGCGTTCGAGCTCTTTCAGGTGGCGGCCGGTCCGCGGCGCCACCGCCGCGCCGCGCTCGTGCGCCAGCGGGTCGATCACCCGGTACAGCGCCGCCGCCGACAGCGCCAGTGTCATGCCGCCCAGACCGAACATCACCAGCGGCGGACCGAAGCGCATCTTCTCGATGAGCCCCGCGTACGCGGTGGCGACCACGGCCCCCAGAAGCGCGATCGCCCACATCGGCAGCCGCCTGCGCGGCCTGACCGGCGCGGCAGGCGGAGCGGCCGACTCAGTCGAGGCTGCGGAGCTCGTCATCAAGCTTGTCGGCCAGCTCGCCATCCGGCGTGACGGGAGGGCCCAGGTCGGGGGCGACGCGGGCCGGTGCCCGGCGGGACAGGCGGTAGGCGCCGTAGCCCAGCCCGGCCGCCGCCACCGTCCCCAGGCTGTAGGGGAGCAGCCACGCCAGCCGGTTGAAGCCCCGGTCGATCGGCGCGGCCAGCGCGACCTGCCCGCCGTACTTCTTGATGAAGTACTGGATCACCTGCTCGCGGGTGCGCCCCTGGTCCAGCAGCTCGCGGATCTCGATGCGGTCCTGGACCGCGTGCCCGCAGCCGTCCGATTCGCACTCGAGCAGGTTGTGCCGGCAGGTGCCGCACTGGCACATGATGTTGCGGACCAGCCAGTTCTCGTCGGGGCCTTTCGGCTCGGGGGCGTCGACCGTCGCCTGGGCCATCCCGTTCTCGGCGTGCCCCTGCGGCTGCTGTGCCTGCTGATCTTGCGCGCGCGCCGCCCGCCCCGGCAGCGTCGCCGCCGCCGCTGCGGCCGCCATCAGCAGCACGAGGCCCGCCGTGCTCGCCTGCCGGCCGGCGGCCGGCGACGTCACGCCCGCCGTCAGCCGCTCGAGCACGGCGTCGGGCATCAGCGCGATCCCGGTGCCGATCGCCAGCAGCATGAACCCGAACCAGATCCAGTCCACGACCGGGTTCACGACGACCTTCAACGTCACGTTCCCCTCGGCCAGATCGTAGTTGCCCAGCGTGATGTAGAGGTCCTCGGCCGGCGCGCGGCGGATGGCGACCTCGGTCGTGGGCTCGCTCTCGTGGTTGTGGAAGAACCACTTGGCCGGCCGCAGGTGATCGATCACCTTGCCGTCCTTCGTCACCGTCACCTCGCCGGTGACCATCTCTTTCTGGCGGTCCTCTTCGTGCGCCAGCCGGTCGAATCGCAGCGTGTACTTGCCTATCTTCGTCTCGGCGCCCGGCACCAGCTTCACGTCGGCTTCCTTCTTGTACGCCGTGCCCGCGAAGCCGATGAACATCAGCACGATGCCGACGTGCACGATGTAGCCGCCGTAGCGCCGCTTGCCGCGCAGGACCATCCCCATCAGCGACGACATGGCGTCCTGTCCGGTGTTCCGCTTGCGCACCGACACGCCGCGCGCGAACTCCTGAATGATGGTCGCCGCCGTGAAGGCGCAGAAGCCGAAGCAGATGACGCCGGCCACCGCCTCACCCAGGCCGAGGGCCAGGCAGGCGGCGATGGTCGCGCCCGTGGCCAGCAGCGGCCACATGAACTGGTAGCGCAGGTGCGACACGGTGGCCTTGCGCCACGCGATCAGCGGCCCGACGCCGGTCAGGAACAGCAGCACCAGCCCGATCGGCAC
>CAZJMY010000579.1:0-7222 GCA_964546845.1 uncultured Myxococcales bacterium | reverse complement strand
CGGTCGCGCCCGCGTTCCGCTCCGCGCCGGCTGCGCGGGCGGCGGTGGCGGCCGCGGCAGCCCGGGCGGCGCCGCCCGGCTCGGCCAGCCACGACCCGCCCAGCTGCGGCTGCTCGTCGAACAGGACCACGCGCGCGCCGCGGGCCGCTTCCGCCGCGGCCCGCGCCGCCGCCAGGCCGGCCGGACCCCCGCCCACGACGCAGACGTCGATGGCGCGATCGACGGGGACCAGCCGGTGGGGCGCCGGCGCGTCCGGCAGCGTTCCCGACCCGCCCATCTCGCGCACCAGCTTCAGGAAGAGCGCGTTGCCCGCGCGCGTGCCCGTCATCATCGTGTGGTGATCCATCCCGTCGGGGAACAGCCAGTCGGCGGCGGCCAGCAGGTCGACGTCGGCGCTGGGGAACGCGTTCTGCCGCTCGCAGCGCAGATCCTCGCGCGCGCCGACGCGGCAGGCGCGCTGGTTGGGCCGCCCGTCGACGCGCACCAGGCAGGAGGCGCAGTGTCCGTCCAGGCAGAAGAAACCGCGGGGGCGGTGATACTTCGTCGATCGGGCCAGCGTGTCGACGCCCGCCGCGTGCAGCGCGACGGCCAGCGGCTCTCCCTCGAAGGAAGAGATCGCGTCACCCTCGAAGTGGAAGCGAACGGGGCGACCGCGCGTGGCGGCCGGGAGAAGGTCTCGCAAGTCAGCGGTCACGCGTCCACTGTACCAGCCCGTCAGATCCGAAGCCCGCTCTGGAGCCAGGCGAATGACGGTTTCGTCGTCGGCTAGGACACTAGACGAGGCCGAGCGCGACGGCCGCCGCCAGGCGCATGCGGAGCAGCGCTCGCTGCCAGCGGGCCTGGGCGCCGCGCAAACGCCGGGTGAGGGCGCCGCGCGCGAAGCTGTGGCGATCGACGCAGCCGTCGCGCTCGACGGCGACCAGCCTGCCGCGAACGCGCGCGGGCTCGACCGGGCGATCGTTCTCCAGCGAGCAGTCTCCCCTCAGCACGAAGCGGCGGGCGGGACCGGCGCCGGCCATCGCGACGACCCGGTGGGCGATGGGACCTCGCCAGGTGTCGCAGAGGATCACGTCACCGACGGCGACCAGCTCCGGCGCGACGGGCGCCACGGTCAGCACGTCGCCGTCGCGCACGGCCGGCGCCATGCTGCGCCCCGCGGCCCGAAAACGTACCTGCAGCCCAGAATCCAGCAGATCCGCGACGAGCTCGCCGAAGGCGCGTGAAAGGACGTCCCCCACCATGCTGAACCCTCGGCGCGCCGCGCCGAGCGCTTGAGAGGAGAGCGCGTGTTCGCCCGTGTCCGGACGTCCGTGCCGCCACCGACGGTGGCGTGGTCAGCGCGTTGACGCGTCAGGCCCCGCGCAGGAACGCGACGGCGCTGCGATCGGGCACGAAGCTCAGCTGCTGCCCGGGGCACTCGCGGGCCACGGTCTCGAGGAACCCTAGGCTGAAGTCGAGCCCCGCGGCGTCGTGGAACGGCGTGAAGCCGCACACGAACAGACGGCTGATGGCGTCCGTGAGGGGCACAGGAGCCAGTCCGTTCCGCGCGCCGTGGCGCAGGAAGAAGATGCGGTCCAGGCGCGCCGAGCCGGGCTCGGCGATCTGCCCGTCGCCGTGCCAGGGCGTCCCATACATCCGCAGGGCCCCGGCCTCGCGGCGCAGGACGATGCGCTCGTCGCTGAGCACGTTCGCGTCGGGCTCGGCGCGCCAGAGCCGTGACAGGGTCGATTTGCCCGCGCCCGAGACGCCCACGAAAAGCCAGCCGCGCCCGTCGGGCAGCACCACCCCGGCGGCGTGCACCTCGACGCCCAGCCCCCGCGACAGCAGGTGCACCATCAGCAGCTCGTCCAGCGGGTAGTGCAGCGGGTAGACGGGCAGCCGGGCCGCGAAAGGCGCCCGGCGCATGGTGACGACGCCCTGGCGAAAGTCTTCGCTGAACGCCGCCGCCTGGTACGCGTCCGGCCCGAGCGCCGGCGAGGTGAAGACGATCTGCGGGCCGTCGGCCGTGCGGTAGAGCCGCCACAGCCCCTTGCCCGAATCGAACGCCACGGCGGCGTCGCGGGGCACGCGCGGGTCGCCCCAGCGGGCATGCAGGCTGACGAACGGAGCGCGCGCGCCCGGGGTCCGCGCGGGATCGCCCGTGACGAACTTTCGCGCCGATCCGTCGGCGGCGATGGGCAGATCCGCGTCCGCCGTCACCGCCAGCGTGAGCCCGGCGATGTCCAGCCAGAAGGCGTTGTCCGTCACGAACCGACGGAGGAGCAGCCCACGGCGAACGTGCAGTCCGCCATCGCCGGCCCGGAGATGCCGGCCGTCTTGCAGTTCCCCAGCACGGCCTCCTCGGGCCGCAACGCGACCTCGGACAGCGTCGGCTTCTGGTAGGCCTTCTTCAGCGGTTCGTTCGGCCGGTCGTTCGTTTCAGAGCTCATCGTTCGGCCCCTCCCCGCAGGATTGACAACCACCGCCGCAGCTCTCGCCGGCGACGCTCCGATTGACGACGGCCAGGCCAGGCGGCCGTCGCGCGGCCGGTGAATCCGCGGCCGCCCCGCGCTGGATGTCCGCCAGCGCCCGCTGCACGCGCGCGTGGTGCGCGCCCCCGGCGCAGAAGGCGCAGTCGCCGTGCGCGGGCGGCGTGGTGCCGACCGCCAGCGCGCGCAGGTGCGCCACCTCGCAGAAGTAATCGACCGGCGTTTCGGCGTCGCCGTTCTCCAGCTCGGCCGTCGCCGCGCAGGACGAGCACAGCTCGCGGATCCGGCAGTCCCGGCACTTCGTCTCGCGGCGGGCCGGGCGGGCGCGGACCGTCTTCAGGAATCCGTTCCACCCGTCGCGCAGCGGCCCCGACCGCAGGTCGTAGGTGTCCTGCTGGGAAAGGACGCAGATGCTCATCTTCCCTTCGGGGCTGACCGCGAACGCGCTGACGCCGCCGCCGCAGTTGTAGACGTTGTCCCTGGGCTTCTGCGCCGGAGCTTCGGCCTGCTGGCGCGCCGCCGCGTTCGCGCCGGCCTCGGCCAGCTGCGCCCAGGCGTCCCGCCGCGCCGGGTTGGCGAAGTCCAGCCGCACCATGTCCGCCGGCGAGAGCCGCACGTTCAGCGGGCTGTGCGAGCAGTCGATGCGAGCGTTGATCATCCCGTCGAACTTGAAGGGCACGCCCAGCTCGTCCTCGGCGAAGCGCTGCATGTCGGCGATCTCGTGCTGGTTGATCGTGACGGCCACCGTCTTCAGCGACAGCGGCAAGCCGCGCTCTTTCAGCAGCCGGATGCCGCGCATGCAGCGGTCGAACGATCCGGGCACGCCCGTCAACCGCTCGTACGTCTCGCGCGTCCGGCCGTAGATCGTGATCTCGATCGAGAACGGCGGCCACTCGACCAGCGTGTCGGCGATCGCCTCCGTGACCTGCGTGCCGTTCGTGAACAGCGTGATCAGGAAGCCGCGCTGCTTGGCGTGCCGGTAGATCTCCAGGAAGTCGCGGCGCGCGAAGATCTCGCCGCCCGTGAACAGCAGCCACAGGCCGCCCGCGTCGGCGAGCTCGTCGATGATGCGCTTCAGCTCGGCGGCGGACAGCTCGCGCCGGCGGGCCTCCGCGTCGCCGACGGGCAGGTTGTTGTAGCAATGCGCGCAGGCGAGGGGGCACCGGTGAGTGACCTCCAGCGTCGCGTTGATGGGCAGCCGCGCGCCACGGGCCCGCCCGTGCAAGGCGCTGCTCCAGTCGGTGTAGGTCAGTGTCTGTGCTTTCATGCCGTGCCCTTCTCGCGGTGTAGGGCTTCGGCACCTTCGTCGCGGGACAGGAGGCCCTTCGACGCCAGCAGGTCCAAATACTCCGTCACGTCCGCCAGCGCTTCGGCCGGACTGACGGCGAACTCCTCGCACAGCCGCTGCGCCAGGTCCTGGGCGGTGGCGACCCCGTCGATGTGCCGCCAGATCGCGGTCCCCACGGCGTTCATCGTGAAGATCGCCTCGAGGTTGGCGACGCCGGCCCGCACCGGGACGACGACCGTCTCGTCTCCGACGACGCGGGTGACGAACCTTTCCGAGCGGCGTGGCGCGTGGCTCACCATCCACATCTTAGACGTGCCACCGCCCACGCGGCAATTTACTGGACGGCCGGACGTGCCCGCGCCGGCCTCGCCAGGGCGCGCCGACGACCAGCAGCAGCAGCAGCGCCGCCGGCAGCGACGGGCGCGCCCCACCTCCGACCGCGCAGCCGGCGGTCGAATCACCTTCGCGTGAGTCACCCTCCGCTGCCGGGGCCCCGGGCGACGCGCTGATCGGCGTCGGGCTCCCGGACACGCCCCCGAACGTCACCGCGGTGGCGGGCGGCGCGCCGCAGGGGGCGCCGGCCACCGGCGCCACGGGGCCGTGCCACCGGCTGGTCAGGTCGAACCGGACCTCCTCGACCCAGTAGGCGCGCGACGGTTCGGTCGACGCGGCGTCGACCAGCTGGTAGCGGTGTCCGCCACCGCCGCCCGCCGGCCCCGCGGCCGCGACGAACGTGGGGTTCAGCAGGACGCGCTGGCCGTCCTGGTCGCGGTAGACGTTGAAGCCCAGCACGTCGATCTCGTAGCCGGTCTGCCACGCCACGGTCGTGCCGGGACAGATCTCCGTGGCGGTCAACGAGATCAACGCCACCTCGGTGTGCGAATCCGTCGCCACTTCGCCGCCGGCTCCCGTCGTGTAGCTGATGAACGTGGAGGGCGAGGACTGGTTGTTGTAGTCGGTGGTGATCCAGTCGAGCGTGCGCGCGGTGCTGGAAGCCCGGAACTCGTCGAGGGTGGCGGCCAGATACTCCTCGGCCGTCGTCGTGTAGGAGTCCTGGACCCAGCGCCCCTCGCGCCCGATGTTCCGCAGCGTCGACGTGAAGCTGCCGGACGACACGGTGGCGGTGCCGACCAAGGTGGTGTCCATGTACAGCTGCATCGAGGTGCCGCTGTGGTTGACCGTGACCAGGTGCCAGTTGCCGTCGGCGATCGAGGAGGTGCTGACCAGGTCCGCCTGCCCGCCGTTCGAGTCGTCGCGCATGAGCGCCATCAGCTTGTTGGCGCTGGTCGACGCCCCGTCCCGGCCCACCATGACGTCGACGACCACGTTGGAGCTGGTGCTGGAGCGAAGCGAGAAGATGCCGCCCGTCGAGTCGCTGGTCTTCACCCATCCCGAGTAGGTGAAGCTGCCGCCGCTGGTGGTGTTCAGCGACGTCCCCGAGTTCACGGCGATGTAGCTGGTCGAGCCGTCGGTCGTCACGCCCGACCCGACCAGCCCGGTGGCCGTCGTGACGCTGGTGGCGGTTCCGTTGTTGCCGTTCGAGGTGGCGTCGCTCATCTGCGGCGCCGTCCCCGTCGGATCCTGGTTCAGGTGCCACACGCCGGTGAAGCCGGACGCCCAGGTGGACGTCGGCTGCGCCGTGCTGGTCGAGATCGCGGCGTTGCCGAACAGGATGTTGAACGTCGTGTTGGCGGTGTTGGTCTGCGTCTTCAGCGCGGGGACGTTCACCCAGGCGATCAGCTGGCCGGTCGTGGCGTCGTACTTCTCGATCTCGTGCGCGAAGGTGCAGGCCGTGGGGCCGCCGCAGGTCGTCGTGTCGAGGCCGCGGAACACGATGTCGTAGCCGTTCGAGTTGCGGACCCGACCGCCGTTGGCCACCGTCCTGAGGCTGCTGTCGGTGACGCTGATCAGGACCGGGTAGTTGCCGAGCGTGGTGGGCGCCGACCCCGTCCCGACCTTCGTGCGGTCGACGGTGATGGTCTTGTAGTAACCGAACTGGGCGAACGAGCAGACGCTGGGCGACCCCGAGCAGTGGTACAGCGACTCGACGGTGCAGGTGCTGCTGCAGCCGTCGCCGTTCATGAGGTTGCCGTCGTCGCACCCCTCGCTGCCGGCCACGACGCTGTCGCTGCAGACGGTGCTGCAGACGCTGGGCGTCGTGCCGGCGCACGAGTAGCCGGTCTCGATGGCGCAGCCGCTGCTGCAGCCGTCGCCGTTCGTGAAGTTGCCGTCGTCGCAACCTTCGCCGGCCGTCTTGGTTCCGTCGCCGCAGGAGGCCAGGGTCTCCCCGCCCAGCACGTACGTGGACGACGGCGACTTCATCGTGTTGTAGTCGGTCACCAGCCAGTCGGCGGAACGCAGCGTGTTCGAGATGCGGAACTCGTCGAACGTGGCCGCCAGGAAGCGCTGGTCCGTGGTCCCGTAGTTCGACTGCACCCAGTTCCCCTCGCGTCCGATGTTCTGGTAGTTGCCCGACGCGCCGGTCGTGATCGAGCCGCTGGCTCCGGCGCCCGTCGACGATCCGATCGAGGCGCCGTCGACGTACACCTGGATGGTGCCGCCGGTCCGCGTGACGGCGAAGTGGTGCCAGCCGCCGTCGTTGATGGCGGTCGACCCGTTCACCTCGACGAAGCTGGCGCCCGTGTCGTCGCGCACCAGCACGGACATCTTGCCGCTGTTGCTGGTCGACCCGTCGTATCCCACGGTGATGTCGATGACCGGGTTGCCGGCGCCGTTGTCGCGTTGCGAGTAGAGCGGGCCGAACGAATCGGTCGTGTTGAACCACCCCTCGTAGGTGAACGTGTCGGACGACGTCCAGTTGAAGGTCGCCGACCGGTAGTCGAGATAGCCCGATCCCGTCGTCCCGCTGGTGGCGATCCCCGCGCCGACGAGGCCGGTGGCGGTGGCGGGGCTGGGTGAGCCCTGGAACGAGGCGCTGGCGGCGGTCGACGTCGAATCGCCGGCGGGGGTGCTCGACTGGTTCAGGTGCCAGACGGCCTTGAAGTTGGTGTCCCAGGTGCCGGTGGCGTTCTGGGTGGGAGACGAAATGGTCGCGTCACCGTACTTCACGACGATCGTCTGGTTGGACGAGGCGGAGACCGTCTTCAGCGCCGGGATCTGCACCCAGGCGATCACGCGCCCGGTCGTCGCGGTGTAGCTCTCGATCTCGTAGTTGAACGTGCAGGTGGACGGGCCGCCGCACGTCGTGGCGTCGGCGCCGACGAAGGTGATGTCGTATCCGTTGGCGTTCTGGACGTGCCCGCCGTTGGCGACGGTCTTCAAGTTCGCGCTGGTGATGTCGAGCAGCAGGGGATAGTTCGACAGAGTCGTGGGCGCGCCCGAGTTCCCGACGCGCGTGCGGTCGAGGGTGATGTCCATCCGGTAGCTGTAGGCCGCCTGGGCGCGGCCGCCAGCCGCGAGCCCGATCGCCAGCATCAGCCCGCAGACCACCCGCCGCAGCGCCCGG
>CAZJMY010000578.1:0-3666 GCA_964546845.1 uncultured Myxococcales bacterium | reverse complement strand
GCTGATCCGCAACCTCGGTGACCCCGGCCTGATTCGAACAGGCGACCTACGGTTTAGGAAACCGCCGCTCTATCCACCTGAGCTACGGGGCCGTCGGACGGCTCACCTTGTAGCATGAAGTGCTTTCGGGGCGGAGCCGGCTTGGCATGGTCGCGTCACTTCCCTTCAAGTCCGATGCCCAACAGACGATGCATCCAAAGGGAACTCGCGCCAGCGTGCGAGTGAGCCAAAATTGTGTCGTCCGGCCGAGCCACGATAAACTGCTTTCAGTCCGCCAGAGCGGCGGGCGCTGCCACGATCCATGCCTAGGCCGCACACCACGTGGATCGCCGCCGGCTCGCTGCTGGTGATCGCCGGGGCGGGGTCTCTCGCGCTGCGGCACCGCGCGCACCCGCCGCGCGCCAGGGATGAGGCTGGAGAGGCCGCCTTCCAGGGGTTCTCGACCCGGCCGTTCTCGAACACACCCGCCCCGCCGCCGGCGCCCGAGACGCCCGAGCAGGTCGCGCAGGACGTGGAGGCGTCGATGATGCGGTGGCGCGTCGCCATCTTGAACAAGGACGCCCAGGCTGTCATCGGGCTGGACATGGACTTCAAGCAGCGGCCCGAGCGCTATCGCCAGGCGCTGGAGAAGAGCGCCCAGAGCGACGAGAATGAGCGGGTCCGCGCCTTCTCGACCCGCGTGCTCGGAAAGATGAGGAACCCCGAAGAGGCGCCGCTGTTGAAGCGGCTGCTGGCCGACGCCAGTCCGTACGTTCGGCAGAACGCTGCCTGGGCGCTGGGTGAGCTGCGCGGTGCGGGGGCGGTCGCCGTGGCCGAGCTGCGGCGCGCGCGCGCGCGGGATGCGGCGCCGGCGGTGCGGTCGGCCGCCAAGGACGCCCTGGGCAAGGTCGAATAGGAGCGTCCACGGTGGCACAGAAGACTCCCCGCAAACCCCCGCGCCCCGGCCAGGGCAAACGACCGTGGCAGCGGCCGCAGATCAAGAGCGGCCGGCTGTTCGAGTCCAACAGCCTCGCCTGCGGCAAGAACGGGCCCGGCATGGAGAACTGCGAACAGTTCCCGAAGATATCGTGACCAGCCACGCCACCAAGACCGGGGTCCCTTCCGGCGGCCCCGCCACGCACCAGCTGCTGCTGTCCATCGGCGGGCTGGTCGGTCAGGTCGATCTCGCGGGGGCGCCCGACGTGTTCTGGGACCAGCTGCGCGCGCGATACGGCGCGTTCCAGCTGCCCCCCTCCGCGCAGGTCGCGCGCGACTTCGTCGTGCGGCTGGACATGCAGTCCGTCCCGCTGCCGGCCTCCCGCGCGGCGATCCTGCGCCGATACGCCGAGACGGAAGCCCACCCGCTGGCCGTCCAGGCGGCCGGGCGCAAGCTGGCGGCCACCCGCTGGGACTTCGACGTCATCCTGACGGGCCGGACCGGGCGCGGCGGCCGGACGGTCTACCGCGGGGACGGGCGCTGCGAGATGAGCCCCTTCGCGGTCGACACCGTGCTGCGGGTGATCTTCGCGACACTGCTCCCGCGGTCGGGCGGCATGCTGATCCACGCCTGCGGGCTGAGGCACGCCTCGGTCGGGGTGATCTTCCCGGGCCAGAGCGGCGCCGGCAAGACCACCCTGGCGCGCAAGGCGCCCGACGCCGACGACGTGCTGTCCGACGAGATCGTGGCCGTCCGCCGGCTGGACGACGGCTGGCGCGTGCTCGGGACGCCGTTCTGGGGCGACTTCGCGCGCGGCGGAATCTCGATGCGCAGCTGGCCGCTGCGCACGGTCGCCTTCCTGACCCAGACGCGCGAGATCGGGATGACCCCCATCACCTCGTCGGACGCGACCCTGCGGCTCCTCGGCTGCTTCTTGTCGTTCGCCGTGGACCGCGCCTCGGTCGAGCGCAGCCTGGCGGTGGCCATCCAGCTCTGCGCGGAGGTGCGTTCGGTGGAGGCCGGGCTGACCCGCGCGTCGCCGACGCCGGCCGTGTTCCGCAAGCTGGCCCCTCACCTGGGTCCTGACGTGACCCGCCCGACGCCGCCCGCCAACGCGCGGGAGCTGATCTCCGAGTTCCGCGCCCTGCTGCGCAAGCAGCGCGCCTACACGTTCCGTCCGCGCGGCGCGACGGCCTGGCTGAAGGCCGGCGACGCGCTGTCGGTCGAGGCGCCGGCCCCGGGGGCGTCCTTCGCGCCCACGGACGTGCTGCTGTCCTGGGTTCCCGGCGCGACGCCCGACGAGGACACGCTGGTCTGTCAGCGCGCCGGCGACGATGCGGGCGCGCTGAAGGGCGAGCTGCTGGGGCGCGTGGCGGTGACGGCGCGCGACGGGCGCACGCTGCCGATCGCGGGAGGCCTCTCGGCGCTGGCGCGCCAGCTGGGGCCCATGGTGGCGCTGCCGGTGCTGCGGATGGCGGGCCGATGACCTACGCGCGCGATCCGGGCGTCCCCCACCAGAAGATGGACGAAGAGACGATCGTCGTCGACCCGCGCACGCGCGAGGTTCACCTGTTCAACGAGACCGCCGCGCGCATCTGGGAGCTGCTGGCGTCGCCCTGTTCGCTGGAAGAGCTGACCGCGGCGCTGGCCGCCGAATACGACGCCCCCGACGCCGAGGTGCGCGCCGCCGTGGAAGAGACGCTGGCCGACCTGCAGAGCAAGGGGCTGCTGGCTGCCGGCGGGCGGGCCTGATGGCGGCGGAAGCGCCGGTCTGCGCCGACGACGCACTGTTCGTCTCGCCCGGCGAGCACGCCGTCGTCAGCTACCTGCAGGGGCAGGCGCACGCGCGGATGATCCCGCTGAACGTGTCGCTGGAGCTGACCCTGCGGTGCAACATCCGGTGCCTGCACTGCTACAACTTCGACCGCGACACGCGCGGGCCGGCCTGCGGCAGCGACGGCGCCTCCGCGGAGCCCGAGCTTTCGCTGGACGAGATCTTCCGCGTGATGGGCGAGCTGCGCGAGGCGGGCTGCCTGTTCCTGTCGCTGACCGGCGGCGAGGTGCTGAGCGCGCCGCATCTGTTCCCGGTCCTGGACCGGGCGCGCGACCTGGGGTTCGCGGTGCAGCTGCTCTCCAACGGAACTCTGCTGCGCCCGGGCGTCGCCGCGCGCCTGGCCAGCTACCGGAACCTGATGGGCGTCAGCGTGAGCCTCTACGGGGCGACGCCCGAGGTGCACGACGGCATCACGCAGGTGCGCGGCTCGTGGCGGCGGACCCTGGACGGCGTCGACCGCCTGCGTGCGCAGAACGTCGCCGTGCGCCTCAAGCTGATCGTGATGCGCCCCAACGCGCACGAGGTCGGCGCGATGCGGGCGCTGGCCGCCGCGCGCGGCCTGCCGACCCTGATCGACCTGACGATCACCGCGCGCCACGACGGGACCACCGGCAGCCTGGCCGTGCGCGTGACGGAGCAGCAGCTGGAGGAGCTCTATCGGGGGCCGCTGGCGGACCTGCGGCCGCAGGGGACGCGGGTCGTCGACGAAGGGGCCTTCGCGTGCAACTGCGCGCGCGGCAACGGCGCGATCTCGGCCCGCGGCGACGTGTTCCCCTGCGTGTCGGTCCCCTGGTCCGCCGGCAACGTCCGCCGGCAGCCGTTCGGCGAGATCTGGCGGAGCTCTCCGGTGTTCCAGAAGATCCGCGGCCTGAAGATGGCCGACTACCCCGGGTGCGCCCCCTGCCCCGACAAGTCC
>CAZJMY010000577.1:0-1300 GCA_964546845.1 uncultured Myxococcales bacterium | reverse complement strand
CAGCGGGCGGTGCGGGCGGTGCACGGGGTCAGGCCGGTGGCGGCGGAACCGCCCCGGCCGGCAGCGGCGGCACCGCCGGCTCGTCCGTCGGTGGCCACGGCGGTGCCCTGATGGCCGGTGGCGGGCACGGCGGCCTGGCGGCCGGCGGACGCGCGGGTCACGCCGGCAACGGCGAAACCTCCTCCGGCTCCTCGGGCTGCGACTGCGCCGTCGGCACCCCCGGCACCGGGACGGGCGCGCTCTTCCTCACCCTCCTCGGCGTCCCCCTCATCATCACCCGCCGCCGCCGAGTCCGCGCGTCGACCCGCCCCCGCGCATACGTTGGTCGTTAGGTCGTCGTTGCAGCCGTGGTCGCATCCGGACGTGTCCGTCCGTCCGTCACACTCGGCGCAACAGCGCCGCCACCTCTTCCGCCTCCGGCAGCTCCCCCGTCCGCCACACCAGCGCGGCCGCCCGATCGAAGAGCTGCACCTGGGTCGAGTGGTTGTCGGTCGCGGTCCGGCCGGCGCCGAAGAACGCCCGCACCTGGGGGACGTCGTCGGGGCGGGGCGCGGCCGCGCGCCAGCCGGGGCCGGCGCCGAACCGTCGCAGCCAGCGCGTCAGCACCGGGCCGGTGTCGTGCGCGGGGTCGACGCTCAGCGAGACCAGCTGGATGCCGCGGTCGACCAGATCGGGGATCAACTTCTGGACGCGCGCGAAGATCGCCCCCTGGATCGGGCAGGTCGTCCGGCAGGCCGTGAACATCACCTGAAGCGCCGTCACCCGCTGCGCCAGCAGCCGCGGCAGCGTCGTGCCGACGCCGTCCTGGCCGATCAGCGGCAGGTCGGGCGCCGGCACCGGCGGGCGGATGCGTCCGTGGTCGGCGGCGGGCTCCGCGGCCCAGCCCGAACGGATTGCCGGCAGCGCGACGGCGCCGGCCAGCAGGGTTCGCCGGGAGAACTCGCCCCGACGGCTCATCGGGCCCGCCCCTCCGCGGTCACGAACCGCCAGAGGCTCTCGCACCGCGCGTCGTCGACGTCGAAGACCGGCATCTCGCGCGCGACGAGCACATAGGCCGGGTCGACCCCGGTTCGAAGCAGGCGGCAGAACGCCGGCAGATCGTACGCGGACGGCGGGCCGCCCCGTCGCGGCCGGGCCTCCCGCAGCAGCGCGCGATCGAGCGCCGGGGCGGGCGCGGGCGCCGGCGGGGCGCCGGGCGCGACGACGCCGTTGCCGTGGCAGCCGCGGCTGACGACGACGGCGGCCGGCAGATCGCTGCGGTGGTCGCGCACCCGGCCGACCAGCGGCTCCTTCCCGGTGA
>CAZJMY010000576.1:0-4136 GCA_964546845.1 uncultured Myxococcales bacterium | reverse complement strand
CCGTCCTCGCGCAGCATCAGCCGGTGCAGGCCGCGGTTGCGGGCCGGGTACTGCTTCTTTTCCTCGGGGTACTCGATCGTGACGATGTCGGTCTTCTTCCGCATCCCCGTCACGTTGCCGAAGAAGTTCTTCACGAAGTGGCGGAAGGTGACTCCCATCCCTTCGGCGATGGCGGGCAGGTAGGCCTGCTGCGCGAGGCTTCCGGGGCGGTGAACGACTTTGACTCCGACGGCCATGGATTCTCCGAGCTCAGGCCTGCGCCCAAAGGATGACGAGAGCGGTCGCGACGACGTTGGCGATCGAGATCGGCAGAAGCCGCTGCCACCCGAGCCGCATCAGCTGGTCCGACCGGAACCGCGGCAGCGACCAGCGAATCAGCAGCTGGAACGCGCAGAACGCGAACACCTTCGCGGTCCACAGCGCGAACATCACCAGCACGAAGGCGAAGTTCGGCAGGTGCGACTGCAGCATGCCGTCCAGCCAGCTGCCCCAGTGCCAGCCGCCGAAGAACAGCGTGATCATGATGGCGCTGGAGGTGACGATCTCCAGGAACTCGCCCAGGAAGAACATGCCGAACCGCAGCCCCGAGTACTCCACGAAGTAGCCGATGATCTCCGGCTCGCCCTCGGGGATGTCGAACGGGGTCCGCTTGGTCTCGGCGATGGCGGCGGTCAGGAACAGGATGAAGCCGGCCGGCTGCGTGAAGATGCCCCAGCTGCTCTGGTAGTGGCTCAGCGACAGGATGCTGGTCTGCTGGTCGGCGATCGCGCCCGGCTCCAGCGAGCCGTACACCAGGAACGAGCCGAGGACGGCCATCCCCATCGTGACCTCGTACGACATCATCTGGGAGCTGGCGCGCAGCCCGCCCATCATCGACCACTTGTTGTGCGAGGCCCATCCTGCCAGCGTCGCGCCGTACACCGACAGAGACGCGATGGCGAAATAGAACAGCAGCCCGATGTCGAGCCGCGCGATCTGCATGCCGACCGGTTGCCCGCACGCGGGCGCGACCTGCAGCAGCTCACCCCAGCACAGCGGCGGGCCGAACGGAATGATCGCCGCGACGATCAGGGCCGGCGCCATCGCCATGACCGGCGCCCACATGAACAGGAACTTGTGCGCCTTGCCCGGGACGTAGTCCTCTTTGAAGAGGAACTTCAGCGCGTCCGCCATGAAGTGGGTGATGCCCCACATCCGCCAGTTCGCCTGCTTGCCGTTGATCTTCCACGGCAGCGGGATGTTGGCGCGGTTCGGACCCAGGCGGTCCTGCATCATCGAGGACTGTCGGCGCTCCATCCAGGTGAGGATCGACGCCAGCGGCATCAAGAACCCCAGGATCATGAAGGCGATCTTCGCGATCGCCGCCACCGCCTGGAAACCGATCGAGCCGTATTCCATCGTCCGTTAGCCTCGGGTGCCCGCGAAGCGGAGCTGCACCGGCAGGTACCGGCGCCCCCAGTCCGCGTCCTTCATGAACGGCAGCTTCGCCTTCGCCTCGGTGAAGACCGTCTTGGCGTCGGTGTAGTCCATCGTGGCGCCCAGGTTGCGCGCCAGGTGCGACAGGATCTCCCAGCCGGGCAGGGCGTCGCCGGCCGGCGGCACCGCCGCGCGGATCCGCTGCACCATCCCCAGCCGGTTCGTGAACGTCCCCTCGGTCTCGGCCCACTCGGTCAGCGGCAGCGCGACCTGCGCCGCGCTGGTGACCGCGTCGCGGTGCGTGCCGACGACGATCAGCGTCTTCAGCTTGGCGAGCGGCAGCGCGCCGGGCGCGCCGTCCTTGCCGAGGACGCCGTGCGTCCCGACCACCAGCAGCGTGGTGACCGCGCCCGACTTGATGTCGTTGGCCAGGTCCAGCAGCGTGCGCAGCCGCCCCGCGCCGATCGCCATCGCGCCGGCCGTGTTGGGGTTCTTGTCGGCGCTGACGAGGATGTCGTCGCTCCACCCCTGGTCCTGCCCGGACAGGTACGCCTTGCCGAGGCCCAGGTGCTCGAACGTCAGCTTGGCCAGCGCGTACAGGTCCTCGTTCGTGGACTGCGCGCTCATCACGACGCCGACCTCGGCGGGGTTGGCGTCCAGCGCCGCGCGCAGCAGGCGGCCCGCGTCGGCCAGCGCCTTGTCCCACTCGACCGGGATGCCGCCGGAGGTCGGCGCCGCCAGGCGGTCCTTGTGGACGCGCTTGTACGTGAAGCGCCCCTCGTCGCACATCCAGTGCTTGTTGACCGCCTCGTTGAGGCGCGGCACCAGCCGGTAGATCTTGCCGCGCGAGTGGTGCACCTCGACGTTGCAGCCGGTCGCGCAGCCGGGGCAGACCGACGGCGTCGTCGACAGCTCCCAGACGCGCATCGAGAACCGGAAGTCCTTCGACGTCAGCGCGCCGACCGGGCAGACGTCGACGGTGTTCAGCGAGTAGGGGTTGTCCAGGCGATGCCCCGGCGCGGTCGTCAGCACCTCGTGATTGCCCCGCTGCGCCATCTCGAGCTGGTGGTTCTTGGCCACCTCGTCGCAGACGCGGATGCAGCGCGTGCACAGAATGCAGCGCTCTTGATCGAGCACGATGTGCGGCCCGATGTCGACGACCTTGTTCTTCTTGACCTTGACGCCGTCGTTGCGCGCCAGCTTGGCGTCCCAATCGAAGTAGTGCTTCTGCAGCATGCACTCGCCCGCCTTGTCGCAGATCGGGCAGTCGATGGGGTGGTTGACCAGCGTGAACTCGAGCATCTGCCGCCGGACGTCCAGCGCGCGCGGCGACTTCGTGAAGACCTCCATCTTGTCGGCGACGGGCGTGTAGCAGGACGGCACCGGCTTGGGCTGCCCCTTCACGTCGACCAGACACTGGCGGCAAACGGCGGGCGAGGTGAGCCCGGCGTGGTAGCAGAAGAACGGGACGTCGGCGCCGTTCTGGTTGCAGGCCTCGATCAGCATCGTCCCCTTGGGGACGGTGACGCTCTTGCCGTCGATGATGACGGTGACCGTGTCGGGCGCGGACGGCGCGTTCGTCGTCGGGTTCGCGTTCGGGGGCGGAGGGGTGTTGGGCGTCGCGGTCATCGGTCGCACTCTCCGCCGATCATGTTGATCATCCCGAACGTCGGGACGACGTCGGCGATGAAGAGGCCCGGCAGCACCTTGGTCAGGACCGCCGTCGCCGGGAAGCAGGGCGGGCGCACGCGGCACTTCCACGGCCGGCCCGTCCCGTCGGAGACGATGTAGAAGCCCAGCTCGCCGTTGCCCGCCTCGGTGTACGAGTAGATCTCGCCCGGCGGCACGTGGATGCCGTCCATGATCAGCTTGAAGTGGGCGATCATCGCCTCGATCGAGTTGTACGTCTCGGACTTGGGCGGCAGCGTGACGCGCGGATCGGGGTGCATCCAGCGGCCGGGCGGAATCTGGGCCAGCGCCTGCTCGATGATTCGCATCGACTGGAAGATCTCCTCGACGCGCACCGCGTACCGGTCGAAGTTGTCGCCGACCGACCCGATCGGCACGTCGAAGTCGAACCGGTCATAGACCAGGTACGGGTGGTCCTTGCGGACGTCGTAGGCCAGCCCCGTCGAGCGGCCCACCGGTCCGGTGATCCCCCACGACAGCGCGTCTTCCTTGGTGATGATCCCGATGCCGTCCATCCGGTCGCGGAAGATGCGGTTCCGGTCCAGCAGCTTGCTGATGTCGGACATCACCTCGCGCACGCGCGCCAGGACGCCCAGCAGCTTGTGCCCCCACTCCTCGGGCATGTCGGCGGCCACGCCGCCGATGCGCATGTACGAGACGGTCAGCCGCGCGCCGCAGATCTCCTCGAGTAGCTCGAAGATCCACTCGCGCGCCTTCAGCGCGTACAGGAACACCGTGAAGGCGCCCAGCTCCATCGCGCTGGCGCCCAGGCAGGTCAGGTGGTCGGTGATGCGTGACGTCTCGCCGACGATCACGCGGATGTACTTGGCGCGCTCGGGCAGCGTGTCGCTGATCCCCAGCAGCTTCTCGACCGCCATCGCGTAGCCGATGTTGTTCAACATCGGCGAGATGTAGTTGAGGCGATCCGTGTACGGGAAGATCTGCGTCCAGGTCGCGCTCTCCGATTCCTTCTCGAAGCAGCGGTGCAGGTAGCCGATCTGGATGTCGGCGCTGGAGATCTTCTCGCCCTC
>CAZJMY010000575.1:0-2850 GCA_964546845.1 uncultured Myxococcales bacterium | reverse complement strand
ACGTCCACGTCCACGTCCACGTCCACGTAGACGTCCACGTCCATCGGGTGCGTCCGCGCCCCCTCGCTAGCTCAGGCCGCTGGCGAGGGTCGTGGCGCGCGCGCCGTGCGGTAGCAGAGTCAGCTCGCGCGTGCCGTCGGGGGCGACGGCGATCGTGATCTCCAGGCGGTCGGCGGGCGCGGCGTCGGGGAAGCGGTCGAGCCACTCGATGGCGACCGCGGCCCGGTCGAAGGCGTCGGTGAGCCCCAGCTCTTCCAGCTCGCGCGCGTCGGCCACCCGGTAGAGATCGGCGTGGACCAGCGGCACGCGGCCGGGGTGCTCGTTCACCAGCGCGAAGGTGGGGCTGGCGACGTGGCGGTCGGCGGGCACGCCCAGGCCGCGGGCCAGCCCCTGCACGAACGTCGTCTTGCCGGCGCCCAGCGGGCCGATGAGGGCCAGCATGTCGCCGACCTGCAGCAGCCGCCCGAGGCGCTCGGCGATCGCCTGCAGCTCGGGGGCGGTGCGCGCCGACAAGACCAGCGCCGAACCCACGGTCAGACTTTGATCTTCTCGAAGTGAACCAGGTCGGCGAACGCGGCGAAGCGCTCGCGAATCTGGCCCAAGTCCAGCCGGCGAAAGCGATCGAGGCTGAAGTCCTCGACGCTGAACGAGGCCAGCACGGAGCCCAGGATCATCGCCGTGCGGATCGTCGCCGGGCTGGTGTCGCCCTCGCGCGCCAGCCAGCCCATGAAGCCGCCGCCGAACGAGTCGCCGGCCCCTGTCGGGTCGACGACGTTCTCGATCGGGAAGGCCGGCGCCGCGAAGACGCCCCCCTCGTGGAACAGCAGCGCCCCGGCGTCGCCGCGCTTGATGACGACGGCGCGCGGCCCCATGGCGCGGATGGCCCGCGCCGCCGCCGGGAGGTTGGCCTGGCCCGAGAGCTGGCGCGCCTCCTCGTCGTTGAGCAGCAGCATGTCGACGCGCGACAGGAGCCGCAGCAGCTCGGGGCGGCGCCCCTCGATCCAGAAGTTCATCGTGTCGCACGCCACGAACCGCGGCTTCTTGCCGGCCTTCTCGGTCTGGTCCAGCACGCTCAGCTGCAGCGTGGGGTCGATGTTCGCCAAGAAGACGTAGGGCGAGTCCGCCCAGGCGGCCGGCAGCTTGGGGCGAAAGTCCGAGAACACGTTCAGCTGCGTGTCCAGGGTCGTCCGCGTCGAGAAGTCCGGCGCGTACACGCCCGACCAGCGGAAGGTGCGCCCCTCGACGCGCTCGAGCCCGGCCAGGTCGACCTGGTGGGATTGAAACAGCTCGGTGTGCGCGGCCGGGAAGTCGGTGCCGACCACGCCGACCAGCCGCACCGGCGCCAGGAACGACGCCGCGACCGAGAAGTACGAGGCCGCGCCTCCCAGCACGTCCGCGCGCTTGCCGACGCGCGTCTCGACGGTGTCGAGGCCGATGGAACCGACGACTAACAGGGGCGAAGCTTTCGAGGTGTTCAAATGTCTCTCCCGTAGAGGGCTTTCAGGCGTTGGCGTGCCTCGGGCGGGATCGCCTCCGGCGCCGTGAGAATCGCGTGGGCGGCCGCGGTCGCGCAACTGCATTCCGTGGGGCCGGCGGCGTGGTTCGGCAGATCTCGGATGATGGCCTTCGCGCCCGCGACGTTGGCGCGCAGGACCTCGACGACGGCGGCGGCGGTCACGGCCGCCTCCTCGGCGTGCCAGGCGTCGTAGTCGGTGACCAGCGCCAGCGAGGCGAAGCAGAGCTCGGCCTCGCGGCACAGCTTGGCCTCGGTCGCGGCGGTCATCCCGATGACGTCGGCGCCCCAGCTGCGGTGCAGCAGCGATTCGGCGCGGCTGGAGAACTGGGGCCCCTCCATGCAGACGTAGGTGCCGCCGCGGTGCAGGCGCTTGACGGGCTCGGTCGACTTCTGATGCAGGCGCGCGTCGGGGGCCGTGTCCGCGATGCCGGCCTCCAGCGCCGCCGACGCCACGGCCGCGCCCAGCGACGCGCAGGTCGGCTCCGCGAAGGCGACGTGACCGACGACGCCGTCGCCGAAGAAGGTCGAGGCGCGCCGGAAGGTCTTGTCGATGAACTGATCGACCAGCACGTAGTCGCCCGGGCTCAGGCCGTCCTGCAGGGAGCCGACCGCCGACACCGACAGCACGCGCGTGGCGCCGGCCGCCTTCAGCGCGAAGACGTTCGCGCGGTAGTTGATCTCCGACGGTGAGAACCGATGGCCGGGCCCGTGCCGCGGGATGAACAGCAGACGCGCCTCGCCCACCGACCCGCTGACCAGCGGGCCCGAAGGCGCGCCGTAGGGCGTGGAGACCGTCGTCTCGCGCAGGTCGTGCAGGCCGTCCATGTCATAAAGGCCGCTGCCGCCCAGAACGCCGAGCGTGAGGGGTGTGGATCGACTCGTCATCGTCATCCAGGGCCGTCCGTTCTAACATGTGAACCGTCCCTGTGGGACGATTGAACGGCGATGGCCGACGGCGACTTCATCGACTATCTGGTCGCGCACGGCGCGTACGTCGAGGCCGCCAAGGTCGCGACGGCCCGCGGCGAGCTGGCCCGCGCCATCCAGCTCTACGAGCGGGTCTGGCGCTTCGACGACGCCTGGCCCCTGGCGATGGCGATGGGCGACCCCGCGCTGGCGGTCCGCCTGGCGCTGGACGCGAACCAGCCCGATCGAGCGGCCGAGATCGCCGCCGCCGCGCCGGCCGCAGCGGCGCCGGCCGTTGCCCAGGCCTTCGCGGCCCGCGGGCGCTTCTTCGAAGCGGCGCGCCAGGCCGAGCGGGCCGGCCAATGGCCGCGCGCGGCCGCCTGGTACCGCCGGGCCAGCGCGCCGCTGGACGAGGCGCGCGCCGAGAC
>CAZJMY010000574.1:0-10935 GCA_964546845.1 uncultured Myxococcales bacterium | reverse complement strand
TAGTCTTTTGCCGCTCGAACCGAGGGAGCATGCTTAACGCGAGGCCCACTTGAAGCGTCCCCCGACGACTCCCAAGCTCGACGCACATATCTCGAAGACCAACCAACTGACCCTCCCGTTCGGCGCGGGCGCGCCGGCCGGTGAGGAGATCAGCCGATCGGAAAGATCGCTTCGTCAGACCGCCGCGGCGCGCGAGGTGCGGCGGGCGCCCTCGCTGGAGGAGACGACCGACCGGATGGCGGCGGCGCTGGCGCTTTACCTGCCGCCCGGCAAGACGCTGGAGCTGCGCCTCACCAACAACCACTACAGCATGATCTCCGTCCGGCGTAAGTCGGACGGCTACCGGCTGCGGCTGCACCAGATGTTCGTGGGGGCCGAGCCGCGCGTGGTCCGGGCGCTGGCGCGCTACGTCGTCCACAACGACCGGCGCGCCTCGACCCTGCTGGGCGAGTACATCGAGCAGAACCAGCACATCATCCGCCAGCAGGCCCGCCGCCCGCGCCGCCTGACCCTGCGGACCGCCGGCAAGTACCACGACCTGCAGGCCATCTTCGACCGCCTGAACGCCGAGCGGTTCGGCGGCACCCTGGACGCCCGCATCACGTGGGGGCCCGTCACCTCGCGCCGCCAGCGGCGCCGGTCGATCAAGATGGGGAGCTTCGCCGTCGAGGACCGCATCATCCGGATCCACCCGGCCCTCGACCAGAGCTGCGTCCCGGACTACTTCGTCGCCTGGATCGTCTTTCACGAGATGCTGCACGGCAAGCACGAGGTCCGCCGCGAAAACGGCCGCCGCCGCTTCCACACGCCCGCCTTCCTGGCCGAGGAGCGCCTCTTCGCCGACTACGACCGCGCCTGCGCCTGGGAAAAGCAGAACCTGGACAGGCTGCTGCGCCCGATGTCCGTGTAGCGCCGGCCTGGCGCGGCTCTTTCCCCGCCCTCGGCCGGGGTGTGAACGACTTCACACCGGCAAAAGGGCAATGGCACTACCATCCGCGACGACGGGGGGGAGTCATGACTGCAGCAGCAGACGTCGCGCCGGGGGCCATGCGCGCGGGGACGGTCGCGCGGCCGTATTTCGCCGTGGTGGTCGGCACGGGCTTCGGTGGTGCGGTGACGGCCTGTCGACTCGCCCAGGCGCGCGCCGCCGAACGGCAGGCCGGCCCGGGCTCCCCCGAGCGGCCGATCCTGGTGCTGGAGCGCGGCCGTCGCTATCACCCGGGTGACTTCGGGCGGTTGAAGCTGCCCGACTACCTGGCGGGCCCCGACGCCCCGGAGAGCCAGACCAGCAAGCACTTGCCCGAAACGGCGCGGCTCTTCTGGGGAAGCGACCAGGGTTTGTGGGACGTGCGCAACCTGGGGGAGCTTCGGCTGGCGCAGGCGGCGGGCTACGGGGGCGGTTCGCTCATCTACGCCAACGTGCACCTCCGGCCGCCCGACTCGGTGTTCGACCAGAAGACCTGGCGGCGCGCGTGCGACGGGGATTGCGCGTGCGCGGGTCTGGATCCCGTCGCGTACGACCGCGCCGGGCTGCGGCCGTTCTATGACCGGGTCGCCGCCATGCTGGAGCTGGCGCGCGTGCCCGCGGAGACCCCCCCGCCGAAGACGCGCGCCATGCAGCAGCTGGCCACCATCGCCGGGGCCGACGCGGGCCACTTCCTGTTCCCGCCGCTCGCCGTGCGGTTCGAGACGCCGCCGAACGGGAAGAACCGCTTCAATCGGGAGCAGTCCGCCTGCACGAACTGCGGCGAATGCACGATCGGCTGCCAGGTCGGCGCCAAGAATACGCTGGATCTGAACTACCTCGCCGTGGCCGAGGATCTGGGCGCCGAGGTCCGGACGCTCAGCGAGGTCCAGACCATCCGGCCGCTGGCCGATCGGCCGGAGCTGCTTCGGGTCACGTACATCGACCATCTGACCGAAACGACGGAGCAGCTGCTGGCCGAGCACGTCTTCCTGTGCGCGGGCGCGGCCGGCTCGACCGCCGTCCTCAAGCGCAGCGAGGACCCCGACAAAGAGGAAGACGCGATCCCGACCCCCGCGAGCGCCGGCGTCCGGACCACGCCGCTGCCGGTCCCGCGCCGGCTCGGCAGCCGGTTCTTCGCGAACGGCGACAACATGGGGGTCGTGTTCGGGGCGAAGCTGCCGGACCTCGACGCGCCGCTGTCTCCGACCCGCGGCCCGACCATCACGGCCACGATCGTGCACGGCGGGCCCGACTGGTTCCTGCTGCAGGACGGTGGGATTCCGCCGTCGGTGATCCACGGCCTGGGCGCCCTGCGCAGCCCGCTCTGGGCGGCGCGCAACCGCTTCGCTGCGCCCGGCGCCGGGGGGACGGGCGTGCTCGCGCACGCGCTGGCCGCCGTTCACGCGGCGCACGGATACTGGCGAGCCGAGAGCTCGCCGTCACCGACGGCGGCGGTGTCGCGCGCCCTGCGGCAGCTGATCCCGGCGGCACTGAATCGGGTCGTGGGCGATCTGGCCAGCGCGGCGCAGCTGGCGCAGGCCGAGATCAACGCCATCGTCGACGGCACGCTGGAGCGCGTCGACGCGGAGCTGGGCGGCGTGCTGCGCTGGCTACGTCCCAAGCTGGTTCCCAAGGAGAAGGTCTATCGCCCCGCCAACGAGGCGACGGCCGCGCGCCACCCGCTGACCACGGACCTGCTGGCGGCGCGGCGGCCGATGGACTATGCGCTCGCGATCCTGCGCTTCCTGCTCCTTGGCGCGCCGGTCGACGACGACACGATGGTGTTGCTGTGCATGGGGCCCGACCACGCCGGCACGTTGCACTGGCGCAAGCAGCGCCTGCGCATCGAGTGGAAGCTCGATGGCCACAACCTTGGCCTGTACGACACGCAGGAACGCCTGATGCGCGACGCCGCCGCGAAGCTGGGAGGCGAGCTGCGCAGCAACCCGGACTGGACGCTCGGGCGCAAGCCCGTCACGGTCCACGCGCAGGGCGGCTGCGGCATGGCCGGCAACGAACGGGAGGGCGTCACCACGCCGTGCGCGCGCCTCTGGACGCACCCCCGTCTCTACGTGATGGACGGCGCGGTGTTCCCGACCAGCGTGGGCGTGAATCCCTCGTCCACCATCGCCGCCGTCGCCGAGCGGAACGTCGACCTCTTCATCCGGCGGACGCTGCCGCGGGCGCAGCGGTACTGGACCGTCTTCGCGGACGGCGGCGCCGAGCCGACGCCGCGGGAAGACTTCGACGATTCGGTGCGGCGAGAGCTGCCGCGGGCGCCGGCGAACGTGCCCCACGCGCAGCCCGTCGGGCTGTCGTGGCACGAGGAGCTGGGCGGGCAGCTCGTCCCGCCGACGTCCCCGAAGCCGCTGGAATCGCTGGGGGTGGTTGCCGCCGGCGCCTCGCCCCCGGCGCCCGTCGTCGACCGCGGTCATTTCCGGGCGCTCGAGCGGGCCGGCAAGGTCGAGGGGGTGCCGGTGGTCCTGACGCTGGACGTGACGGCGCCGAATCTCGAGCAGCTCATGATGCAGACCACCCCGCGGATGGCGGTCAAAGGGACCCTGCGCATCGGGGGGGGCGAGGCGCCGGCCACGTACCCCGTGTCGGGCGACCTGCTGCTGAACATGGCCGACGTGCCCGCCGAGCAGCGTTCCAGCAGAATTTGGCTGAGGCCGCGACGTTTGACAGGCATGACCTACCGGGTGAAGGGCGACGACGTTCAGGCCGTCGGCCACAAGGTCATCGAGGACGACCCGGGGATCGACTTCTGGAACGACCTCAGTACCCTGCACACGACGGTGGTGCAGGGGCAACGGCAGCTGGCGGGCATCCTGCGCGTGCACCTGCCCGACTTCATGAATCGGCAGCTGCGGCAGATGCAGGTCGGGACGGATCTGGACGACGACTTCGCCAAAACGTGGGGTTTCGTGCGCTTCGCGCGCTTCTTCTTCGGGAGCATCACGCGTGCTTACTCCGACTGGACCTGACGCCGTGGATCGGGCCACCCGCGACGGGATCGTTTCGCAGCGCTGCGACGGCCAGCTTCCGTTCTGGGAGGTGTGGTCGCACCGGCTGGAGGGCGAGGCGCCCGGCGCGCGTGAGGGCGCCGAGCCGGTGCTGCTGATTCATGCGGCCACGCTGGCGCGCGACATGTTTCTCGTCCGCGGCGGCGGGTTCGTAAAAGCGCTGCTGAACGTCCGGCGCGACGGGCGTCCGCGGTTCGACGTGCTGACGCTGGACTGGCGCAGCAGCAAGCGGCTGTTCGGCGACTTCGGCGAAAAGGCGAAGGGGCGCGCGACCCCTTCCGCCTATCGGCTGGACGACGTCGTCGGGGACGTCCAGAACGGCGTCCGGGTGGCGGCGGGCCGTCACGGGGGTGCGCCCGTCCACGTGGTCGCCCACTGCATCGGCGCCGCCGCAGCGGCGCAGGCCATCGCGACGCGCGCCGTTGCGCCGCGCGCGCTGGGAAACGTGGTGCTGTCCACCGTCGCGCTCTTCTACCGGGTCAATCTCGACGGCGTGCTGAAGACGGCCGAGAACGTCATGGACGCCTTCGAGGCCCAGGGGATCGAGGCTTTGTCGCCCTACGTCGGGACGGACGGCGCCGCGGCCCAGGACTGGCCGCCCACCTTCAAAGACATGTACGAGATGTGGCTGGAGACGATCTTCCCGCACGGCTGCGGGATCGAGCTCTGCAACCGGCTCTGCTTCATGTACGGCGGCAACTATCGCTCGAACGAGATGGAGGACATCCACGGTTCGCCCGAGCTGCTGCGCGAGCAGTTCGGCGCGATGCCGGTGGGGCTGTATCGGCACGTCATCGACAACTGCCGGCGCGGGTGGGCGGCGGCCTGGGACGGCGCGGACCCCCGTCAGATGCTGGACCCGGAGCCGTTTCGGGGGCTGGGCCTCACGCTGATCACCGGGAACGACAACCAGGTCTGGCACCGCGACTCGATCGATCGCATGCACGAGTGGCTGCGCCGTGAGCTCGGCAGCGACGCGCGCCAGGTCCGCAAGCGGGTGTTCGAAGACTACGGGCACGTCGATCTCTGGTGGAGCCGCCGAGCGAACGAGCCCGGACAAGTTTTCCCGTACGTCATCGAGGCGCTGCAGCGTCCGGCCGTCTCGTAGGAGCCAGGGAGATGTCGCAACCGCCACCACCGATCAGGACCTCGCGGGAGCTGGGCGAGCCCGCCCGGACGCAGGCCTACGTTCCGCTGCGCCTGGTGCAGCAGCTGGGCCCCCGGCCCGAGACGTCGTTGCGGTTCCGCGGGACGGCGATGGTGGCGGACATCTCCGAGTACGCGACCCTGCTGGAGGCGTTCTCGCGTTCCGGGAAGGAGGGCGTCGAGGGGCTGTGGCAGGTCCTGGGCCGCGCGTTCGCGTCGGCGCTGGAGCTGGTCGACGCGTACGGGGGCGAGGTCGTCTACTTCGCGGGCGACGCCCTGGTCTGCTACTGGCCCGAGGCGGACGGCGATCTGGACGCGGCGGCGCTGGCGGTCACCTGCGCCCGGCGCCTGCTGCGGCAGCGGCTGACGGTCACGCTGGACCAGGGCGTCGAGGTGCCGGTCCGCTTCCACATCGGCGTGGGCAGCGGCGAGCTGTGGGCCGCCCGGATGGGGGGCTGGTCGGGGCGATGGAATCTGCTCTTCGGTGGGGAGGCCGTCCGGTCCGCGTTCGCGGCGCTCCGCACCGCCGGACCCGGCCGAATGGCCGCCGCGGGCACCGCGCTGCAGGCGCTCACGCGCATGGGCCGGCATGGGCGCGTGACGCCAGCGGGGGACTTCGCGGCCCTCGGTGCGGCTCCGACGGGCGCCGACGAGCCGGGGCGCCTTCCGACCACCGCCCACCTCGATCTCCTGCCGCCGGCCGTCGAGCAGCGCGCGGAGGCCGAGGACGCGGAGTGGGCGGCCGAATGGCGGCGCATCGACAGTCTGTTCCTGCGGCTGCCCGACGTCGACGAGTCGCGCCCGAACGGGCCGGCGGCGTTTCGTACCGTTCTTTCCGTGACTCAAGAGACGCTGGACTCGGCGTCGGTGACGGGGCGGGCCGTCATCGACGACCGAGGGTTGACGCTGGTCTGGGTGGCGGGCGAGCCGCTGAGCGCGCATCCGCGCGATCAGAGCGCCGGGTTGCGGCTGGCCGCGGCCCTGGTGACGCGGCTGCGGCGGCAGGGCTTCCGCGCCGAGGCTGGGTTCGCCAGTGGCGTCGCGCTGTGCGGCGCGCTGGGCAGCGCGCGCCGCCGCGAGATCATCGCGCTGGGAACGCCCATGGTGATGGCGGCGCGCTTGATGGAGCAGGGGGGCGAGGGGCTGCTGGTGCACGCCGCCGACGTGCCCGAGGACCCGGCGGGCCTGCGCGTGCAGCCGCTGCCCGACGTCTTGCTGAAGGGGATGGTCCACAGCGCGCCGGTCTGCCGGGTCGACGGCGAAGGTGAGGTCCAGCCCGCGTCGCAGGTCGTGGGGCGCAACGCGGAGATCACCCTCTTCGAGGCGCTGCTCGACGACCTCCCCGGCGGCAAGGGTGGCCTGTGCCTCATCGAGGGGGTCGCCGGGATGGGAAAGTCGGTGCTCCTGCGCGAGCTTCAAAGGCGCGCGTCGGGGCGCGGGGTCTTCGTCACCGTGGCGCAGGCTCTGGACGCCGAACGGCGCGTACCGTACTTCGCCTGGCGCGCCGTCTTTCGCAGGTTCTTCGGCGACCTGATGAACGAGGAGCCCGCGGCGCCGAACAACCGGCTGATGGATCTGATCGTGCAATCCGGGCGCGATCCGCTGGAGGCGCCGCTGCTGAACGTGGTTCTCCCCGTGGATTTTCCGGAGACCTCGCTGACGTCGGACATGAAGGGCGACGACCGCGCCCGCATCACGCGCGATCTGCTGCTGGCGTTGCTGCAGCGGCGCATCGAGGGGCCCCATGTGCTGGCGTTCGAGGACGTCCACCTGATGGACTCCGCGTCGATCGCGCTGTTCGGCGAGATTGCGGCGCGCCTGTCTCGGGTCCTCTTCGTCGCCACGGCGCGGCCGGACACCGATTCGGACGGGCTGATCGCGCGGCTGGCGACGGTGCGCATCCAGCTGCAACCGGTCTCCGCCGCCGTCGTCGCCGAGATGGCGCGCGTGACGCTGCACCTGCAGCTGTCGCCGCACCTGGCCGAACAGATCCGGGACAAGGCGCGCGGCGTGGCGCTGTACGTCCGCGCCTACCTGCACAACCTGCGGCGCGCTCTGGGCTCGGCCGCGAATGGCCCGGTCGACAGCCTGCCCGAGGGTGTCGGGGATCTCCTGCCGGCTCCCGATCCCGTGCAGGGCGTGCTGGTGAAGAGCTTCGACGGCCTGTCCGCCCCCGACAACCGCGTACTCAAGATCGCCAGCATCATCGGCGAGCGGTTCAGCGCGCAGCTGGTCGAGGCCGTGCTGGTCGGCAAATCGGCCGCGCTCGACGTGAGGCGGGCGCTGGAGACCGCCTGTCGGCGCGGGATCGTCGAGCCCGACGCGGCGCTGCCGCAGACGTACCGGTTCGCACACGCGCTGTTGCAGTCGACCTGCTACGAGACGATTCCACTCGGTCACCGCCGGGAGCTGCATCGCCGGGTGGGGGCCGCCCTCGAGAGCGACACCGAGACGGTGCCCGAGCTGTCGGATGAGCAGCTGGTGACGCTGGCCCACCACTTCAGCCGCGCGGGCGAATACGGCCCGACGGTGCGCTACGCCGAGGCGGCGGCTGCCCGCGCGAATCGCCAGGGCGCCTACCGCGAAGCGATGCGCCTGCTCGACCTGTGCCTGCAGGTGAAGCCGCCCGACGGCGAGACGCCTGAAGCGTTCGACCCGCGCGTGCGCTGGCACCGCCTCAAGGCGGAGGTCGCGGGGGCGGGCGGCGACCGCGCCGTCCGCCAATCCGAGGCGGAGGCCGCGCTGGCCCGCGCCGGCTGCCGCCCGCTGCCCAAGGTCGGGGCGGGCGTGGTGATCGGGGGATCGATCCTGTGGCGCGCGATCGCGGGGCCGCGCCCGCTGCAGGCCTGGACGCTGCGCTCGAACGCCGAGCGCTCGCGCGAGCTGTCCAGGATCTACCGGCAGCTCGCCGTCGCCGGATACTTCTCCGGCAACGTGCCGCAGACGGCCTACAGCACGATCAGCGCGCTTCGCCACGCGTCGCGGTTGGGCCGTTCCCCCGAGCTGGTCGACGCCATGGCATCCATGGGGACCTGCCTCGGGATCATCGGGTTCGCCAAGGCCGGCCGCCGTTACCTCGAAGCGGCCACGGACATGGCGGCCCAGATCGGCAGCACGGCCGGGCTCAGCTTTGCGTACGTGGCCACGGCGCTGTTCCTGGTTGGCCAGGGAGAATGGGAGCGCGCCGAGCTGCATGCCGAGCGCTGCCAGGAGATCGCGCTGCGAGGCGGAGACGCCGGGAACTGGGGCAACGCGCTCGCGCTGCGGTTCTGGACGCGTCACTATCAGGGGGACCACGCCGAAGCGGACGCGCTCGCGGGCCAGCTGATGGACGCGGCGCGGGCGGCGCGAAACGCCCAGCACCAGTCGTGGGCAGCGCGTTTTCGGGGGCTGGGGCAGATGCGCCGTGGTGAATGGGCGGCGGCTCGCGATTCGCTGCAAGAGGCGCGGACGCTGTTCGCCGAGGCCGCGGGGCAACGGCGCGAGCTGCGGCCCACGTACGAGCTCATGCCCGTCCTGTGCGATCTGGGCGCCACGCTGGTCGCTCTCGATCGTCGCGCCGAGGGGCTGGCCCTCTGCGAGCAGGCGCTGGCGGAGCTGGAGAAGCCCCGGCGCCCCTCCGGTCACGCTCTGCTGGAGGGCTATTCCTCGCTGGCGACGGCGTCGCTCATGATCGCGGGCAAGGACGGCGGCGCCGCGCCCGGAGACCTCGCGCGGCGGACGCTGGCTGCGCTCGAGCGATACTGCCGCGTGTTCCCGATCGGGCGGCCACGGCTGGCTCTCTGGCAGGGCAGGGCGCTGTCGGCGCGCAAGCCGCAAGCCGCCCTGTCCGCCTGGCAGCGCGGATTACAGGCCGCCGGCGAGCTGAGGATGCGTCACGACGAATCCCTCCTGACCCAGGAGCTCGCCGCCCTGACCGCGCCGGGATGAAAGGAAACGCCAGGACTTCAAAACCGCCAGGATCAGGAATTTTTTGGCGCTTAACCGAACGGCATTAGCGGCCCAGCGCCTTCTTCAGCATCGCGTCGATCGCTGCGGCTTTGGCCGCCGAGTACGCCAGCAGCGTGGTGGCGCCCCCCGCGATGGCTTCGCGCTTGGCGTTCGCGTAGGCCGCGGCTTCCTCGGGGTGGGCGCGCAGGTAGTCGCGGAAGGCGAGGTTGGCGCGCCAGTGCTCGCCGCCCTCTTCGACCAGCGCGACGTTGAAGGCGCGCAGGGCGGTCCGGCGGCGGAAGTAGAGGCGGCCCGGGACGCCCGCTTCGCCCAGGTCTTCGTAGCCGAGCGCCACCAGGCGCGGGCGCAGCTCTTCGCGCGTGGCCCACACCGGGGCGGACGCGCCCAGCATCAGGTCGACGATCGGCTTGCCGGCCAGCCCGGGGACCGCCGTCGATCCGATGTGCTCGAACTTCAGCGAGGCGGTGGCCAGGCCCAGGCGCAGGCGGTCGCGCTCGCCGCGGTACGCGCGCGCCAGGCGGGGGTCGAATTCGGCGATCTCAACGGGCTCGTCCAGGCTCACGGCGGCGGATGATAACCGAAACGGCGGGGCGATCGACCGCGGACCGTCAATCGCGGTGCAGCGCGGAAGCGATGCGTTCGGGCAGTGGCTGCTGCTCGATCTCCTCCAGCGGCATCGGCAGGGCCAGCGACCAGTTGGGCCACTGGTCGACGGTGCCCGGCAGGTTCGGGCGCTCCGGGACGGCCAGCGCGTCGTCCAGCGTGGCCAGCAAGACGCGCGACGGCGACCGGGCCAGCGCGCGGTAGGTCGCCTCGATGGCGGTCTCGACCTCCGCATCCTCGTCCAGATTCCCGAGCCGCCGCAGCTTGTCGCGCAGCGACTTCATGCCGGCCTCGTTCGGGTCCAGGCCAATCCCCTTCTGCGCGGCCGCGTCGAACCCGTTCCAGAGGCCCCCGACGGTCGGCAGGTCGTGGGTGGTGACGCTGGAGAGCGCCAGCTCGGGGTAGGCGGGGGGATCGTGCGGCTCGAAGTAGAGCAGCCGGTAGGAGAGCATCCGGTGCTCGGCCAGCTTCTCGCGCACGCCAGGCTCGACGGTGCCCAGGTCCTCGCCGACGATGAACGCCTTCGCACGCAGGCTCTCCAGCGCGACGATGCCCATCAGCTCGTCGGCCCGCGTGCGGACGTAGCTACCCCCCTTGGTTCCCAGCGCGCGCGGGATCCAGAACAGCCGGAAGAGGCCCATCACGTGGTCGATGCGCAGCCCGCCCGCGTGGCGGATCATCGCCCGGATGGTCTCGATGAACGGCTGGTAGCGCGCCGCGCGCAGCCGGTGCGGCACGAATGGCGTCAGCCCCCAGTCCTGCCCGGCGGCGTTGAACTCGTCCGGCGGCGCGCCCACGGACACGTCGCGCGCCATCAGATCCTGCCAGCACCACGCGTCGGCGCCGGCCACGTCCAGCCCGATGGGCAGGTCGTTCACCAGCGGGATCGCGTCGGCCGCGCGGGCCATCTGCGTGTCCAGCCGCCACTGCAGCCAGGCGTGGAAGTCGACCCGCCGCGCGTTCTCGGCGCGGAAGGCGGCCACGTCGGGGCTGTCGGGACGCCGCAGCGGCGCCGGCCAGGCGCGCCAGTCCTTGCCGTGCTTCTCGGCGATGGCGCAGTAGGTGGCGAAGTCGATCAGCGCCTGGCCCTGTCCGCCCCGGTACCAGTCGAAGCCGGTCTCGCCGGGGAAGGTCGCGAAGATCGCCTCCAGCGCCTCCATCTTCAGCTTGAAGATCGCCGTGCGGTCGATGCGCCGCGCCTCGTTCAGCGCGCGTCCGGCCTGGCCGATCCGCTCGCGGTAG
>CAZJMY010000573.1:0-1661 GCA_964546845.1 uncultured Myxococcales bacterium | reverse complement strand
GCCGAACACGATCAGGTAGACCAGGGCCGTCCACCCGCTGCCACTGACGGCAGCCAGGTGGAAGTCGCCCCACTCCCCTTTCACCGCGGCGCCGGCGGCGATGATCGGCCCGGCGGCCAGCATCTCCAGCGCGCTGGCCATGGCGGGCTGCCGGGGCAGCGCCAGGCGCCGCGCCTGCGAGCCCGGAGCAGACGACGCCAGCGACGACGCCACCAGCGAGCCCACCGACCACGACAGGCTGGCCAGCAACAACGCGACCCGCCCGCCCAGCAGCGCGTGGCCGGCAGCAACCGTCTGGGCGCGGGGCGCGGCACTGCCCACCAGGAGCCCGACCCCGGCCAGCCCCAGCGCGACGCCCGCCAGCGCCAGCGGATGCGGCATCCGCGCGCGTCCCAGCATCCACGGCAAGGCCGTCATCCACAGCGGGACGCTCGCCACGATCAGCGCCGCCTCGCCCGAGGGGACCCACTGCTCGGCCCAGCACACCAGCCCGTTGCCGCCCCCCAGTAAAAGCGTCCCGATGACGGCCGCGCCGCCCCACTCGCGCCGGGTCGGTCGCGGCGCGCCCCGGACGCGCAGCCACGCGTAGAGACCCGCGCCGGCCAGCGTGAAGCGCACCGCCGCCAGGATCAGCGGCGGCCAGCTGACGACCGCCACCCGGATCGCCAGGTAGGTCGATCCCCAGATCACGTACAGCGTCGCGAACGCCACCAGCAGCGCAGCGCGCGACGGCGCCGGCCCGGCGCCCGCTGTCACCCTCATCTCAGTCCCGGGTGCCGCGCCGCCAGGCGGAGGGCTGGGTCTGCGAAACGTCCAGCGCCAGCGGTGCGCCCAGCCCCGCCCGCGCCGCCTCCAGCGCGGCGGCCACGGCGGCCAGCTGCGCCGTGCGGTCGTCGGGGACCAGCGGCGCCAGGTCGGCCTTGTACCGCTCGATGAATCCGGTGTCGTACTCGCCCGCGATGAACGCCGGGTGGCGCATCACGCGCCGGTGGAACGGCAGGTTCGTGCGGATGCCGCCCACGTGGTACTCCGACAGCGCCCGCCGCATGCGATCGATGGCGGCGCCGCGCGTGTCCGCCCACGCGCACAGCTTCGAGATCATGGGGTCGTAGTGGACGGACACCACGCTGCCCGCGACCACGCCGGCGTCGTCGCGGATGCCCGGGCCCGCCGGCACGCGCAGCGACGTGATGGTGCCCGGCGACGGAAGAAACTTCACCGGATCCTCGGCGTAGACGCGGCACTCGATGGCCGCGCCGCGACGCGGGATCGCCTCCTGAGCCAGCGGCAGCTTCTCGCCCTGCGCGACGGCCAGCTGCCACCGCACGAGATCCAGCCCGGTCACCAGCTCCGTCACCGGGTGCTCCACCTGCAGGCGCGTGTTCATCTCCAGGAAGTAGAAGCTGCGCGACGCGCTGTCGAACAGCATCTCGATGGTGCCGGCGCCGACGTACCCGACGGAGCGGGCCGCGCGCACCGCCACGTCGCCCATCCTGGCGCGCGTCTCGTCGTCCAGCACGGGCGAGGGCGACTCCTCGATCACCTTCTGGTTGCGGCGCTGGATCGAGCAGTCGCGCTCGTACAGGTGAACCGCCCCGCCGTGCTCGTCGCCGAACACCTGGATCTCGATGTGGCGCGGGCGAACGATGGCCTTCTCCAGG
>CAZJMY010000572.1:0-2176 GCA_964546845.1 uncultured Myxococcales bacterium | reverse complement strand
ACGAGAGGCCGCCCCCGACGTCGCAGCCGCACCCGGTGTCGGCCTTGCTGCCGCCCGTCCCGGTGCCCGCGTCGGCCCCGGCGTCGGGTGGGCCGCCCTGCCCCGCGTCGCCCGAGCCGCCGGCCCCCGTCGTCTGGGCGCCCCCGCCCGCGCCGCCCTGGCCGGTCTGCGAGCTGCCGCCCACCCCGCCGTCCGGCGTGTCGTCGCCGGCGTCGGGCCCGTCGAAGTGATCGGTGTACGTCCAGGAGAGGATGTCGTGATTCTGGTAGCCGCCGCCCGTCGACGCGGTGAACCCCACGTACGCGTTGCTGGTGCCCAGCGTCCCCTCGATGTCGAGCGGGTACGAGAGCAGCGCGGTCATGGGACGGTCGGGCGTCGTGCTGACCCGAACGGTGAGCTTCTTGCCGTTGTAATCGACCCACGCGTACCAGCGGTTCCCGTCGTTCATGAAGGGCGTCACGTTCGCGGTGGCCACCGAGTACACGCTGCCGTTGATGTCGACGCCGACGTGGCTGGAGCTGGTGTCGATCATGCTGTTGCAGAACGTGTCGAACTCGACGCTGACGGCCGGGTTCACGGCTTCGATTCCCAGCCCGCCCCCGTTGCTGCCGATGCTGCGGCTCACGGGCTGGACGGTGAACGTGAACCCGTCGGCGCCCATGCGACCGTTGCAGTCCGTGATCCCGCCCGGCTTCGTCATGCGGAAGCTGAACGACGACGTGAACTGCTGCACGCTGATCAGCTCGGTCCCGAACGCGCTGCCCGACAGCGATTCTTGCGCCGGTGTCAGCCGGAGTACCGTCCCGTCCGTCGTCGTCGCCGTCGCCGCGCTCCCCGACAGCGTCAACCCGCTGGTCGTGGAAAAGTCCGGAAACATCACCAGCGTCGCCGCGCGCGCCGCCCGCGGCGGCAGCAGCGCCGCGGCCCCCAGCACCAGCAGATTCACGGTCAGTCTCGCCTTTTCGGTCATTGCCTTCCCCGAGGGAGAGTGTCCGCACGTCTGGGCCCGGACTGCAACTACAGAAATGGACCAGCCGTCGTGCGTCAGCCGAGCCAGTCCGTGCGCACGTCGGGGCCGAACCGCTGCACGATCTCGCTGCGGAACCGCTTCTTCAGCTGGTCGGCGATCTGCCCCATGCGCTGCTTCGAGACCCCGAAGCGCGCGCCCAGCTCGCCCAGCGCCACCGGCTCGTCGGTCGCCAGGTGCTCCTGCCAGACGGCCCGCTCGCGGTCGTCCTTCAACTGCCCCCGAAAACGATCGATGAACCCGTGCAGCGCGTCGGCCATCTCGGCGTGCTCGGCCTCCACCTCGGGCGAGTCCCCGCCGGACGCGATCCGCTCGGACAGCGAGTAGGTCTCGTCGCCCCCGTCGTTCGTGCCGCGCGGATCGATGGAGACCTCGCGCGACTCCAGGTGCTGGCGAACCTCGTCCAGCTCCTTCTCGTCGACGTCCAGGTTCGCCGCCAGCAGCTTGGGGCTGGGCTCGAACCCGGCGGCCAGCAGCTTCTGGCGCTCCTTCTCCAGGCGGAAGAACAGCTTGCGGCCGGCCCGCGTGTTGCCGACGTGGATCAACCGCGAGTTGGTCATCAGGAACCGCAGCACGTAGGCGCGGATCCAGTAGGCGGCGTACGTGCCGAACCGCGGTCCCAGCGACGGCTCCCAGCGCTTGACGGCCTCCATGAGGCCGACGCTCCCCTCCTGGAACAGGTCGAGGATGTTCGCCCAGGCCCGGCGGTACTGGTACGCGATCGTGATGACGAGGCGCAGGTTGTGAACGACCAGCTTGCGCGCGGCGCCCAGGTCGCCCTGCTCGCGCACGGCCCGCCCCAGCGCCCGCTCTTCGTCCTCCGACAGCCGTTCGAAGCGGCGGGCCTCGGCCAGGAAGCGCTGGACGGGGTCGCGCAGCGGGGCCAGCGCGCCGGCGCGCGGCGGCGGAACGACCTCGTCGACGTCGATCGGCTCGGCGGCGCCCGCGACCGCCGCGGCGTCGGCCGCCAGCTCCTCTTCGGGGTCCTCAGGCTCGGTCTGATCTGGTTTGCGTTCGGCGGCCATGTCGCGTCCGGCGGATAGTATGATCGGCGCCAGCAAGGGGCGACTAGGGTCGACTTGGGTCGTAGAAAGATTACGGGATCAGCCCTGTTGCTGGTGGCGCTGGCCGCCTGCCGGCGCGGGCCGG
>CAZJMY010000571.1:0-2244 GCA_964546845.1 uncultured Myxococcales bacterium | reverse complement strand
TGGGCTCTGTACACGCTGGGGGGCAACGGCGGGCCGCCGACCTACGCGTTCCGCTACGCCGTGAACGCGCCACAAGTCTTCTGGAACGTGTTCTGCGGCTGCTTGGTCCCCGACGTCTGGACGCACGTGGCCGCCGTGGTGGACGGCGAGGCGGGCACGTTGCAGCTGTACGTCGGCGCGGCGCCGCCGATCACGATGCCGGTCTCGACGGGCATCCTGGCCGGCAGCACGACGCTGAACATCGGCCGCTCGACGCTGCCGCAACAGGGCGCGGCATTTCCGTTCCTTGGGGCGCTGGACGACGTCGCGATCTACAACCGGGCGCTGGGGGCGGAGGAGATCGCGGCGCTGGGGGGGGCGGCGGCGCCCAATCCGCGGTAGGGGACGGGGACGGGGACGAGGACGAGGACGGGGACGGGTTAAGAGAGGGAGGGGAAGCGGGAGAAGAAGGCGCGCAGGTGGTCCTTGCGGGGGGCGGGGAGGTAGTCGAAGTTGGCGCCGCGGTCGACGACCTCCCAGAAGTCCTTGGCGGTGACGGCCAGCATCTCGTCGCGAATCGACCGCAGGCGTTCGGGGGATTCGGCGGCCATGTCGTCGAAGATCGCCTGCGCGCGCGCCGATTCGCCCGCCGAAAGGTAGTAGGTGGCCAGCTTGGCTTGCGCCTTGCGCACGCCGCGCAGCGCCCGCTCTTCGTCGGGCGTCTCGGGGGCGTCGTCGATCTGCAGGAAGATCTGCAGCAGGCGATCCTGGCAGTCGGACTGGTGAGCGCTGGCGGCCTCGCACAGCGCGCACAGATCGTAGGCGGCGGTTTCGGTCACGAAGCCCAGGCCGTTACCGTGCGCCAGTCGGGCGTAGTACTTGAAGTGAGCGGCAACCTCGACCAGCGTCGTGCTGGACCAGCGGTCGGCGTCCCGCGGGGCGGCGAGCAGCGCCTCCGCCAGCTGCCGGTACTGATTGAGCACGTTGTAAGCGGTGCGCACGTCGCGCGCGTTCAGGGCCGCGCGCAGGTACGTGTTCATGAACTTCACCACCATCGCGAACACGTCGCGGTTGCCCGCCGCCAGCGCCGCCTCGCCCACGTAGCGCGTGTCGATGGTGACCACGTGCGCCATCTCGGGCACGCTGGACAGGGCTGCGCCGAACACCTCGCGCACCTGCCGCAGCCCCTTCCACTCCAGCCAGGTGCGGTTGCGCGCCAGCTCTTGCAGGGAGTCGTCCGCCAGCGCCACGAAATCCGGGTCGGCCTGCAGCGGCGCGCCGATCGCGAACCACTCCGGCTCCAGCCTCTCCTTGCGGGTCTGATAGTCGACCAGCAGGCGGCGCAGCGCGGCCGACGCGTCGGACGCGATCACCTTGTCCTTCTGCCCCATCGCGTTCACCGCGATGTCGGCCAGGTGAGCGAGGCCGCTCACGGCTTGCGCCTGGCGATCGGTGAAGCTGCGCCGGCGCGCCCCCGCGTTCGCCGACGCGTTGACGGAGCTGGGCTTTGCCCAGCGGAGTCGTCGCGGGAGGTTCAAGGAACCCTTCGAGGGTTCCTGTCTGGTCGTGGCCCGGTCCAGCGTCTGCTGGCCGATGCGCGCGATGACCTTCTCGGGGTCCAGGAAGTCGAACACGTAGGCGAAGTACGGGACCAGCAGCAGCAGGCTGGCCGACGACATGACGACCGTGAGCGTGACCGTCGCCTGCGGCACGTAATCGGCGCGCACGACGAAGCTGACCCACACGGATTCGACGCACGCGACGACGAAGAAGCCCATCACGCCGATGTTGATCCGGTCGCGAAAGAACAGGTCGGCCACGCGCGGCGTGTAGCGCGTCGCCGCCAGCTGCACGACGATGGACACCACGGTGATCGCGATGCCGAGCACCGACGCGATCACCTGCGACAGGCTGCCGAGCGCGTTCTGCATGGTCTGCGCGTCGTAGTCGAACAGCTGGCCGACGGGACCGTCCTTGCGGTGAGCGGCACCGGCGTCGATCAGGAAGTAGTCGATCAGCCAGAACGCCGCGAACAGCGCCAGCGCGAAGACCGTGAGGCCGCCCAGGATCGCCAGCGACCGGTATCGTGGCCGCGCCGTGGCCCGCGCCTCTGCGCCGGCGGCGGCACCGCTGACCGGACCGGCCTGGGGCGGCATGGAGGCGCATGTTACCCTAGAGGGATGCCTCCGAACGAGGCCGAGCTCCTTCTGGCCGTCGACGTCGGGAACACGAACGTGTCGCTCGGCCTGTATGCGCTGCCGCGCG
>CAZJMY010000570.1:0-7754 GCA_964546845.1 uncultured Myxococcales bacterium | reverse complement strand
GACCGCACCGCGACAAAGCTGGGGACTGCGAGAGCCAACGCCAACACAAACATTCCGCCCTGCTGCAACTTGCGCATGATCGCCTCCGTGGATGAGTAAAAACGATCGCAACGTAGGGTCTGCCGTTGGGCTGTCAAGCCGGCGGGTAACCCTCAGCCGTGGGCGCGTTACGACGTCGTGACACGTTCTCTAGTCCGATCGCTGAGAACACCCCCGAAATCACCGGGCGCGCGCCGATGAGTTCCGGGCATGGTGGTTGCAGCTTGTTGCCGCCGTGGCTGTCACGACGACGACCGTCCGGACGACCGTCCGCACTTGCCTGACCCGCGCGACGTCCGCCGTTTTTGCCGCTGGGGTCCTCTACTTACTGCTGGTTTCCAGCGCCCAGGCGCAAGAGCGCCCGCTGACGGGACAGAAGCCGTTGCCGCCCGACGAGGCCCACAAGATCGAGGAGCTTCGAAAGCAGGCGACTGAAACGTTGGCCCGCGGCGACATGGAGAAGGCGCGCGCGGAATTCGAACAGATCCTGAAGGCGTTGCCTTACGACGCCTCGGCGGAGCGCGACGCCGCCCGGGCCGCCGAGGCGGCCGGCAAGTTCGAGTACGCGGCCGAAGCGCTGGAGAAGGCCCACCACTTCGGCGGGCACGAGCACGACCCCGAGCTTCACTACCTGCGCGGCGAGGCGCTGTACACGCTGGGCCGTGACGAAGAGGCCGAGCGCGAGCACCACATCGCAGAGCTGGAGATCGGCCCCAACCCGACGGATCGCGCGCAGAAGCTGTGGCTCGCGCGCATCCAGGCCCGGAAGGGCTACGTCGTCCTGGCGGATCGGCTCTACGAGTCGATGTTGCCCCCTGCCCCCAAGTTCGATGAAGAGGTTGCCCTGAACCAAGCGGATGCCCACCTGATGAACAAGGACTGGGAGGGGGGCGCGCGCGTGCTGAAGCGGTATCTGACCCTGGACCCCAAGAACGTGCGCGGGCGCGAGATGCTGGCGTGGGCGCTGGAAGCCGACGGGGACCTGAAAGGCGAGTTGGAGGTCCGGCGCAGCCTGGCCGAGGACCTGCCGACCACGGTTCACAAGAAGGATTACGGCCGCGCGCTGGAGCGGGCCGCCAACTTCCGCGACGCGAGCGTGCAGTACCACGCGGCGCTGGCGGAAACCGCCTCCACCGGTGAGGGCGCGGACACGACGCTGGTGACCTCGTACGAGCGGATGCGCTACCGCAGCACGCCCGAGGTGGGGGGCGGCGGCCAGCTGCGTTCGGACCCGCAGGCCTGGTCGTGGCGGGCGCAGGCCGGCGGCGCCGTCCCGTTCGGCGCCCACCACCAGGCGGGGCTGCTGGCGTGGCACGACTCGTCTCAGGACTGGCATGCGAATCAGGTGGTCGGCGCGAACGTCGTCCGCGAGGCGGGGACCGTCACGGGGCTCGGCGGCTACGTCATGCTCGGTCACCACTCGGGCGGCTCCCTGCTGCTGGGCGCCGACGGACGCTATTCGTCGACCATCGGCGAAGACGCGGACGGCCGGGCCATCCCTGGATTCACCAGCACCTGGGGGCTCGGCGGCCAAGCCGAGCTCGACTCGCCGTTCGGCGACAACGTTCAGGTCAACATCCACGGCGACCTGAACGAGGAGTGGAACGACGCGCCCGTCACGATCCACGAGGGCGGTACGATGACCGGCGTCACCGGCCACCTGTTCCTGTTCCCGAAGGATCGCATCGTGCTGTTCGACGGCGGCATCCAGGAACGGCGCCTCATGCTGCGGCCACTGATGGCGGGCGATCCGGCCCCGACGTCGAACCAGACGCTGGCCTGGGCGGGCCTGGACTTCAACCTGTGGACGGACGGCAAGCGCGTCGTGCGCGGCGAATCGCTGGACGAGCGCATGGTGCGCCGCACGGCGCTGACCGACGCCGGCGTGCTGGCCTACCGCCACTACGAGCTGTGGGCCGACCTGCCGCCGAATTTCTACAGCCGCATCTCGCTGTATTCGAGGGCGTCGATCGACAACGGCACCTTCATCTTCCGCAAGGTGGTCGCCGGCGGCCGCGCCGGGTTCGAGCTGCACGGCGGCCTCGGGTACGACAACGTGCAGAACCAGACGCTCACGCAAGGGGGCGGGGCTCTCGTCATCGCGTCGTCCTGGTCCACGCGCCTTCTGGTCACGTACGACATCGTCCACCAAACCACGATTGGGTTGCCCGGAACCCTTCAGATCGGATGGGTCACCTTCCATGCAGATCTCTAACAAGAGGTTGTGGATCGAGGCGGCGGCGGGGACGGCCATCGTCCTGGCCGGGACGGCGGTCGCGTCGGGCGAGCCGCACCTGGGGATTGGCAAGCTGTGCCCCCACCCGGTGTGGCTGGTCGTGCTGGCGCTGTCGGCGCGCTACGGCGTGCGCGGCATGGTCGCCAGCGCGCCGGTGGCCTGGGCGGCGCTGGCGCTGCTGGGAGGCTCGTGGCGGACGGCGCCCGCGCTGGCGCTGAAGGCGCTGGCGACGCCGTCCGAGCTGGGCGCGCTGGCCGGAGCGCTGATCGTGGGGTGGATCGCATCGGTTCACGAGCGTCACGCCCGCGCGCTGGAAGAGAAGCTGGAGGGGGTGGCCGCCAAGGCCAACCGCGACGCCGCCGCGCTGGGCGAGCTGCGGCAGGCGGCGCTCGCGCTGCGCGCCCGCAACGATCGCCTGGATCTGTCGCTGACGTTCTTGCGCGACGTGGCCCGCAAGATCGAGACCGGCGATCGCCTGGCTGCGGCGGAGGCGGCGCTGTCGCTGGTGGTGGCGCGCCTGGGCGCGCGCGCGGCGGCGGTGGAGCTGGCGTCCTCGGATTCGATGCCGCTGTCGACGCTCGCGTCGGCCGGCGCCTGGCACGCGGCGGGCGGTTCGGACGTGCCCGACGCGACGGCCGCCGAGGCGCTGCGCAGCGGACGTCCCGTGCGCGCCGTCGAGCTGACGGGCGCCGGGCCCACGGACAGCGACCTGGCCGCGCCGATCGTCGTCGACGGCATCTCGGTGGGTGTGCTGGTGGCGCGCGGCGCCTCCCGCATGGGCGCGGCGGCGCTGCGCGACCTGGCGGTCGTCGCCGAGTGGCTGGCGCCGGCGTTCGACAAGGCGCGCTCGGGCGCCGACGGCGGCGCGCTGGGCGGCGGCCGTCTCGGCCAGCTCGCCGCGCCTGCGGCCGACTCGACGGCGATGGGTCCCGGCGAGACCGAGGCGATCGGCACCGAGGGGCGTGGCCTCTCACTGGTCACGATCTAACGATGGCGTTACATACGACCCACGCGAAGACACTGCCCGACCTGAAGGTGGACGGGCAGGGTGCCGGGACCCCTTACCTCGACGGGGTGACGGCGGGCGGGCGCACCGCGAGCCGCACGATCGACGTCGCGGTGTTGCGCCACCGCCCGCTGCCCGTCGTGCCGTGGGTGCTGGCGGCGGTCTTCGATCTCGCTGCGGTCGCGCTGATCGTGCTGCGTCCGCTGCACGGGGGGGCGCTGCTCGCCGGGGGTCTGCACGTCGCAGCGGTGATGCCGATCCTGCTGTGGCGGTCGTTGACCAGCAGTGAACGGTGGCTGGGCGCGGCGTTCACGTTCGCCATCCCCGTCGCCGGCGCGCCGCTGGCGGCGATCGCGCTGGGTACCGCCGGGCGCGGTGAGGTGGTCGAGGCGGATCCGAACGCCGTCGCTCCCGAGGTCGAGCCGCTGCGCGCCGAGGAGCTGCGCCGGCTGGGCGAGGCGCTGCCGTGCTGCGAGGCGCTGCTGACCGGAAGCATCGACGAACGCCGCGCCATCATCGCCACGCTGACCCGGCGCGCGGACGCCGACGCCGTCGCGCTGCTGCGCTGGGCGCTGGGCGCGGCCGATCCCGATCTGGCCGTCGAGGCGGCGCTGGCGCTGGAAGAGATGACGGCCTCGTTCGAGACGCGCCTGGCGCAGCTGCGCCAGGCCGTCGCGCGCAAGCCATCGGCCGACGACGCGCAGGACGCCGCCGAGCTGGCGACGGACGCCATCGAGGCCGGGCTGGCCGAACCGGCGCTGGTGCCGTCGCTGGCCCACGAGGCGCGGCAGTTCTACGCGGCGGCAGCGGCCGCCGATCCCGCGCGCGCCGGCGAGCTGGTGATCGGGCGCGCCCGCCTCGAGCTGGCGGTGCTGCGCCCCGACGCGGCGCTGGCCGCCATCGACGAGGCCGTCGACCGGGTGGGCGTCGAGGCGAAGAGCGTGCTCCTGGCGTTGCGCGACGAGGCCGTGCTGGCTACGCACGCCCTGCCCTGGGAGAGTCCGTCGGCGCTGGCCAGCTATCACCCGGCCGCGCCGCCGCCGCTGGCCGTTCACCGCAAGCTGTCCGCCGCGCGCCGTCTGTCCGGTCTGCACCGGCGCGGCACGAACGGCGTCAGCGTCACCGTCGGCGTCGTTCAGGTCCCGGCGCCCGCCGGCACACGGGAGGTCCCTGTTGACAAGTCCTAGCGCCATCCCCGACGTCTGCCTGCTGGTCGAGGGGACGTACCCCTTCGTCTCGGGCGGCGTTTCGTCCTGGGTGCACGACATCATCCGCGGCCATCCCGAGCTGCGGTTCGCGGTGTTGAACGTGGGGTCGCACCCGGCGGCCTGCGGCGACCCGCGCTACCAGCTGCCCGAGAACGTCGTCGGCCTGCATCGGGTGTTCTGCCAGGAGACGGCCAAGCCGCCGCTGGACGGCGACCAGCGCGCCGAGCTTCGCGAGGAGATCCGGCGGCTGCGCTCGGCCGTCGACGCGCGCGCGACCACGCCGCGCGTGCTGGAGGGGCTGCGGCGGATGCATCTGGAGGACGACCCGGACCCGGAGATCTGGCGGGGCATCCTGGCGGACCTGGCGACGAACGATCTGGGCATGCCGGAGTTTCTGTACGGGCGGGCCAGCTTCGATCTGCTGACCAACATCGCCGAGCAGATCGCCGCCGAGGCGCCGTTTCTGGATCTGTTCTGGCACTACCGCGCGATCCACGTGCCGGTCCTGCGCCTGCTCGCGGCGCCCGTCGTCGAAGCGGCCTGCTACCACGCGGTCTCGACCGGGTACGCGGGGCTGGTCGCGTCGGTGTGGAGCCACCGCACGGGACGGCCGATGGCGCTGACCGAGCACGGGATCTACTCGCGCGAGCGGGACATGGAGCTGGCGCGCGCCGACTGGATCCGCGACGCTGCCGACGCCGAGGACGGCGGGTTCGGCCTGCGCACCGCGACCTGGGCGCCGCGCATCTCGCCGCTGCGCCGGATCTGGTCGCGCTTCTTCCGCGGGCTGTCGCGCATCACCTACGCGCAGTCGACCCGCATCCTGACCCTGTCGGACGTGAACCGGAAGAAGCAGATCGCCGACGGCGCGCCCATCGAGAAGATCGACATCGTCCCGAACGGCGTCGACCTGCCGGCGGATCCGCCGCCGCTGCTGCAGGAGGACGCCGCCGTGGCGGCGGGCGACGACGTCATCGAGCTGCGGCCGCCCCCCATGCGGGTGGGGTTCGTCGGACGCGTCGTCCCCATCAAGGACCTCATCACCTTCATCCGCGCCTGCGACGAGGCGCTGCGGTCCGTCGAGCTGGACGTGCGCGTGATCGGTCCGATGGACGAAGACGGCGGCTACGCGGGCCGGTGCCGCGACCTGGTCGCGCGCCTGGGCCGCACCGAGCAGATCCGCTTCCTGGGGCCGATGCCGCCGGCGAAGATCTACCCGGACCTGGACGTCGTCGTGCTGACCAGCTTCAGCGAGGGGCAGCCGCTGGTCATCCTGGAGGCCTACGCCTGCGGCGTCCCGGTCATCGCCACCGACGTCGGCGCCTGCCGCGAGATGATCGAGGGGCGGACGCCCGCGGACCGCGCCATCGGGCCCAGCGGTTTCGTCACGCGCGTCGCGATCCCCAAGGAGACGGCCACGGCGCTGATCGCGCTGGCCCGCGATCCCAAGCTGCGGCGGCGGATGGGCACCGCCGGGCGCAAGCGGGTCACGACCTTCTATCAACGGCGAGACATGCTGGCCTCGTATCGCGCGCTCTACGCGTCGATGGGGGCAGGCGGGCCGGCGGGGACGGTGGTCAGCGGCGCGCCCGGCGCGACGGCGGAGGCTTAGAACGTGGCGGGAATCGGCTGGAAGCTGCAACGAATGATCGACCGCGGGTCGCTGGCCGGCACGATCGGCGCGTACCTGACGGGCGTGGCCGTCACCAGCGCGCCCTGGCTGTTGACGACGGCGGTGCTGACCAGCTTGCGCCTCGTCGCGCGACGCAGCGGCACGGACTTCGAGGTCATCGAGCGCTTCTTGACCGTCGTGTACGCGGTCACCGTCGTGTTGTCGGCCCCCGTGCACGTGGTGGTCTCGCGCTACACGGCCGATCGGCTGTACGACCACCACGTCGAGAAGATCGGCGCGCCGCTGCGCCGGGCGACCGCGCTGACGCTGCTCATGTTCGCGGCGACGGGCATCGTGGTGGTCGCGCTCATGCGGCTGCCGCTGGCGCTGGCGGTCGTCGGCGCGCCGCTGTGCGCGATCGTCGGCGCGCAGTGGCTGATGCTGTCGGTCGGCGGCGGCATGACCTCGCCGGTCGTGGTGTTGCGAGCGTTCGGCATCGGCGCCCCGCTGAGCCTGCTGGCAGCCTGGGTATTCGATCGGTCGTTCGGCTTCGGCCCGGCCGGCTACCTCTACGGGTTCGCGGCCGGGCAGCTGGCCACGCTGGGGATGCTGGTGCAAGGGATCGCGCGGGCCGTGCCCGGCCGCGCCGACGAGGGGGCCCAGCTGCTGCCGGCCTTTCGTGAATACCGGCTGCTCGCGCTGTCGGCGCTGGCCTACTACCTGTCGATCTGGGCCGACAAGATCGTGGTCTACCTGGTGATGGGCGGCGACGCGGCCGCGTTCTACGCCGCCATCGCGGCCATTGCCTGGTTCTCGGTGATCCCGGCCTTTGCCTGGATCTACGTGCAGATCGAGACCTCGTTCTACCAGCGGTTCCGCGCCTTCTACGCCGACATCGAGGTGGGCGCGTCGCTGAAGCAGCTCAAGGAGCGGGCCGACCGCATCTCCGTCGAGGCCAAGCGCATCCTGCGCGGCGCCGGCATCGTGCAGGCCTCGGCCAGCGGCATCGCGATCGCGGCGGCGCCCTTGCTGGTGAAGGCCGTCGGCCTGTCGCCCGACGCGACGCCGCTGTTCCGGATGGCGGCCATCGGCGCGGCGGCTCAGATGCTGACGCTGCTGGAGGTGCTGCTGCTCTACTACTTCGATCTGCGGCGCGACGCGCTCCTGATCTCGACGGGGCTTCTGGCGGGCGAGGCGGCGTTCACGCTGGCGGCCTGGGCGGCGGGCTGGTTCCCGGTGGTCGGCTACGTCGTCGCCTGCGCGCTGACCGCCAGCGTGGGCGTCGTGCTGGTCCGGCGCCGCCTCAGCACGCTGGTGCTCGACACCTTCCAGTCACAGCCGTTCGGCGTGTCGTAGCGGCGGGCGTCCGGTCAATGGCCGGGCGCCAGCTGCCCGGCCGGCCCGAGGCTGTCGCCGCGCTGGGCGGTCTCGGGCTCGCCCGAGGTACCGAGCCCGCCCGGCTGCCGGCGGCGGAAGTCGAACGGGAACGCGTAGAGATAGAGGCCCAGCAGCGCGACGGCCACCAGCCAGCCGCAGATCTGGTAGAAGCCGCGGCGCCGCGCCTCTTCCAACGAGGTCACGGCCGCCGTCGTCGCCAGCGCGGCGCCGGGGCGGTGGGCGCGCACCTCGGCGGCGATGTTCTGCCACACGCGC
>CAZJMY010000569.1:0-2066 GCA_964546845.1 uncultured Myxococcales bacterium | reverse complement strand
TGCGCTGGGCGGCTTACAGCCACGACATCGGGGAGCTGGCGGTGCCCGTCGCGACCTGGATGCGGGGTGGCGCGCTGACCGAGCGCGAGACCGACGCCGCCCGCCTTCACCCGTACCACGGCGAGCGCGCGCTGGTGTCGCTGGGCCGCGAGGGCAGGCTGGTCGCCGCCCTGGTCCAGCGTCATCACGAGCGCCTCGACGGCAGCGGCTACTACCGCAACTCGCGCGGGCCGGATCTTTCGCCCGCCGCGCGTATTCTGGCCGCCGCCGAGGCGTTCCAGACCGCGCGCGAGCCGCGTCCTCACCGGCCCGCCGGCAGCGACGCCGCCGCGGCCGCCAAGCTCCGCAGCTCCGTCAAGGAAGGACGGCTCTGCCCCGACGCGGTCGAAGCGGTCCTTGCCAGCGCCGGACAGCCCGCGCGCCGGGCGGCGCCCGAGCGGCTCGCGGGACTGACGCCACGCGAGATCGAGGTTTTGCGGCTCATCGCGGCCGGCGACACGACGAAGGAGGCGGCGCGCAAGCTGGATATCGCGACCAAGACCGCCGACAACCATATCCAGAGCCTCTACATGAAGATCGGCGTGACCACCCGAGCGGGCGCGGCGCTGTACGCCCTCGAGCGCGGCCTGGTCCAGCACGAATCGTTGACCGCATAGGGAATCTTCCCCATGTGCGGCCGGGCGGTCGCCGGCACTCTCCGAACGTGAACCGGGCCATGGGGGCCCGGGCACGGCAAGGAGAGCGCCATGAAGAATCACTCGCAGGGCTCACCCATCAAGGTGGGTGTGATCGCGGACCAGACCGGTCCGCTGTCGTTCGTCGGAATCGCCAACGCGAATGTCGCGCGGATGGTCGTCGACGACAACAACGCGGCGGGCGGCCTGCTGGGGCGCCAGCTTGCGCTGTACCTGGAAGACAGCGCCACGATCGACAGCGTCGCCGAGGCGAAGGCCACCAAGCTGGTTCAGCACGACGACGTCGACGTCCTCTTCGGCGGCATCTACAGCTCGACCCGGCAGGCCATCAAGGGGCCCGCCGTCGTGAAGGGGAAGAAGCTCTACATCTACCCAGAGCAATACGAGGGGCAAGAGTGCGACCCGCTGATCTTCTGCACCGGCCCGGTGCCCGCGCAGCAGGTCGACCCGCTGATCCCCTGGCTGATGCAGCAGACCGGCGCCAGGAAGTTCTACCTGCCGTCGGCCGACTACATCTGGCCACGCGTGCTGAACAAGAGGGTGCGGGAGGTGGTCGTGGCCAACGGAGGCGCGATCGTCGGCGAGGAATACTTTCCGCTCGACCGGGCTGACTACCGCGAAACCGTCGAGAAGATCACCGCCAGCGGTGCCGAGGTGGTTTTCAACACGATCGTCCCCCCGGGCGTCACGCCGTTTCTGGAGCAGCTTCACGCCTCCGGCTACGCCGCGCGTGGAGGCCGGCTGGTGTGCACCTACTTCGACGAGAACTTCCTGAACATGGTGCCGGCGGCGCACGTCGAGGGGCTCTATGGCTGCCTCGACTACTACCAGGCCGTCGGCGATCCGTTCAGCCGCCGCCTGCTCGCCCGCTACGAACAGCGCTATCCCGGAGCCGCCAAGTTCACCGGTGGTGGCGCGTGCTCAGGCCTCTACCGGGGTCTGAAGCTCTGGGCGGCCGCGGTGGAGGAGGCGGGCTCGCTCGTGCAGGCGGACGTCATCAGGGCACTCGAGCACGCGACGATCGCCGAGGGCCCGGGCGGGCCAGCCCAGATGATTCCCGGCCAGCACCACGTGCGCCTGAACATGTACATCGCGCAGGCCCGCGAAGGCCGCTTCCGGATCATGAAGGAGCTCGGCCCCGTCGATCCGCAGGAGGCCCACGTTCCCGGCGCCGGCGAGACGAGCCGGATGCGCGCCGTCGTCTGATGACCTGTTTCGCTCAACCCGACATGACCCATCACAAAGGAGAACCGACATGATGCTCGCGACGACCAAGGTGGAGAACTTCGAACAGTTCCTGAAGATCTTTTCGACCAAGGGGGCCGAGAAGCGAAAACAGCACGGGTCGAAAGGGGCGGCCGTGTTCCGCGA
>CAZJMY010000568.1:0-7468 GCA_964546845.1 uncultured Myxococcales bacterium | reverse complement strand
TGTGCGCGCAGTCGACCCACAGATCGTCGGCCAGGCGTTCCAGCCGTCCCGGCCAGCGCACGCCGCCGAGGCCCGCGGCGATGGCCGGCGCCTCCAGCGGGCGCCCGAGCCGGGCGGCCACGGCCTGCGCCAGCGCCGCCGCCAGCGCCGCGTTGTCCGCCTGGTGCGGGCCGGCCAGCCCGACCTGCGCGGCGGGCGCGGGGAGATCGGCGTCCAGCCAGCGCAGCGGCGCGCCGACGGCGGCCGCGCGCGCGCGGATGACGGCCGCCGCTTCACCCGGGACGCGGCCGACGAAGCAGGGGACGCCGGGCTTGAGGATGCCGGCCTTCTCGCCCGCGATGTCGGCCAGCGTGGGGCCCAGATACTCCGTGTGATCGATCCCGATCGACGTGATGGCGGTGGCCACCGGCTCGCAACAGGTGACCGCGTCCAGCCGCCCGCCGAGGCCTGTCTCCAGCACGGCGGCGTCGACGCCCGCCTCCGCGAACGCCAGGAAGCCGAGCACGGTCGCGATCTCGAAGTAGGTGAGCCGCTCCCCGCAGGCCTGGACCCGGAGGTCCAGCGCCGCCAGCCGATCGCCGTCGGCCTCGCGCCCGCCGACCCGGATCCGCTCGGTGAAGCGGGCCAGGTGCGGGGACGTGTAGAGGCCCGTGCGCAGCCCGGCGGCCCGCAGGATTGCCTCGGCCATCGCGGCCGTCGAGCCCTTGCCGTTCGTCCCGGCGATCTGCACGGTGAGGTAGCGTCGCTGCGGGTCGCCCAGCCCCGCCAGCGCGCGCCGGACGCGGTCGAGCCCCATCTCGACGCCCAGCGAGCCCGCGGCCAGGTCCAGCCGCGCCAGCAGCTGGGCGTACGCGGACGGCGCCGTCCCCATGCCGCCCTAGGCGGACGCGGGCGCGACCGCGGGCTGCGGACCCAGGAACCGCACCAGGCGGCCCAGCGTCGCGCGCATGTCGCGGCGGTGGACGATCGTGTCCAGGAACCCGTGCTCCAGCAGGAACTCGGCCCGCTGGAAACCGGGCGGCAACCGCTGCCGGATCGTGTTCTGGATGACGCGCGCGCCGGCGAACCCGATCAGCGCCTTCGGCTCGGCCAGGATCACGTCGCCGAGCATCGCAAAGCTGGCGGCCACGCCGCCCGTCGTCGGGTGCAGCAGGACCGAGAGGTAAGGCAGCCCCGCCTCGCGCAGCCGCCCCAGCGCCGCCGACGTCTTGGCCATCTGCATGAGCGAGAGCACCCCCTCCTGCATGCGGGCGCCGCCCGACGCCGAGAACACGATCGCCGGCGAGCGCCGCTCGAGAGCGCGCTCGAAGACGCGGGTCACCTTCTCACCGACGACGGAGCCCATCGAGCCGCCCATGAACTCGAACACGAAGATGCCGACCTCGACCGGCGCGCCTTCGATGCGCCCCGACCCTGCCAGCAGCGCATCAGCCCCGCCGGCGGTGCGACGCGCCGCGCGCAGCCGGTCGGCATAGCGTTTCTGGTCACGGAAGCCGAGCGGGTCGACGCTCTCCATGCTCGCGTCGGCTTCTACGAAGCTGTCCGGGTCCAGCAGCAGCTGGAGCCGCCGCATCGCCGTCATCGGGAAGTGGTGCTCGCACTGCGGGCACACCATGTCGTTCTTCTCGAGGTCAGCCGTCAGCAGCGCCGCGCGGCACCCCGGGCACTTGGTGAAAACCCCTGCCGGGACACTGCGTTTCTCCTCGGAAAGCTCGTCTTCGCGATCTTCGCGTTTGTACCAGGCCATCGCCGGCGGGGAGAATAACAGACGGAGGCGGCCGGATCATCGACCCGGGTGCCGCCCGGTTTGTTATGCTGCCGCCCGTGCATTTCGGAGTTTGGCACAAGATAACGGACGCCCGAACGGCGGCTCCCGACGCAGCCGGTGTCCTGCAGACCCGCGCCGAGGGCGTGATGGACTACCGCGTTGGCCGCAGCGCCATGGTTCTCTACGCCTGTTCCGACCCGGACGAGACGCTGCGCCGGTTCGTCGAGGGGCGCGGCGCGCGTCAGATCGAGCGGGCCGTCAGCGCCGGCGCGCGCTGGATCCGGTTCGCCGAGTCCGCCAGCCCCCGGGCCGAGCTGGACCGCCTGCTGAAGGGCTTCGTCGAGCGGTTCGGGTCGCTGCCGATCAGCAACGCGAGCAGCGGGCGCCGCGCGGCGGCCGCCGTGGACGGCGAACAAGCGTGAGCACCGCCGGAAGCGGAACGCCGCGGGCCGGGCTCAGCTATCGCGACGCGGGCGTCGACATCGACGCCGGCGACGAGCTGGTCGAGCGGATCAAGTCCCACGTGCGCCGGACCCACCGCCCGGAGGTGATGGGCGGACTGGGTGGATTCGCGGGTCTGTGCGCGCTCCCCACGCGCTACAAGGAGCCGTTGCTGGTCTCCTGCACCGACGGGGTCGGCACCAAGCTGAAGCTGGCGTTCCTGACCGGGCGCCACGACACCGTCGGCATCGACCTGGTCGCCATGAACGTGAACGACCTGGTCGTCTGCGGCGGCGAGCCGCTGTTCTTCCTGGACTACTTCGCGTCGGGGAAGCTGGAGGTCGGTGTCGCCGAGCGCGTGATCGCCGGCATCGCCGACGGGTGCCAGGCGGCGGGGTGCGCGCTGCTGGGCGGCGAGACCGCCGAGCTGCCCGGCTTCTACGCCGACGGCGAGTACGACCTGGCCGGCTTCTGCGTCGGCGTCGTCGAGAAGAGCCGGCGCGTCGACGGCACGCGCATCCGGCCGGGCGACCGGCTGCTGGGGCTCGCGTCCTCCGGGTTTCACTCGAACGGCTACTCGCTGGTCCGCAAGGTGTTCCTGGACGAGATGCGCCTGTCGCTGGACGCCGCGCCTCCCGGTCTCGGTGAGCCGCTGGGAGACCTGCTGCTGCGGCCGACGCGCATCTACGTGCGCGCGTTGCAGGCGCTGGCGCAGGCCGATCTGCTTCACGGGGCGGCGCACATCACGGGCGGCGGCCTGGTCGACAACCCGACGCGCATGATCCCCGACGGCGCGCGGCTGAAGCTGCAGCTGCGCGAGGGGAGCTGGGAGGTCCCGCCGATCTTCGAGCTGCTGGCCCGCGGCGGCCGCGTGGCGCCCGAAGAGATGCGCCGCACCTTCAACATGGGCATCGGGATGGTCGTCTGCGTTCCCGCCGATCGCGCGGCCGAGGCGACCACGGCGCTGGAACGGGCCGGCGAGAAGGTGTTCGCGATCGGGCAGGTCGCCGCCGCTGACGCGCCGGACGCGCCCGTCGAGTTCCTGCGCGCATGAACGTCGCGGTCCTCGTTTCGGGCAGCGGAACCAACCTGCAGGCGCTGATCGATCGCGGACAGCGCGGCGAGCTGGGGCCGGCGCAGCTGGTGGCCGTGGGCTGCAACGTCCCCGACTGCCCTGCCCTGGCGCGGGCCAAGCTCGCGGCGCTGCCGACGTTCGTCGTCGATCACCGCGACTACAGCGACCGGGGCGCGTTCGATCGCGCGCTGGTCAACTCGCTGCGGGCGCACCAGGCCGACCTGGTCGTGCTGGCCGGCTTCAACCGCGTGCTGGGCAAGGATCTGCTGGACGCCTTTCCGGGGCGGGTCATCAACATCCACCCCGCCCTGCTCCCGGCGTTTCCGGGCGTCAAGGCGCAGCGCCAGGCCTTCGAGGCCGGCGTGAAGATCGCGGGCTGCACGATCCACTTCGTCGATCACGGCGTCGACACCGGGCCGATCATCGCGCAGGCGGCGGTCCCGGTGATGGACGACGACGACGACGAGGACCTGCGGGTGCGGATCCTGGCCGAGGAGCACCGCCTGCTGCCGGTCGTCGTGCGCGCGATCGCCGAGCGGCGGGTCGTCCTCGAGGGGCGTCGCGTGCGGGTGCTGGGCGTGACGCCGGGGACCGAACCGCTGCGCAGCCTCTGAGGGCGCGGGCGGCATGGTCGACACCAACTTTTACGACGTCGTCGTCTGCGGCGGCGATCTGGCGGGGCTCACGGCCGGGGCGCTGCTGGCCCGCCGCGGCTTCCGCGTGCTGCTGATCGGCGAGGAGGCCGTGAATGGCACGCTCGACGCCGGAGCGACACCCGTGTCGCGCGCGCCCGCCGTCCTGCCCCCGCTGGACGATCCGCACGTCAGCCGCGTGCTGAAGGAGCTCGACTTCACCGCGCTGCTCAAGCGGCGCGCCAGCCCGGGGGTCGCCGTGCGCGTGTGGGTCGGGCGCCAGGCCATCGACCTCACCCCCGACGCGGCGGCCCTGGAGCGCGATCTGGGACGGGTGTTCGGCGCGCCTGTTGCCGCGGTGGCGCCGCCGCTGGCGCGCGCGGACGCCTGGGGCCGGTCCGTCGAGCCGCTCCTCGCCACCGCGATGACTCTGCCGCCGCACGGGTTCTGGGAGCGGCGCGAGGTCGGCCGAATCGAGTCCCTGCTGCCCCGGCCCGGCACCGACGCGCTGGCGCCGCTGGCCGTCGACCACCCGCTGCGCACCATCGCGGCGGTCCCCGGCGCCGCGGCGGTCGATCTCGCGCCGGGCGCCGTCGGTCCGCTGGCCGAGGCGCGGGCCTTCGCGCTGGCCCGGCGCGGTCCGCAGGTCGTCGACGGCGGTCTGGCGGGGCTGCAAGAGCTGTTGCTGGGCCGGTTCGAGACGTTCGGCGGCGAACGCCGGCGCCACGTCGAGCCGGTCGGCGTCGTCTCGCGCCGCGGCCGCGCGGTGGGCGTGAGGGTCAGCCCGCGCGACGAGACCATCGGCTGCCGCTGGTTGCTGTGGGCCGGCGGCGCGGCGGCCCTGCAGGTGATCGAGGGGGACACCGTCGCCAGCCGCGACCGCACCCGCCCGCTGCGCGTCGCCGGCTACCGGCACGCGCTGGCGCTGATCGTCGGGACCAAGGCTCTTCCGGCGGGCACACCGCCCCGGGTCCTGGCGGTCACCGACCCGTCGCGGCCGCTGTGGGAGGACAACGCGCTGACGCTCACCGTCGGCCGCCCGAACGCGCGCGAGCCCGAGCGGGTCCCGCTGTGGATCGAGTGCGCCGTCCCGCCGCATCTGGTGGACGCGGGGCCGGCCTACCTGCGGGCGCTACGCGGACGGCTGCTGCAGACCGTCGAGCAGCTCTACCCGGGGTTCGGCAAGCACGTCGCGCTGGTCGCCTCCGCGCACGACGGGCTGGCGGCCGAGGGGCCGCTGGCGACGAAGCCCGGGCGCACGACGCCGCCGTCGGGCCGCGTCCAGCCGCCCGCTCCGCTTTACGGACGCGCCGCGGAAGGCCCGTTCGACGTCTCGGGCCTGCCGCACGCCACCGCCATCAAGAACCTCCTGCTGGTCGGACGCGAGAACCTGCCCGGCCTCGGGATCGAGGGGGAGCTGGTGTCGGCGTGGGGCGCCGCCCGCCTGCTGGGCGAAGCCCCCGTCCGCCGCATCTCCCTCGGCCGCCGCGTCCTGATCGGCGGCAACTAGCGCCACGGCCGCCTCGCCCCGCGAAGCGGAGCCCTATCTTCGCTACTTGGCGCCGCGGCGGCAGTAACCCGCGATCAGCTGCGCGTGCTCGGGCCGAAGCGCGATGAACCGAACCCCCGTCCGCCGGAACGACCCAACGTTGGCGTCGGTCACGACCAGACCGCGCGCCGAGATCTCCTCGTGCGAGCCGGGCAGCGAGAACGACAGCGCCAGCTCCGTGCGGGGCTGCACGGCGCTGCCGCGCGGTCGCTTGATGGTCATCCCGGCCGGGGCGATGTCCTCGGCCTGGCAGAGCTGGACGTGCCGGTTCTTGGGACCCGCCAGGCCCGCCTGCGGCTCGTCCGTCGCCGCCACCGCCTTCTTCACCGCGAAGACCGCCGGCACGCGGTCGCACCGTCGTCGTTCCTCGACGGTCCTACGTCGATCCGAGGTCATATTTGGGATAGTAATCTCGGTGGGCGGCGGCGCAAAAAATCACGCACTTCCGGCTCAACCGAGGGCGGCGGGCAGTCTCAGCCAGACAGCGCCTGGGCTTCTTCGATGATGAAATTCGGGATGTCGTCCACCACCGCGTAGGCCAGCTTGCAGGCGGCGCATTCGAAGGCGGACTCGTCGGGGCGGAGGGTCAAGGGCCCCTTGCACTTGGGGCACGCCAGGATGTCGGTCAGCTCGCGGTCGAGGGCCATGCGGCGTTTATAGCGCATTCGCGGTACCATCTCCCGCCCATGAAACGCGTCCTCTTCGCGGCGCTCCTGGCCGCCGCCCTCGGGATGTTCGCCTGGACGCTCCGGCGCTTCACGCGGATGCTGCTGGCCGGCCGTCCCGAGCCACGGTTCGATCGCCCCGACGATCGGGTCGCCTCGGTGTTCGCCTATTTCTTCGGCCAGAAAAAGGTCGTCGAGAAAACGTCCATCCCGGCCAAGCGCTGGCCGCGCTTCGTCAGCGCGCTCGGCAGCAAGTACCACTTCATCATCTTCTGGGGATTCATCGTCATCACCCTGGGGACGGTGGAGACGCTGGCCCAGGGGCTATTTCCGGACTTCTCGTGGGCGGTGATCATCGGCAAGCCGGCCGCCGCGGCCCTGGCCCACACCATCGACCTCTTCTCCGCGGCGGTGCTGGTGCTGGTCGGGTTCGCGTTCTTTCGGCGCATCGTGCTGCAGCCGCGCCTCATCCCGATGAGCCGGGACGCGGCCGCCATCCTCAGCGCGATCGGCCTGCTGATGGTCAGCTACTTCGGGATGCGCGGCCTCGACGGCGACGCCGCCGAGGCGTGCTGGTGGGCGCACGTCATCATCCTGCTGGCGTTCCTGAACTACCTCCTCTACTCGAAGCACAGTCACATCCTGGCCGCGCTGCCGAACATCTACTTTCGCAAGCTGGGGCAGCGTGGGGTCCTCCCCAAGCTGAACATGGAGGCGGACGACATCGCCGGCACCGGCGTCGTCCAGACCTGGAACGACTTCACCTGGAAGTCGCTGCTGGACGGGTTCGCCTGCACCGAGTGCGCGCGCTGTACGAACTTCTGCCCGGCCTACAACACCGGCAAGCCGCTGTCGCCGATGCAGGTCATTCACGACGTGCGCGACGATCTGCGGTCGAACATGCCCGACCGGGGCCCGCTGGACGCGTTCATCGACCGCTTCCAGCACGGCCAGGGCGCGGACCCGCACGCGGGCGACGAGAAGCTGCCGCTGATCGGGGGGCGCACGACCGAGGACGTGCTGTGGGCGTGCACGACCTGCGGCGCGTGCCAGGAGGTCTGCCCGGTGTTCATCGAGCACCCGGAGAAGATCATCCAGATGCGGCAGAACCTGGTCCTGGTCCAGGAGAAGGTGCCGCCGGACCTGGCGCGAACCTTCACCAACCTGGAACGCAACGGCAACCCGTGGGGCATCGGGGCCGACAAGCGCATGGACTGGGCCGACGGCATGGACGTCCCGACGCTGGACGACCACCCGGACGCGGAGTACCTGCTGTGGGTCGGCTGCGCGGGCGCCTTCGACGACCGCATCAAGAAGCAGACGCGCGCGCTGGTCGAG
>CAZJMY010000567.1:0-1020 GCA_964546845.1 uncultured Myxococcales bacterium | reverse complement strand
CCCGACGGCACCAGCGGCCAGGCGGCGAACTCGGGTTCCACCAACAGCAACTACTGGTACAACGCCAACGGCGCGGACGTGGCGTTCACCGACGAGATCCTGAAGCAGGTCGAGGCCGATCTGTGCATCGATACGTCGCGGGTCGAGGCGGAGGGCTTCAGCATGGGCGGCGCCATGGTCAACACGCTGGCGTGCGCGCGTCCGGGCGTTTTCCGGGCCGTGGCGGCGCACTCCGCCGGGGGACAGCCCCTCGCCACGACGTGCCAGCCGATCCCGTACTTCGCGTCGCTGGGGTCTCAGGAGGCCGGCGGACAGACGTCGACCGCGGACACCTTCGCGAAGACCAACGGATGCACCATCATGACGTTGCCCAAACCGTCCACCGGCAGCCACGTCTGCTCCATGTACCCGGGCTGCTCGGACGGGCATCCGGTCCGCTGGTGCCCGTTCGACGGTGGCCACACGCCGTCCCCCAGAGACTCGGGCCAGAGCATGACCTGGATGCCGAAAGAGGTCTGGACCTTCCTGTCGCAGTACTGATCGCAGGACTGACGCCGGCGTCAGCCGCCGGGGACGCGGCTACGCCCGTGCGCCTCTTCCATCCGGATCTGGCGGATGTTCTCGCGAATCAGCGCGGCCATCGACTCGCACCTCAGGAACACGTCGGCGCCGAAGTGCTCGGCCAGCTCCTGACGTAACCGCACCACGTTCTCGGGCGGGGCAATGACGTCGACGTGCATCGCGTCCAGCAGGATGTCCAGGCGCTGTTGCGACACCGAGGCTCGCTGCAGCAGCAGCGTCCGCTCCTCGCGCTGGTACTGGTAGGCGGTCTTCAGATCGAGCAGGTTCGTCGTGAACTGCACCAGCGGAAGGTTCTCCCGGAAGAACTGCGGCAGGTAGAACGTGCGCCGCCCGTTGAACGACTGCTGGTCGAAGTCCATCGCGCGGATGCGCACCTGCCACCCCTCGAAGTCGGGCGTCAGCACGAACACGAAGTTGTAGCTGCGCATGTCGCCCAGC
>CAZJMY010000566.1:0-3337 GCA_964546845.1 uncultured Myxococcales bacterium | reverse complement strand
CAGCCGCACCGGCGGCGCCGCCGGCCCCGTTGCCGCCGCGACCTCCGTTGCCGGCCCGTCCCGCGCCGGCCGCGCCGGTGGTCCCGGCGCTGCCGCTTCCGGCCTGCCCACCGGTGCCGTGCACGGCGGCGCTGTCGAAGCCGTCGGCCGACGCATCGACCCCGCCGTCGGTGAAGGTGCTGGGATCGAGACATCCCGCCGCGCCCCAGCCCAGTGACAAAGCGAGGAGGGCGGTCGTGGCCCGCCCCCACCGGGCGATGAGAGACATCGGTCCGTGGACACACCCGGACTTCGTGAGCCGCGCCTCCCGTCTGTCGATTCGCAGCTCATCACCACGTCGTTCGCCAAGAGATGCCGCGAGGACCGACGGCGACCGCGCTGCCCGCCGTCACCCCTGCCTGCGCCGATCCCGCCGCGCGCGGCGGCGCCGTGAGCACCAGGACGACGCCCGTCGCGATCAGCGCGCCGCTGCCGAGCGCCAGCCCGGCCGTGACCGCGTTGACGCTGCGGATCGAGTCCGCCTTCGCGACGTCGTTGACCTTGGCCGCCTCGTAGTCGTCGAACCGCGAACGGTTCCAGAGGTAGCAGCCCAGCGCGGCGGCGCCCATCGCGACGCCGAGGCCGCCGGCCACGAAGCCCACGGTCCGCCGCACGTCCCGGTGCGCGGGCGCTCCGGCGTCGGGACCGGGGGACTGCTGCAAGAGCAGCGGCGCGGGGTCCGACTGCGGCGGCGGCAGGGCGGTGACCGGGGGCCCGGGCGCCGGTGGCGCGGGCCCGGTGGCGGCTGGCGGCGATGCCGGCGTCGCAGGGGGCGGTGCGCCGGCGGCCCCCGCGCCGCGTTCCAGTTGCACGTTGACCCGCGCCTTCTCCTCGGCCACGACCGTCTGCGACTGCGCGCGGTATCCGTCGAGGGTAGCCGTGACCTGGTGCTTGCCGCGCGCGACGCGCACCGGGCCCGCCAGCGGGCTGCGTCCGACCAGCACACCGTCGACGACGATGGACGCGCCCGCGACGTTGGTCTCGACGGTCAACATCGACACGCGCGCCTGCTGCTGCTTGATGCTGGCCTGCACCTCCGCCCGGCGGTCGGCCGGAACGTTCGCGCCGCCTTCCAGCAGGTAGCGCTGGAACGTGTCGATCGCCTCCACCGGCTGGCCGAGCGCGACCTGCGCCTCCGCCAGGTTGTACAGGACCGCATAGTGGGGCGAGAGCTCGTACGCGCGCTGGAACGCGGCGGCGGCCTGGCGGTAGTCGCCGTCGCGACCCAGCTGGACGCCGCGCTCGAAATGCGCGCGCGCTTCGGCCTTCGCGCCCGCGTGCTCGTCCGCCGGTCTGGCCGATGCGTCGGCGGACCGGGCCTCCGCGCGCGCATTGGCCGGCCACAGGACCAGCGGGCCCCCGATCGCGAGGATCGAGGCCCAGGAACGAATGCAAGAACGCATGCAGGAACGCAAATGTCGTGCGGGAATGCCCATGGTCGATCCCGCCGCCTGCTTCGGCAGCAGCCGGCGGGCAATCAGACAATGCGGCGCGCCTACGAAAGGTTCGGTCTCAACGTGGCGCGCGCTTCAACAGCGCCCCGCCCTCGCCCGCCGTCCACAACGTCCCGTCCGTGGCCGACCAGAGGTCGTTCATCCCGCCGGGCGCGACCGACGACATCGCGAGGTCCGCCGGGTTCTGTGCCGTCGCGTGGTAGACGCGCGTCAGCCCCGGCTCCTGCAGCAGCGACCAGACGTCGCTGGGCGCCACGTGCAGCGCCACGACTGGGGAGCTGAAGCTGGCGATGACCGACAGGCTCCTGCCGTCGTCGCTGGCGCGCAGCACGTACGTGCCCGCCACGAAGAACACGCCCCCGGCGGAACCGTCGACGGCGCGGAACGGCGTGCCGGCCACCTGCGCCGGCAGCTGGACCGACTGCCAGTCCCCGCCCGACCAGTGCCCGACGCCGTCGCCGACCACCCAGGCCTCGTCGGGGCCGGCCGCCCACACGTCGACGAGGTTCACGAGCTGCAGGGGCTGGCGCGAGACCCAGGTACCGTCCCAGTGCAGGACGGTGTCCCCGCCGCGCACGACCCAGACGTCTTGCGGGCCGGTACCGGAAATGGCGCGCAGGGCAGCGTTGCCGCCGCTGCCGGGGGGCGGCACGTCAGGGCTCCAGACGGTGCCGTTCCAGCGGTGAATCACGCCGTCCCCGCCCAGCACACGCACGTCCTTGGCGGACGGCGCCCAGATGTCGGCGATGGACCCGCCGGTCTGGGCCGGCGTCAGGGCCGTGTGCCATTTCGAGCCGTCCCCCTGCAACAGGGCCCCGCCGACCGCCGCCCACAGATCGGTCGCGCTGCTGCCGGTGATGCGGGTGGCGGTCCCGGTGTTCAGCGACCAGGGGGACAGCACGCCGCTCCAGCCGTTGCCCTGCGATCGGACGACCGCGCCGGGACCCGCGACGCCCCACAGATCGGTCGCGGTGCGCCCGAAGATCGACGTCACGTCGGCGGGCGCGGGCGCGAGGGGCATGGGATTCAGGGTCGGCGACACCGTCACGGCGTGGGAGTCGTCCAGGATCCCGACCTGGCCGGGGCCGACCGGGAACAAGCTCCAGACCGCGTGACTCCACGGCGACGGCGACCAGACGTGGCCGTCCCATTCCGAGAGCGCGCCACGGGCCACCGACCAGATGCTCTGCGCGCCCGTACCGACGATGGTCTCCGACGGGATATCGGCGCCGGGGGACCAGGCGGAGCCGTCCCAGTGGACGATCGCGCCGGCACCCGTCGCGGACACCGTTCCGCCCGCCCAGACGTCGTTGCAGGCGCTGCCCCACACGGTCTTGAACAGCGGAGTCGGTCCGCTGGACGCCGGCAGCGTCGAGTAAGTCCAGGCGCCGCTGCTCCAATGGCCGAGGGCTCCCCCCACCGCCCAGACGTCCTCGGCGCCGCACCCCCACATCGCATAGACGGCGCGCGACGACGGACCGGTGCCGACGGGGGACGCGGTCCACGACTGGCCGTTCCAGCGGTACACGCCCTGCGCGCCGCCGGCCCACACGTCGCTGCTGGAGAGTCCCCACAGCGTGTACACGGCCGTCATCGGCGACGGCAGCGCCGCCCAGGTGCCGTCCTGGTGGAAGCGGATGATGGTGCCGGCGGCGCCGACCACCCAGACCTCGTCGCCAACGCCGAACGCCTGCGTGAACCGGTCGCCCGTCGGCAGCGGGTGGGTCCAGCACCACCCCTCGCTGGTGCACAGCCCGGGCACGTCGGGGGGCGGGTTGTCGGGACCGCCGCCCGCCGCGCCGCCGGCGCCGCCGGCCGCCGGCGCGGCGCAAACGACGGCGCCA
>CAZJMY010000565.1:0-18424 GCA_964546845.1 uncultured Myxococcales bacterium | reverse complement strand
AACATCCTGCTGAAGGGCAGCGCCTGCGACAAGCTGAAGAACGGGGGCTACAAGGACCTGAACTTCATCTACGCGTGCGAGGGGACGACGATCTGCATCGACCGCAACCCGGACGGCTCCTGCTCGGACCACACCAACTGAGGGATCTGGCATCCTTTCGGGATGCCAGACCGCAAGTCCGAGGGGCAGTCCGGGAAGAGCAAGAAGTCCGCGCGTAAGCCGAGCGGCACCCCGCGCAAGCGGCGCGGGGTCAAGCTGCGGCCGACGGAGCTGGGCGCGACCGAGCTGGCGCTGGCCGCGCCACCACCGGACGTGGCGCCGCTGGCGGAGGCGATCCAGGCGGACGGGGGCGCCGTGCTGGCCACCTACCGCGAGCCGCTGGGCGGGCACGTCCTGCTGTTCGCCGCGCTGCCGCTGCACAAGGTCGCGCCGACGCCGTTTCAGCGCGACATCTCGGACGCGCACGTCCGCCGCCTGACGCAGGCGATGGACAAGACCAAGCGCTTCCTGGATCCCATCATCGCCGTGCGCGAGCAGACCGAGTCGGCGTCGTACTGGACGCCGAATGGCTACCACCGCTTGACCGCCCTCAAGGAACTGGACGCCAAGACGGTGCTGGCGCTGGTCGTCCCCGAGCGGGAGGTGGCCTACCAGATCTTGGCGCTCAACATCGAGAAGGCCCACAACCTGCGCGAGAAGGCGATCGGCGTGCGGCGCATGTACGAGGACCTGGTCGCGATGCCGGAGACCGGGGGCCAAGGGAGCAACGAGGAGAGCTACGCGCTGGAATTCGAGGAGCCGGCGCTGGCCACGCTGGGCTTCGCCTACGAACAGCGCGGCCGGCTGTCGGGCGGCGCCTACCACCCCATCCTGCGCAAGGCCGACCGCTGGCTGCCGGGGCGCCTGAAGGACGCGCTGCCGGAGCGGCGCGCCCGGGCGGCGCTGCTGCTGGAGTACGACGAGGCAGTCAGCGCGGCGGTGGCGGCGCTGAAGGCGCGCGGGTTCAACAGCCCCTACCTGCGCAACTTCGTGGTGGCCCGCACGAACCCGCTTCGGTTCATCAAGGGCGAACCACCGCCCGTCGAGGAGCTGCTGCGCACGATGACCAAGCGCGCGCGCGGGTTGGATGCGGCGAAGATCAAGACCGAGGACGTCGCGCGCAGCGGCGGCCCGGCGGAGGCGGTCGAGTGATCGAGACGGTCCCCCGGGCCGTCATCTTCGATCTGGACGGGACGCTGGCCGATTCGGCCCTGGACTTCGACGCCATCCGTGCGGAGATCGGCCTCGAGCCCGGGCTGCCGATCCTCGAGCAGCTGGCCGGCGCCGACCCCGACACCTGCGCGCGCGCCGAGGTCATCATGCGCCGTCACGAGCGCGACGCCATCGCGGGCGCCCGGCTGACCGACGGGTGCGCGGAGCTGCTGGCCTTGCTGGCGGCGCGGCGAACGCCCATCGGCATCCTGACCCGCAACATCCGGGAGGTCGTGGAGACGTTCGCGCGCACGTTCGGCTTCGCCTTCGACGCCGTCTACACCCGCGAAGACGGCCCACCCAAACCGTCGCCCGCCGGCGTGCTGGCCCTGTGCACGAAGCTGGGCTCCGCCCCCGCCGAAACCCTCACGGTCGGCGACTACAAATTCGACGTCTTGGCCGGCCGCCGCGCCGGCTGCCCGACCGTCCTGCTCCACCCCACACCCCTCTCACCCACCGAACACGAAGCCTGGGGCTCCCCCGACCTCGTCGTGCGCTCGCTGCGCGAGCTCCTTCCCCTCTTCTCCTAACCCGTCCTCGTCCTCGTCCTCGTCGCCGTCCTCGTCCCCGATCCGACCGCCCCCCCTACTTCAACCCAGCCAGCAACTTCGGCAGCGCATTCGCGAACTGCCCCTTGGCCATGACCTCCGCGCCTCGAGCGCGGGCGGCGTCCATCACGTCCGTGCGCTCGTGGTCGACGAAGCCGACGGTCCGCGGCCGCGGTGACAGCCCCTGCAGGGCCTCCAGCGCTGCCGCGGCGGCCGGCAGCCGCAGATCGACGACGGCCAGCCTGGCCTCGCGCGCCGCCTCGATGAAGGCCGGCACCTCTCGCGCCGCCTGCACCGTGAGGCCGCTGGCCTTCGCGGCCTCGCGCACCTTGGACGTGAACAGCATGTCCTGAATCAGGTACGCGACGTCGGGCATGGTGCGGGCGTGGTGAAGGAGAAATCATGGCCCCGAGCACCCGGTCGGCTGGTTACCGTTGCTCCCTTCCGGGCCTGGCGGGGTTCGCCGGCGTTCCGTCGCCCGGGACCGCCCTCTATGTGTCACAGAACGCGCTCCAGATCCAGCACATAGACCCAGGCGATAGCCCAGCTCCACCGTCGCGTGATAGATCACCGGCCATGCCCAGCGACCGCAAGCTCGAGGTCGGCAGCGCCGCGCCGGCCTTCTCCCTGCCCGACCAGGACGACAAGACCGCCAAGCTGTCCGACTACAAGGGGCAGTGGCTGGTCCTCTACTTCTACCCGAACGACGACACACCCGGCTGCACGACCGAGGCCTGCGACTTCACGAACGGGCTGAAGGACTTCGAGAAGCTGGACGCGGCCGTCGTCGGCTGCAGCCCGAACACGACGGAGAGCCACCGCAAGTTCATCGCCAAGTACAAGCTGAAGGTGCGCCTCCTCAGCGACCCCGAGCACAAGGCGATGACTGCCTACAACGCCTGGGGCGAGAAGGTCCTTTACGGCAAGAAGAGCGTGGGTGTCATCCGCTCGACGGTGATCATCGACCCCAAGGGCAAGGTCGCCCACCACTGGGCCACCGTGAAGGCCGCCGGCCACGCCGACGCGGTCCGCGAAAAGCTCAAAGAGCTGCGCGCCGCCGCCTGACTTCCCGCGCGCGTATCAGCGCGCGACGGTGTCGGGGAGCTCGTTGACGTCGCCCGGCTCGAACGGGAAGGGGCCGGACAGGCGGTCCGCGATCTCCTGGATGCCCGCCTCGAGGCCGCCGGTCAGATCGCCGGCGCGGAACCGGTCGAGCAGCCGGTCGACGACCGCGCCCCAGAACGCCGGGTCGACGGCGCCGTGCGCGCCCTCGTCGGCGATGACCGCGCAGCGGCGGCCCAGGGGGGCGACGAAGATCAGCACGCCGTTGCGCCGCTTGGTGCGGTGAATGCCCAGCCGCTGAAACGTCTTCTCGGCCGCACGCCGGATGTCGTGCCCCAGGAAGAAGCGGGCCACGGCCACCCGCAGCTCGCCCGAGGTGCGGGCCTCGGCGGCCCGGATGGCGGCCGCGACGCGCGCGCTGTCGATGCCCTTCATCACCGCCCCCTCACCACGACCCCGACGCTCCGCCGCCGCCCGAGCGGCCGCCGCCGCCCGAGAAGCCACCGCCGCCTCCTCCCCCGCCCCAACCGCCACCGCCCCAGCCGCCGCCGCCCCAGCCCCCGCGTCCCCGTCCGGAGCCAATCATCGTGGTCAGCAGCCAGGCGAGGCCCGGATGGGTCACCGCAAAACCGAGCAACAGCACCAGCACCAGGCCGAGGCCGACGAGGCCGACCAGCAGCTTTCCGAACGAGATCTTCTGGGCGGGGGTCTCGTCGACGGCGGGCTGTCCCGGCTGCCCCGCGCCGCCCAGCGTCGCCAGGATGCCGTCGACGCCGTCCCGGACGGCCCCGTCGCGGTCGCCCGCCTGGATGCGCGGAACGATCTTTTCCCGGATGATGCGCGACGCCCGCGTGTCGGGCATGACCGGCTCGAGGCCGTAGCCGACCTCGATCCGCACGCGGCGATCGTCGCTGAACACGAACAGCACCACGCCGTCGTCGATCCCTTTGCGCCCGAGGCGCCAGCGCTCGAACGCCTTGACGGCCCAGTCCTCGATCGGCACGCCGCCGGTCGTGTGGTCGATGTAGACCAGCACCTGATGCCCGGTCTCGCGCGCATAGGCTTCCAGTTTGCGGTCGAGATCGTCCGCGGTCGCCTGCCCCAGAAACCCCGCGCGATCGGTGACCCAGCGCGTGGGCGCCGCGGGGATTGGCGTCTCGGCGTGCGCGCCGGCCGCGCCGGCCAGCAAACCGGCCAGCAGCAGCGCCGGGCCGAGAGCGCGTCGTTTCAGAACTGCACCTTGGGCGCCGTCGCGGCGCCGGCCTGGGCCTGGAAGTAGGCCTTCTCCGCGAACCGGTGGCCGAACATCTTGGCCACGACCACCGTCGGGAAGCTGTCCCGGGCGGTGTTGAACGCCTGCGCCGCTTCGTTGAAGCGCATGCGCTCGACCGCGATGCGGTTCTCGGTTCCCGCCAGTTCGGCCTGCAAATCCCGGAAGTTGGCGGTGGCCTTCAGGTCCGGGTACTGCTCGGAGACGACCAGCAGGCGCGACAGCGCCGACCCGAGCTGATCCTGCGCCTGCTGGAACCGCTGCATGGCCGCCGGATCGTTGACCACCGACGACGCCGGGAGGGCCTGCACCTGGCCGACCTTAGCGCGCGCCTCGGTCACGGCGATCATCGTGCTTTGCTCGAACTTCGCGGCGCCCTTGACCGTTTCGACCAGGTTCGGGACCAGGTCGGCGCGGCGCTGGTAGGCGTTCTGGACCTGCGCCCACTGGGCGTCGACCGCCTGACTCAGCTGGACGAGCTTGTTGTAGCTGCCGACGCAGCCGACCCCGCCGGCCAGGGACAGGAGGACCACCAGGAGGCCGAGCTTCTTCGCCGAGGTCTGCATCGTGGGCGGAACATAGACACCACCCCCGATCTGGACAACGTATTCAGCGCATCAATCGTTGCTGCGCGTCGAGGAGAGAGAGGGATTCGAACCCTCGGTACCTTGCGGTACACACGATTTCCAATCGTGCCCCTTCGGCCACTCGGGCATCTCTCCAGTTTTATCAGGACTCCTGAGAGGGTTCCTGCGACCTCCCGCGATGGGCTCGGTCCAGCAAAGCTGGACCTCCCCCGACGCGATCTGCAGGAACCTCCAAAAAGCTTTTAGTCTAGAGGAGAGGGTGGGAGTCGAACCCACGTTGGACTTGCGCCCAAACCTGATTTCGAATCAGGCGCTTTCGGCCACTCAGCCACCTCTCCGGTCGTTTACAGCGGACGAATGTATGCCGCGCAGATGGCCACCAGGTCAAGCGCGGAGACCAACCGGGGGTTCGGGGGTCCAGAGCGGCTAGAGGCGCTCGATCCGGATGCGCCGGATGCCCTTCTGGTTCTCGACCGCTTGCGCCAACTCGTGGTTCTGCAAGGGCGCCGACGTGCGGACATCGAAGGAGACCCGAATCTCTCCGTCGGCAAACGAGCGTTCGTACTCTTCCTGGGAGACCTTCGTCCCCGCGCGCGAGAAGGCCTCCACGATCTCCGCCACGGTCGATAGCTTCTCGTCCAGAAGAAGTGTGATTCGCTGGCGAGCGATGGGCTCTCCGCGGTCCTCGAACCGGCGCAGGAGGGTCAGCGCGAACAGGCCCAGAACGGTCACGAAGACGGCCACCACGTACATGCCGGCGCCCGCCGTCATGCCCAGCGCCGCCACCAGCCACAGGCTGGCCGCCGTGGTCAACCCGCGCACCGTGAGGCCCGTCCGGAGGATGGCGCCGGCCCCCAGAAAGCCGATGCCCGACACCACCGAGGCCGCGATTCGCGAGGCGTCGACTTCGACGAGATCGCCCGCCGCGTAGTGCTGGTACGACGCGAATCGCGTCGAGACCACCATGAACGTCGCCGACGCCAGCGCGACGATGGCGTGGGTGCGGAGACCCGCCGGCCGGCCGTGCAGGTCGCGCTCGAGGCCGATGGCCGCGCCCAGTCCGGTTCCGAGGACGATCCGGAGCAGAATCTCGGGGTCCGTCACGCCGCCATTATAGGGCGGGCGGTCGAATCAGTCGCCGCGCCGGAAGAGCGAACGCAGCTTGGCCCCCAGTCCCCCCGAACCCGCCGGCCGGTCCGGACCCTCCACGACCCGCAGGACGGCGGCCGACAGGTTGTCCAGGGTGCCCCGTTGGTTCGCCTCCTCGACCAGCCGCTGGCAGACCTCGGGGGCGCCACCGGCGGCCATCAGCCCGGCGATCTCGGCGTCGTCCAGCGTGTTGTACAACCCGTCGCTGCACACCAGCAGGCTGTCGCCGCGGTAGACCCGGTTCGTCAGGCGGTCGATCGGCACGATCAGCTCGCGTCCCAGGCTGCGCGTCAGGACCGACCGGTCCGGGTGGTTCCGGGCTTTCTGCTTGCTCATGAGGCCCAGGCGCGCGCGTTCGCCGGCCACGGTGTGGTCCTTGGTCAGCTGCAGGAGGCGCCCGTCGCGGAGCAGGTACAGGCGCGAATCGCCGACGTGAACGGCGGCCAGCTCGCCACCCGCGTCGACGGCGACGGCGGTCAGCGTGGTGGTCATGCCGCGCAGCTCCGGCACCACCGTCGCCAGGTCGTACACCTCGATGTTGGCCTGCTGGGCGGCGCGATTGAGGCGCTTGGGCGCGGGCGTCCCCGGCGGCTGGTCGGCGAAGGTCCGCAGCAGCGCGTCCACTGCCGTCTGCGCCGCCGTCTCGCCCGCCCCGGCGCTGCTGACGCCGTCGGCTACGACCAGCAGGCCTCGCGGCCCCGGTTCCAGCAGGTGCCCGCAGCGATCTTCGTTGTGCGCGCGCTCCGTGCCGACGTCGGTCAGCGACGCGAGCTCCAGCTGCAACGTCGGTCCGGAGGCGGCGTTCATGGTAATGTCCACCGTACATGCGCGAGCCCGTCGCGGGGGAGCGGCTGGATCAATACCAGCTCGATGACCTCCTGGCGCGAAGCGGGATGGCCTCGATTTTCCGCGCCACGGACAGCGCCGACGGCCAGACCGTCGCGCTGAAGATCCCGCACCCGCAGCTGGAGAGCGACGTCGTCTTCTTCGAGCGGTTCAAGCGCGAAGAGCAGATGGGGCAGCGGCTGAATCACCCGGCGGTCGTCAAGGTGCTGACCCCGCGCGCGAAGAGCCGGATGTACATCGCGATGGAGTACGTCGACGGGCGCTCGCTCCGCAGCATCATCCAGGCCGAGGCGCCGCTGCCGCGCGAGAAGGCCCTGGACATCGCCCGGCAGGTCACCGAGGCGCTGGCCTACCTGCACGAGCAGGGGGTCGTGCACCGCGACATCAAGCCGGAGAACATCCTGCTGACCGCCGACGGGCGCGTGAAGATCCTCGACTTCGGGATCGCGCTGGACGAGAGCAAGCGCCGCCTCACCTGGACGGGGCTGTCGGCGACGCTGGGGACGCCCGACTACATGGCCCCCGAGCAGATCGGCGGCCGCCGGGGCGACGCGCGCACCGACGTCTACGCCGTGGGGACGCTGCTGTACGAGATGCTGACCAAGAACCTCCCCTTCAACAGCACCAACGCGACCGCCCTGCTCCGCGCCAAGGCCAACGAAGATCCGCGGCCGCCGTCCTACTACGAGCCCAAGCTGGATCCGGCGCTGGAGGCGATCGTGATGCGGTCGATCCAGCGCGCGCCGCGCGACCGCTATGAAACGGCGCAGGCGCTGCTGGCCGACCTGCGCGACCCCCAGGCGGCGCTGCTGCGCGCCCCCGAGCCGCCCCGCCCGCGCCGCGGGGCACGCGCGCTGCGCCGGGCGGCCAAGACGGCCCTGGTGCTGGGGGTGCTGGGCGGCCTGGGCGCGCTGATCTATCTGAGCAACCGACACGCGGAGCCGCCCACCGCGGCGCCGGCCCGCTGACCTGGGGAGCCCGCCATGCCCGACCATCCGACAGCCATTGCCCCTGACGTCGCGCTGAACCTGCTCTGGGTGCTGCTGGCCGGGTTCCTGGTCATGTTCATGCAGGTCGGCTTCGCGATGGTCGAGACCGGCTTCACGCGCGCCAAGAACGCCGTCAACACGATGGCGATGAACATGTTCATCTACCCGCTGGGCGTCCTGGGCTTCTGGCTGGTCGGCTACGGCGTGCTGGCGGGCGGGCACCCGGGATGGCCGTCCCTGGGGCCGGGCTTCCAGGGCGCGCACGAGATCGGCCTCCACGCCGGCGGACACCTGTACGGCTTCTTCGGCGCCGCGCGGTTCGCGCTGCTGAGCGCGCCGCACGACCCGGCGAACCTGGCGATGTTCCTCTTCACGGCCGTCTTCATGGACACGGCGGCCACCATCCCGACCGGCGCCATGGCCGAGCGGTGGCGGTTCGCCTCGTTCGCCGTCTACGGCCTCTTCATGTCGATGCTGCTCTACCCGCTCTACGCCAACTGGGTGTGGGGCGGCGGCTGGCTGGGCGCGATGGGCGTGAACTGGGGCCTCGGGCACGGCCACGTCGATTTCGCCGGCTCTTCCGTCGTGCACATGACGGGCGGGGTGACGGCGCTGGCTGGGACCATCGTGCTGGGGCCGCGCGCGGGCAAGTTCCGCCGTGACGGCACCATCAGCGCGATCCCGGGGCACAACCTGCCCATGATGGTGATCGGCACGCTGATCCTGGCGTTCGGGTGGTTCGGCTTCAACGCCGGCTCCAGCCTGTCGGCGGCGGACCCGCGGCTGGCGACGATCGCCGTCAACACGATGCTGGCCTCCAGCGCCGGCGCGTTCACCGCGCTGATGGTCGTCTGGACCAGCCTGCGCAAGCCGGACATCGCACTGGCCTGCAACGGGCTGCTGGGTGGGCTGGTCGCCATCACCGCGTCGTGCGCGTTCGTGAGCCCGGCTGCCGCCGTGATGATCGGGGTCGTGGCGGGCCTGCTGGTCGCCCGTGCGGTCGCGTGGGTCGAGATGCGCTTTCGCCTTGACGATCCGGTGGGGGCGTTCGCGGTTCACGGCGTCTGCGGCTGCTGGGGAGCGCTGGCGGTGGGTCTCTTCGCCGACGGCACCTACGGGGTCGGCTGGAACGGCGTGGCGGGTCCGGTGCGCGGTCTGTTGTTCGGCGACCCCCTCCAGCTGCTCGCGCAGATGATTGGGGTCGCCGCCAACGTGTCCTTCGTGTTCCCGGCTGCCTATGGCTTCTTCAAGCTGACCGACCGCTTGATCGGCAACCGGGTGTCTGCCGAAGTCGAGTGGTCGGGGCTGGATTCCAGCGAGATGGGCTCCGAGGCCTATCCGCCGGGGTGATGGCTCACCCGGCCAGGACGGCCGGCTTCTCGACCAGGATCGACTTCGATTTGGCCTTGCTGGTCCGCATGAAGTAGAGCGCGCCGTAACCGCCCCACAGCGCGACCACGCCCAGCGCGATGTACGGCTCTTTCCAGCTCATGCCGGACACCGTGAACGGCCCGATCAAGTAGAACAGCATGCAGATCAGGTTCGCCACGAGCCCGAACAGCGGCACGAACATGTGCTTGAACCCGTGGAACGTGTGGTGCTCGCGGAAGGCCACGATGGCCGTCACGCAGGTCAGCATGTAGAGCAGGAACGTCCCGAAGTTGCTGACCAGGGTCACGATGACCAGCGTGTTCGGCACCTTGGCGTAGGTGGCCGGATCGCTGAACACGCCGAAGCTGTACCAGAACGTGTGGTACTTCGGGTCCAGGGCCGCCGGGGTGGTGCCGCCCAGATAGAACAGCACCGTCACGATCCCGATGAGGGCCGAGATGACCGCCAGCGTCCAGATCGACCGGTGCGGCGTCAGGTTCTTGCCGTGCAGCATGCCGAAGTGGCCGGGGACCTCCTCGTCCTTGCCCATCGCGTAGGTCACGCGGGCGCCGGTGCTGAGGCAGGACAGCGTCGTCCCGATCAGCGCCAGGAACACGGTGAACGCCTGGACGAGCATGAAGGCGCGGCCCGCGGAGTAGCTGCCGAACAGCCACGTCCCGACCATCACCATCATGTCGCCCAGCGGCGCCCCCGAACCCGCGGCGCTGGCCAGTGTGTACCCCGAGTTCAGGAAGTAGTTCGCCGCGAAGTACTCGATGAGGTAGCAAAAGAGCCCCTGGATGCCGAGCGACAGCAGCACGGCGCGCGGGATGTCGCGCTTGGCGTTCTTGGCCTCCTCGCCCATCGACGTGACGGACTCGAACCCGACGAGGATGAGGATGGCGATGCAGGCCTGGATGAAGATGTAAGAGAACCCGTGCGTCGCGACGACCGAGCCCGCCGACGGGTGGAACTTGAAGTGCGGCGTCAGATCCTTGGGGTGATCGGCGTCGGACGGCTCCATCGTGGTCGCCTGATCGGCGGCGTACGACAGCGTGAACGGAATCACCTTGCCGTCCTTCATGTCGGGAACCGGGTTGCCGGCGGCGTCCATCTTGTTCTGGGTGACGACGGCCCCCGTGGCGTCCTTCTTGGGCGCGCCGTTCTCCATGACCGGTTCCTGCGCAACCTGGAAGTCGACCGGCGTGCCGTTCACCATCTGGAGGCCCTGCGACCCCTCGGGGTGCTTCACGCGGTACGAGATGGCCATCACCGAGAAGACGAGCAGCGCGGTGATCTGAACGATGTTGATCAACATGTTCACGCCGGTCGTGCCCGTCACGCCGCGGAAAGCGATGTAGGCGACGCCCAGCGCAAAGGCGACGCAGAACAGGATCATGAACGGCAGGCTGTTGTAGCTGCCGCTGAAGGTATCGGGGAAGAACTGATTCAGCAGGTAACCGCTGATGAGCGCGGTCACGCCGACCATGCAGCCGGGGTACACCCAGTAGTAGAGGTGGCTGGCCCACCCGGTGACGAACTTGGCGACCCGCGCGAACTTGTAAGCGTGGGTCTTGCTGAGAAAGGCCTGCTCGGCGAAGAAGTACGACGAGCCGGCGCCCGGGTACAACTTCGAGAGCTCGGCGTAGCTGATCGCCGTCGCGAAGCAGAGCAGGAGGGCGGCCACGATGCCGAACCACATGGCGGACCCCGCCATGGGCGCGCCGTAAAGCGCTTGAATTTGGTACGTCAGCCAGAGAAACGCGCCTGGCGCAATCAGCGCCATCGCGTTGATTGTCAGGCCCGTCAGGCCGAGCGTCGCGCGGCTGGACGGCTGGCCCGACGCCGAACTGCTACCGGCCGTTGCTGCTCCTTCGGTCATGATGTGCTCCTCGCATGGTGGTGGTGTTGGGGTGGGAGCAACCTATCAATGCGCGGTTAACGGGTTGTTTCGCGGAACGGAAATGTATGTAACTTGCGAATTCTTTTTTGCACGATGCAAAGACCGCAGGCGCCGACGAGCCGCGGTTTCCGCCACTTAGCGGAGCAGCTTCGGGACGCGCCGCGCAATGCAAATGAGGCGACGGATTAGGGCGACAGGCACTGGGCGGCGGCGGGCAGCGGCTCGGCGTAGCCGCACGATCCCTTCACGCAGGTCACGATCAAGTTGAGACCGGCGGGCACGACCCCCTGCTCGCAGTGCGCAGACGCGTCGCCGGCCACACAGCTCTGGCCGAAGCCGACGCGCGGCGCGCAGGCCCCGTTCACGCAGTCCAGGTAGGGACCGCAGGTCGCCGTGTTCGCGCAGGCGTCGCCCGGCTTCGGCGCCGCCGCGCACACGCCCGCGGCCGTGCAGGTGCCGTCACCGTCGCAGAGGTTGCCGAGGCACGAGCCACCGACGGGCGACGGCGCGGCACAGGTAGACGAGGTGTTGCTGCACACCAGGCCCCATTGGCAGAGGGCATGCGCGCAGGAGCCGCCCTTCGCCACCCGCGCGCGACAGACACTGTCGCTCGTGTCGCAATACTCCCCCTCGCCGCAGCCGCGGCCGCCGCACGGACCGCCGACCGGGACGTGGCGCGCCTCGACGCCGGCCGTGCAGCTACCCGGCGGACAGCAGCCACTGGTGCAGCCGGGCATCGCGCAGCTGCCGCTCGCGCACTCCGCGTTCAGGCTGCAGGCCGCCCCACTCGACAGCGTTCCCGTGAAGGCATCGTGGCAGGACTCGAGGTCGGCGCCGCCGTTGCACGGCGCCGCGAGAATCAGCTGGATGCAGCGGTAGGCCAGGTGCGAATCGTAGTTGATGACGCCCGCCTGCACGTCCTGCGCGACGCGCGGCGCGATCGGCGGCAGGCTGGCCGCCACGCACCCGTCGACCGTGACGCTGCGGTGGCACCGAACGTTGGTCGCGCATTCGGCGGCCAGCTTGTCGGCCGCGAAGGACTCGATTGGCTCCACGCCGTCCGGAACCACCGGCACGCCGTACGCGGAGCCGCCACCGCTCCCGCTCCCGCCGCCCGCGCCCCCGGACGAGCCGCCGCCACACCCAGCCAGCACGATCGCGACCAACGCGATACCCAACCCAGCGTTCATGACGGTCGCCGTGCCCAGCGGGCGACTGGGCTCATGCCTCCGGCAACGAGTGTCCCGAGGGCGTTGACGTCGGATCGCCCCATTCCGCGTCGAAGCCCTGGCGGATGCGCTCGAGGGCTGCTTTGCGGTCGTATCCTTCCTGCTCCTGGTAGGCGTTCGCGACGTGCGTGGCCAGGTCGACCAGGAACACGCCCCAGGCGGCAGGATCGGACCAGAGGCCAACCTCCAGCGACACGTGCTGCCTTCCACGGGCTGCCCACACGCGGGCCAGCTCCCGCGCGGATTCGTCCGCGAGCGCTTCGGGGGGAACGGGGAGCTCGTTCATGCGGTGACTATATCAAGGCTCGCGCGCCGGTTCCCTCACGCTTCCGCGGCGCCGCGCGCGTCACGCCTGGGGAAGCTGCTCTGCCGGTCGGAGTAGTGCGTCCTGTCCATGAAGACCACGTGCCGCAGCTTCGGGAGCTGCTTCTCCCGCCACCGGCGCCAGCGTCTCGATCTGACCGTCGTTGCACAATTGCAAGCTCCGAAGGCCGCCGAGCGCCGCGATGGGCTCGATGCTGCGGATCTTGCGGCAGTCGTTCACTTCGAGGCTGCCCAGATGCGAGAGCGTCTCGAGCCCACGCAGCGACGTCAGTCGGGACGCCCTGTGAACACCCAGGAAAGCCAGCAGCGGGAGCCCGGCGCCCTCGTGCGCCGGCAAACCTTTGCACGATCGCGCGCGCGACATTTGCTGCGCGTGCGTAACGATTGTTCAACGATGACGGCGGTTGGCGCCGCTCGTGCTTGGGCGCGCGGCTCCGTCGGCGGGGCCGCTGCCCGTAATCGCCCCCACCCCTCCGACGACGAAAGGTGAACGCGCTCAGCGCGTCGGGACGAGGACGGAGACGGAGAGCGGGGGCATCGTGTAGTTGAAGGCGTTCGTGGCCACGGCGGTGATGGCCGGGGCGGACATCAAGGTGGGGCCGGCGGCGGTCAGCGTGTAGACGGCCGCCGTGTGGAACTCGGTCGGGTGCGCCAGCTTGATGGCCGCCGTGGCGGCGGTGGTCTTCTTGTTGATCGCGACCAGGACCACGCGATCGACGTCGGCGCCGGAGACGCTCGCGTAGACGGACGACGCGCTGTCGTCGGTCGTCACGGCGTGAATCGAGGTGTCGCCGAACGTCGCGCCGTGTCCGTCGAAGTTGCGGAACACCTGCAGACCGGCGATCTCGTAGACGTTCCCCATCTGCGAATCCGGCCACTCCCAGGCCGTCGCCATGTCGAGCCCCTCGCGCCCGAAGATGCCCAGCACGTCGGCCTGGGTCACGCCGCCGCTGATGTCGTGGCCGCCGCCGAAGCAGTACTCCGAAATGGACAGCTTGGTCCCCGGGTAGTGCGCCGCGATCTTCGCCTTCAGACGCGGGATCAGCTTGATGGGCCCGCCCAGCCCCTGCGCGATCCAGTTGTTCTCGTTGTAGTTGGGATCCCACAGCGACCGCGGCGCCTGCAGGCGCGCCGCCTGGATCTGGGCCGACGGGTCCTGCTGATCGGTGATGCGCGTCGGGCTGGTCGAGCCCATGTACCCGTCGGTGGCGTACGTCTCGGGGTACCAGTGCAGGTCCAGATAGTCGACCAGCCGCTTGCCGGCGGTCTGCTCGGCGGCCTTCATCTGGTCCAGGTAGTAGGTCAGGAACTCGCCGTTCGTCTTGCTGTCGGGCGCGTTCTGCAACGTTTCGTAGCCGTACCAACCGTAGCTGACGAACCCGGCCACCTCGGCGGTCGGCCAGACGGCCTTCACGGCCGCCCCGTACTGGGTGTTGCGCATGACCAGCTCGGCGTAGGTGACGGCGTCGGGGTGAACCTCGGCGTGGGTGCCCGACCAGAGGTCGGGCTCGTTGTCCAACGAGAAGATCACCTGCTGGGCGCCGTAACTGGTCTTCACCCAGTTGACGAACTCGTCCTGGTAGACGGCGCCGTCGGTCGCGTCCGGGGTCAGCGAGAACGCGCTCCCCTTGGTGGGCTTGTTCGGCTTGAAGCGCGTCGTCAGGTAATCACCACCCTTGTGCATGTGGGTGGGATCGACGTCGCCCCCCGGCGACGTGTCCGCCGCGACGTAGTCGACGATCGGCACCGTGATCAGCGCGGCGATGCTGTTGGTCTTGGCCGCATCCAGCGTGGACTTCACCGCGTCGCCGGGCGCGGTCGACTTGTCCAGGTAGTTGTCGTTCTGGAACATGTAGTCCGACCCCGCGTTGGACGCGTTGTTCTCCCAGTTGTAGGCGGTCCAGCGATTGCCGCCCGCGCGGACCACGGTCTGCCCGTCCGTCGCCAGCGCATCCGCGCCGTTCCAGCCGTAGATGAGCGGCGAGATCGGGTGCACGTCCATGTCGGTCCGGATCGTGAACGTCACGTCGGCCGCGCCGGGGTCGCCCGGCTCGATCGGGGTCCCGATCGGGGGGCTGCCGCCCGAGCCCGGCGATCCCCCGGTGCCCGGCGATCCCCCGGCGCCGGATGGCGTCGCCGGGCTGGAAGAGCCGCAGCCCCCAGCCAGGAGCAGCAACCCGGTGAGCAGCCAACCACACGACGAGCCAAGCAAGCGACGCATAGGCCGCGGAGTCTAACAATTCCGGCCTAGGCCCGGAACGCGAGATCGACCGTGATGAAGCCCAGCTCGGCCCGAAGGTCGGGGTAGCCGGCGCTGACGCTGAACACCATGAGGTCGCGCACCACGTCGGCCGGATCGATGGCCGCGGTGGTCGCGAACGCCTGCCCCAGCCGGGAGGCCACCTCCAGATCGCCGGCGACCAGCCACCCGGCCCGGATCGCGGTAAACACCGCGCCGCGCGCCCACCGCGCGACGACGCCGGCCAGGTCCTGCGACGCGGCCGCCGACGCCTTGTAGCGACGCACGGCGGCCGAGAGCCGCTCCCGGTCCTGCGGCGACAGCTGCCCCAGCAGCACGTCGTACGGGGCGGCCGCCGCGGCCAGCTCGGCGCCGACGGGGAACGCTGGATCGATCGCGCGCAGCGCCGCCGCGACCACCACCGCCAGCTCACCGACGGTGGGGACGAACGCGGCGCCGCGCAGCAGGAGATCCGGCCGCAGCCAGGCGACGGTCCGCGCGGCCACGAACGCCGCCTCCAGCTCGGGCCGCGTCTCGCCCATGCCACGCCCGATCAACACCACCGGCGGCGCCGCCGCCGTCGTGCCGCGCGCGTCGACGACCTCCAGGTCGAAGGGCTGCTCGTCCGCCAGGTAGACCTCGGGCAACGCCACGCCCAGCATCTGCGAGGCGCGGGCCAGCATCCGGCAGGCGCGCGACGGATCCTTGGCGACCTCCCGGCGCATCTTCTTCTTCAAGCCCAGATCCTTGGCCGGCCGCGCGCGGGCCCCCGCCACCACGGGCGCGATCGCCGAGAGCAGCAGCGACAGCACCGGCTCTTGATCCGGGTGTCGCACGTGGGTCTGCCAGCTGGCCTCGGTCAGCTGCCCCGGCGCGCGCAGCGGCTCGCGCGGCCGGTACTGCTCGTAAAGCGCGCGTTCTTGCGGGTCCGCGCGCCCCGCGATCACCAGCGCGCCCGCCGCCGCGTGCGCGTCGTCCAGCGCGCCGGTCTCGACGAACAGGCGCACCAGCACCCGCACCTCCGCCTCGATCTCCGCGACCGTACGCGCGCGCGCCAGCACCGCCCGGTGTTGCGCGATGGCGTCGCCGTACCGCGACGGCCCGGCGTCCCGATAGAGGCCCGCCAGGAACCGGCGGCGGTCGGCGTCGTCCGGGTCCAGCGCCAGCGCCGACTCGTAGGCGGCGATCGCCGCCGCCGGATCGCCGAGTCGCGTGCCCGCGAGCTCGCCCACGGCGTCCCACAGCGCCCGCAGCGTGGCGCCGTCATCGGGGCCGCCGCCGGCAGCCAGTCGCCTGATCTGGCGGCGGTAGGCGGCGTCCTGCAGCTTCGGGTCGCCCAGCTCGGGCGCCAGCCGCTGCACGCGCTGCCACAGCGCGGGATCGCGCGGCGTGAGGTCCAGCGCCTCCTCCAGCACCTCGACCGCCTCGGCCGGCGCGGCCATCTCGTCGGCCAGGATGGCCCCCGCGGCCGCCAGATACGGCACCCGGTCCTCGGCGGCGGTCAGCTCGGCCAGCTTGCGCAGGATCTGCACCGCCTGCTTCCACTGCTTCGTCTCCGACAGCAGCTCCAGCAGCCGGTGCAGGATGGGCCGCTCGTCCGGCCAGATCTCCAGCGCCTCGAAGTACGCGGCGATCGCGCGCTGCGGGTCGTTGCGGCGCTGATGGTGAATGGTGGCGACCAGCTCCAGCAGGTCCCGCTTGGTCGCGGCGTCGCCGGTGACCGCCAGCAGCGCGGGAGTGTGGCGGACGACGACGTCGTCGTCGCCGGCGGTACGAGCGGCGGCGACGATCGCTTGCAGCGCGTCTGGGCGGCGCGGGTCCAGCGCCAGGGCCTGCTCCAGCGGCGCGATCGCGCCTGCGGCGTCACCGGCGCGCAACCGCGACACGCCGAGCCGTTCCAGGACCGGCAAGCGCGCCTCGCGCGGCTGGCTCTCCGCGCCCGGCTCCGCCGCCAGCCGGCCGTAGGCGTCCGCCGCGTCGGCCCATTCCTCGCGGCGGAAGCAGAGCGCGGCCAGGTCGGCCAGCGCCAGCCGCGCCACATCGGAGCCCTCCCCGCTCGCCGCCTGCCGGAAAGCCTCGCGGGCCCCGGCCTCGTCGCCAGCGGCGGCCCGGGCCTGCCCCAGGCGATGATGGAGGCGGGCCTGCTCCGCGGGCGGCTTTCCCTCCGCGCGTGCCGCCAGCCGCTCGGCCAGGGGCAACAGGCCGACCAGATCGCCGCGCCGCAGGCGGAAGGCCACCAGCTTCTCGGCCAGGTCGTCGCGCGTCTCGTCCAGCGCGACGACGGCCGCGTACAGCTCGGCGGCGTGCGCCTCGTCGTCCAGGTGGGTGGCCGAGATCTCCGCCGCGTCCGCCAGGAGCCGCGCCCGTTGCAGCGGGTCGGCCGCGGCCTCCGCCGCCCGCGCCAGCATCTGCCGCGCCTTCAGCCATTCGCTGCGGCGGCGATAGATCGTCGCCAGCAGCAGCAGGCTGGGCAGGTGCGCCGCCCCGGCCGGCGACGTCAGCCCCAGCAGCAGCTGCTCCTCCGCCGCCCGCGGATCGCCCAGTCCGTCGGCCAGCAGCGCCGCCAGGCGATGGCGGGCCTCCACCTGCGCGACGCTGCCGTCGGGGAAGAGCTCAATCAGGCGGCGCAACACCTCGCCCGCCTCGCGCCATTCGCCGGTCTCTTCCAGCGCCCGCGCCAGGCCGTCCAGCGCCCCCGGGTGGCGCGGCTCGAACCGCAGCACCTCGCGGTAGCTCTCGATCAGCGGACCGGCGTCCAGCGCCGAGAGGTCGCGCCGCCGACCGAGGACCGCCACGTAGGCGTCCCACTGCCGCAGCCGCCGGTGCAGGTTGCCCAGCAGCGCCAGCGCGCCGCCGTGCGCCGGCTCCAGCGCCAGCGCCGCCTCGGCCGCCGCGATCGCCTCGTCCAGGCGGGCCCGCCCCGTCTCGTTCCAGAACGCGATCTGCACCCAAAGATCGGCGGCCAGCTTGGGGTCGTCCAGCGTCTCGGCGACCTCCCCCGCGACCTGGGCCACCTCGCTCCACATGCCGTTGTTGCGGGCGATGCGCTCCAGCCCCTCGATCACGCGGCCGCTGGCGGGGGCCTCGGCCAGCGCCGCCTGCAGCACGCTCAGCGCGGCGCCCGGATCGGCCAGCCGGCGCTCCTGAATCTCGGCGATCTGGCAGAGAACGGCTGCGCGCTCGGTGCCCGGCGGTGCGGCCTCGGCTTCATCGAACAGCGCCGCCATCTGACCTGCCCAGTCGGAGGTCATGGGGGGGCCATCCATGGGGGGGCCATTTGACCCGCAAAACGCCGCCAGCGCCAGCGCCGGTTTCGAGAGACGCGCCCGGCCCGGTCAGGGCAAAAGCGCGAGCCGGAGCTGGTCGATCCAGACGTCGGCGCCGGGTTCGCCGGCCACGCGCACGTCGAAGCGCAGCACGCCGCCGGCGTGTGTGAGTCGCGCGCGCGGCTCGGCCGGATGCTCGGGCGCCACGTCGGCGGCGCCGCCGGCCAGCGTCGCGTGGATCGTCCCCCCTCTGCGGGCGGCGATTCGCGCGGTCAGCTCGTAAGTCCCCGCCGGCAGCGGACCGCCGGCCAGCTGAACCTGCGCGCGCGCCGTTCCGTCGGCGCCCGCCCGCAGGTGGACGCCCTCGGGCGCGCCGGCCAGCGGCGACGC
>CAZJMY010000564.1:0-10394 GCA_964546845.1 uncultured Myxococcales bacterium | reverse complement strand
GCGCCGGCGGCACCGGCGGCGCGGCCGCGAAGCTGACCCTCACCAGCACCGCGTTCACCGAAGGGATGACGATCCCGCCCGCGCAGACCTGCACCGGCGGCTCGCACATGTCACCACCGCTCACCTGGACGGCGGGGCCCTCGGGAACCATGAGCTACGCCGTGGCGCTGGTCGACATGAGCAACACGTTCGTGCACTGGGTCATCTGGGACATCCCGCCCGCCACGACGATGCTGCCCGGCAACTTGCCCAAGACGCAGGTGCTGACGACGCCGGTGATGGCGCAGCAAGTGAACCGGTTCACGGGCGACGGCTACTTCGGCCCCTGCCCCAGCGGTTCGACGCACACGTACGTCTTCGAGATCTACGCGCTGGACGTGGCCACGCTCCCCAACGTGACTGCCACCTCGACACCCGAGACCGTTCGCGCGCAGCTGCAGGCGCACGACCTGGCGGTCGGGACGCTGTCCGGCACGTCGAACGCCAGCATGTAGCCGGTCGGGCGCGCGCTGCGCCGGCGCGCGCGTCGCGTGCATGGCTGAGCTCCGTCGCCCGCGCTCACCGACGGAGAAACACCCGCGATCGCGTCTCAAGAAGCGGGCGTCTCATGACGAGAAAATTTTTGGATCCCCCGCTCTCTCGTCGGCGTTTCGCGGTGATCGCACCCTGGCGCTTCGCCGGGCCCCGACGGCGTCTCGCGAACGCTTCCACTCCCCTGTTACTCGGAGGACTCGTTGTCACACGTGTGTCGGTCCGCTCGCTTTCGGATGGTTCACTGCGGTCTGCCGCTGCTGGGCGCGCTGGTTTGGGCCGGCTGCCACGACGGTCACGGCGCGCCGCTGGGTCAGGGCGTCACGGATGACACTGTCATCGCGCGCTTCGATCCGGACGCCAGCGTGTACCGGCAGATCACCCTCAGCTTGGGGCCGCACGGCGCGGCCGTGCCGGGGACGTGGAACTTCGACATCCTCGACGTCGACGACAATCGGCTCGCCGGCGTGAAGACGCACTGGCAGTCCAGCGATCCGAAGGTGGTGAACCTGCCGGCGGCCGACGTGACCACCAAGGCGACCGACGTCATGTGGGAGACCGAGCTCGACTTCCAGGCGGTCGGCGCCGGCGACGCGGTCGTGACGGGCACAGTCGTCGGCGGCAAGACCGTCACGGGCGCCCCACTCTCGGTCACGGTGAACGTCCACGTGACGGGGCCGGCCGCGAAGGTCGTCGTCAACCAGCCCTTCCAGGCCAACGTGCTGAACCTGGACCCGATCGCCCGAAGCCAGGGGCGCGACACGATCTCACTGACGGCCGCCGTCACGGACGCCGCGGGTGAGCCGGTGCGGGGAGCCATGGTCGACTGGACCTGCGCCGGCGCCCCGAGCGACGCCGAGTTCACCACGTTCAAGGACGGCGGGGGCGGCTCCGGAGGCTCGGGGTCGATCGTGGGGGCGGGCTGCGCGCAGACCAGCCAGGACTTCCAGGGGGTGCGCGTCCGCGGATACCACGCCGGGCTGTTCGGCTTCCACGTGGCCGTGGATGGCGCGCCCGAGATCGGCGCCGACGCGGAGATCGTCTTCGTCGGCGAGGGCGCGCAGCTGGAGCTCGATCCGCCCGCCCTGGCGCTGGTCGTGGGCGGATCCCGGCAGGTCGCCGGCACCGTCGTCGACGCCGACGGGACCCGCTATCCGGCAGGCGCCCTGGACCTCTCGTCGCACGACCAGGCGGTTGCGACCGCGGTCGGCAACCTCGTCCGGGGCGTGGCGTCGGGCGCCGCCGCCGGCCAGGTCCAATCGACGACGATGACGGCGACGCTGGGAGGCAGCCTCTCGGCGGAGCTCGGCGTCATCGTCTACCGCCCGCCGGCGATGGTCGTCGTGTCGCCCGAACTGACGCTGGCCCCCGCCGGACAAGGGACGGTGACCGCGAAGCTGCTCGACACCGACGGCGTCAGCGTGATCCCGACGGCGGCCACCACCCTGAGCTGGTCGACGGATCAGCCGGCGGTCGCCACCGCCGAGGCGAGCTCCGCGGGCGACAGTGCGACCGTCACCGCGGTCGCCGTCGGGACGACCCAGGTCCGCGCCACCACCGCGGAGGGCGCGTCGGGCGTCGCCCAGGTGACGGTCCAGGCCGGCGGCTCCGGCACACCCGGCTGCTACCCCGAGTGCATCGAAGCGTTGCGACGGGCCTGCGTCCCGTCGGGCGCGTGCACCACGAGCTCGACGCCGCCGCAGCCGTACAGCGACACCTTCTACTTCTGCTACGGCAACGGCGTGCGAATCGTGTCCATGTCGACCAACACCGGCAGCCGCCACACCCAGTACCGCCCCGACGGCGCCGTCTGCTTCGTGATCGACACGACCTTCTCGGGCACGAACGGCCGCAACGTCAGCGAGGTCTGGCAGGACGGCGCCGGCAACGTCGTCGGCACCGAGACCTACGACTCACTCGCCGCCGACGGCGGCCGCACCCACTCCGTCACCTGCGGCGGCCAGACCACCACCATCGACTCCGCCGCCCCCGGCTGCGACTACCCCGACTGCTCCACGCAGGACGCGTCGTGCAAGTGATCGGGCCGCGTGGGTCTACCTCGCTCGGGCTGCTCAGTCGAACCGAGCGAACCAGAGGTTTTGCTTCCCCTTGTAGATCCTCCCCTTGACCGGCTTGTTCCCGCCACGGGCGTAGGCCTCGTTCCACCACACCTGGGGGACCAGAAAACGAGCCGAGGCGGCGTCGCCGGACGTTGGACTGACCTTGACCATCTGCTTGGCGTGCCCGATCGGCATGAAGTCGACCGGCTCGCCGACGTCCGAGGGTGCCGGCCGAAACATCAGCTCCACGACGGCGGGGCCCAGCCAGGCGCCGGCGGCGGCCGACCACCCGAGCGCTACCAGCAGCGCCTTGGCCAGCCCCGAGCCATGAACGCCGAGAAATGGAACCAGCCCCAGTCCCAGAAGCAGCCAGCCCCCAGCGACGGCGGCGCCGACTCGGAGCGACACCCAGCTCTCCTGCACGATCGGAACGAGATCACGCTGCGCCAGGCGTGACAGCACGAAGGCCGCCACCAAGGGCAACAGGATCCAGGCGATCGCGAGCGCCTTGACCGGTGCAGAACTATCCAATGTCATCGTAGAGGACCTTCGGCCATGGGGCCTTCGCCTTCCCTCGCTCACCCGCGCCACTGTACGGCGTGCTTGATGAGAGCTCGCTTTCCCGGCCCCACGGGCATCGGCTCGCGATGCTCGCCGACCCAGACCAGCGAGACGCGGTCGCGCTCAGGCTGCAGGAACACCGTCCGGATCTTGGGTTCGACGGCGACCGCCTTGCCGCCCGGCATCTGCAAAGCCAGCAACGGTGCCTCCCGGGCGAGCGAGAAATCCCAGGAGACCAGCTTCGGGTGCGCGTTGACGACGCTCACCGCCACTCCCGGCGCCACGCTGGGGATGCGCATCCCCACGGCTGACTGCTGCGCGAACCGCCGGTCCAGGCGCTTGTGAAAGGCCATCGCCTGCGCGATGGAGTCGGCGTTCACTGCGCCAGCCTTGACCTCGAAGAAGGTGTGCGGCGGGCACGCCTGCGCGTCGTAAGGGGACGTGAGACCCAACATCGCCGCGCGTGGGAAGTTCGTGGGCGAGAGCCAACCAACCCCGCCCACGAACGGCGCCTTCGGCCACCGGTCGAACGTGCCGACGGCCAAGCTGTCCGGCAAGAGGGGCTGCAAGGGCTCCTCGATGTTCGGCAACGCGCACGCCTCCAGCGCCTCGTTCGTCGCCTCGATCAAATACCCCTTCCCCGCGCGGTTGCGCGGATAGCTGAACCGCCCGAAGCGCGGACTGTAGGGGAGCTTCGCGGCCGCGCGCATCTCGCGCATCGGATCGCCGTGCTTCGCGAGTGCCACCTGGTCCACGCCACCGTAAGACGACGTCCAATCGAGCGGGACGGCCTCCACCGGCTGGGGGGCACTGAAACGAAGACGCCCCGCGCGGTCGCGGTAGCACCGCCGGTCGCCCCACACCGTCAGCTTGCGATCGAGCTGGCCGACGCAGACGCGCAGCTGGAAGGACGCCGCGCCCGCTTGGGGCGGCCGCGCGTTGCCTGCGACGACGACGTCGACCTCCGTGCGGTTGAGGACGCAGTCGAAGTCGTGCAGCAGAGCCGACTTGTCCTCCGAGAAGCGCTGGACTTCGACGAGGGCGATCTGCTCGTCGTCGACGACGCAACGCTGCCCGACGACGCGATAGGTCCGCTTGGCGATGACGCCAACCTGCGATCCACCCTCGGGATGTCCGACGACGGCCACCATCGACAAGCGGGGCGTCGCGACCACCGGGGAGTTGGCGGTGACGGTCATTCCTCGTCGTTCCGCTGGGACGGATCGTCCAGTGGCGCCTCACCCTGGCCAGCCGAGCCCGCCGGCGCCGGTGACCGGGTGCTCGCGCCCGGAGGAGGCGCCGGCGCCGGCGAGATGTTGTCGTTGATGAAATCGTTGAGCTGCCCGCCGTAAGTGCTGCCCGGCCCGAAGTGCGCCTTGCCACCAGTTCCAGGCACGGGGCCCGTGTACGAGTAGCCGAGGGGCGTGCCGATGAGCCAACCAATCCCCATCTTGACGGCCTCGTGGATCACCGGACCTCCTACGATCTCCACGATCGCGCCGACCAGCAAGGCTTCGGGGCCAAGAAGCGCCAGCACTTCGGCGAGGCCCGCGATCGCGAGCCCCCCGAGAGCCCCGGTAATCACGTCGGCGATCTCGCCCACGACCCAGGTGATGGCGATGTCCACGACCATCGCCACGAAACCGGCGATGAAGTCCGCAAGGGAGAACCCGGCGTAGACCGTGTTGAGCGACGCGACGCAGATGCTGGTCGGCAGCGCACATGGCTCGCTGCAGTCGAGCTGCAGGTTCAGGCCGACGCCGGGAATCACCGCGACAGCCAGGCGCGTCGCCGTTCCACTCACGTCGATGCTGACGCTGGCGCTGCCGAACTCTGCCTTGTTCCCCGCGCCCAGCCAGACCAGCGGCAGCAACAAGTTGGCCGCGAAGTGGTAGGGCCCCATGCTGAGATCGTGCTGGCGCCCAAGCGCGAAGCCCCAACCGGCCCTGACCGTCGTCGAGGCCTTCGTTCCCGACGGGTGCGCCATCATCATCACGGCGGTCACCACGTGCGGCGCGGGCAGGGGCCCGGCGGGCGGCGGCGGCGGGATCTGCTTGTGCATGTCGCAGCCCGCGACGAGCTGGATCGAGTTCAGAAGGTTGTTGGCGGGCATGTCACGCCACGAGCGCCAGTCGGGCGCCGCGAACCTCGCCCTTCGTGTAGGGGTACGTGAAAGAGACGCGCCCCGTCACGGTGACCAGCCCCTGGTCGGCCCAGATGAAAACACCGTCGATGCGGGGCTGCGGCCGCGCGATGACGGTCCCGCCGGAAACGACGTCCAGGCGCACCGGCAGGCGAGGCACCGCGTAGGTCAGCACCTCGGGGCGCATGCCCCTGATCGTGATCTCTGCATCGTCTGGCAGCATCGGCATGACGAGCTCGGGATGAGCGTGGTTGTTGAGGCGCGGCGTGATTTTCCCAAAGTTTCCAGCCTCCGGCCTCTCTGGAGATTTGACGCCTTCGCGGCTGCGTATTCCCCAAAAAGATGGATACGGGCCCCAGCCGCCGACGCCGGGCTGATCGCTCCAGTGGCGGATCGGAGGCACGGCGGCCGTCTCGACGTTCGGCAGCGGCTGCCCCAGCGCGGCCTGTTCGGTCAGGTAGTACCCGCGGCCCACCGGGTTGTCCGGCCAGACCAGCTCTTCGTAATCGTATTCGGTCCTACCGCCGTAGGCGCGGCCGTACGACAGAGGCATCTGCTGGAAAAGCTCCGGCGAAGATGCCACGAGGTCGCCGCGGCCCGTTCGCCACTGCCGGTCGCCGTAGACCAAGAGAGTGCTGTTTCGAGACCCGACGGACAGGCGGACCTCGGTGGCCCGCATGGCGCGCGCGAGGCGGATGGTCCCCAGGACGCAAACGTCGACGCCGTCCTTCTTGACGAAGCCGTCGCCGTGGAAAACCCCGAACGCTGTCTCCAGGGGGGCGTCCGCGAACGGCAGCTGCTCGCCCGCCGGTACCCAGCGTCGGCCGTGGTCTTGCTGGAACGTCGCCTTGACTACCAGCGTGCCGTCCACCGGGGAAGTTTCGGCCCGCTGGAAGCGCAACAGCCGCGCCGCAAATGGTGTCTGGTTGTCCAGCTGCACGTCATTTCCTGCCAAGGTCGCGAAGCACGTCGGTGTCGCCGTGCTCGGAGGCCGCCGGCAACGTCGCCTCGGCGGGCGGTGGGTGCGGGAGCCAGGCGGGTATGGGCGGTTCGCGATCGCAGTTGAGCAGGACTTGCTCCCCGGAGACACGAACGTCGTCGTTCGCCTGTATCGCGACCTCCCCCGCTCGCGCGGTGAGCGCGACCTCGGAACCACTCGCGCGGACGGCACCGCGCGCCTCGTGCGAAATCTCCGCGGCCCTCACCGCGAACGACTCGCGCGCGTCGACGAGAAATCGATTGCAGCTCACGCGCACGTCCGATTCCGCTTCGATCTCCAGCGCGCCGACGCTGGCGCGGATCACGGGACCGGCGGCCGTAAGAACGATCTCGACGTTCAAGGTTCCGTTGAGCGCGCTCTCCAGGCGCAGAAGCGCCCCCCGTTCGCGAGGTTCGAGGGCAGCCACCCAGCCCATGCCGATAGAGACCTTCGGCATCACCGCCGCCTCTGCCAGCTCTACCTCCGATGACCCGGGATCGCCCTTCATCGAACCACCGTAGGAGTAGCCGAATTCGTCGTCAAGCGGCTGCGTGCGCGCGCCCCACGCACGCGCCGGACCCGCACTTGTCACCCGGCACTCGGCGTCCGATCGTTCTACGGGCGGCCCGCGTTGTGCAGGCGGTCAGGCGCGCGAGATTCAGTCCGCCGTGGCCGCCCGCTTCCTCAGCGGTGGACCACCTGGGCGGTCAGGGTCGCGTGGGCGGTCGAGAGCATCCACAGCTTGCCGGCGCTGTCGAAGAAGAGCTGGTCGGCAGAGGGGACGATCGTCGCCGCGACAGGGTCGAAGCGGGTCAGGTCGTAAACGAAGTTCTTGGTGGCAAGGAAGCCGGTGGCTGCGTTCAGTGCGTAGGCAGCTTCCTGGGGTCCGTTCAGGGTGCCGTAGTCACCCGGCAGCGTGTAGATCACGCTGGTCAGGCGCGACGCATCGAAGACCTTGTCTTTGACGAACACGTAGCCGCGCGACTCGTCGAGCAACAGTGGCGCATCGGCCGGGGACCCGCCGAAGTTCGGCACGGACATCGACGAGACGTCGAGCTGGGCGAGATCGGGCACGTGCGATCGGCTGACGTAGACGCCCAGAGGGGTCTGATAGCGCTGGTACCAGGCGTAAAGATCGGTCCCGGCCGCGGTCACGGCCAGGCCGTTCACGCCCGAGAGCTGAGCGCTGCGATCGGTGACGACGGGTGCGGCGCCGTCCAGCCCGTCGACGGTGAAGAGCGCGGCGACGGACGCAGCGTCGACGGCGTAGAGGCGCTCGGGTGTGCAATAGATGTGGAACTGCGTCTGAGTGGGGGAACGATCCATGCTCTTCCAGGGGATGTCGCGAACAGCGGACAGGGTGCTGGTTGCGTATTCGGTGATCGTCTGGCTCCCCTTGTTGACCACGAAGAGCCGCCCCCGGGCGGAGTCGACGCAGCCGTCGTTCGGTACCTGGGCGACCGAAACGTAGCTGGTCGTTCCCGCCGCCAGATCGATCTTGCCGATGCGCGTGTTGGTGGCGTCCAGGCCGTAGGCGACGTTGGCCGTCGGATCGTACGCGATGCGGAATATCTTCCCGGCCAGCGGAATGACCCGGTCGGGGACGGGGGTCGCGTCGGGGTTTCCAGTCGCCTGGTAGTTGACGACGCCCCGCAACGCCGGCGCGGCCCCCTCGCAATGGAGCTCGAAGGTCAACGAAAAGCGGGTCACCCCCACGCCCGGCCAGCGCGTCAGCTCCTCGAGGCTGAACTGGCCCTTGACGGTGCCGCAGGTGTGGCCCTGACCCGACACCGAGAGCAGCGCGGAGGTCGGGTCAGGCGGGCTGGCGCGCAGCACCGGATAGAGCCCGGGCGCGAGCACCGCCCCCTGCGGCATCCCGATCCCCAGATCCCACGGCCCGCTGTTCGGTGTCGGCTGCGACAGCACCACGGATATCGTAAATGCCGACGGATCTCGCTGCGTGACGCTGCTCGGGCCAGAGGCCGCATAGGACTTGCCGTTTCCGATGAAGTCGCCGGGATCGCTCTGCATGCAGAAGCCGGTCGGCAAGGCCGCCGTGCACGGCCAGGGAAGCCGGCGGCTGATCGCCTGGATCCCGCTACCCCCCTGACCGCCGGTCGCGGGCGCGACGCCGCCTTGACCCGCCAAGCCAGTCGGCTGCCCGCCGTGGCCGCCGCTTTGAAGGGTCGCCGCCCCTGCGCCGGCATTCCCACCTTGACCGCCGGTCGCAACGCCGGCTCCGGCGCTTGCTCCGCCGGCCACGCCGCCCGCCCCGGCCGTGTTTCCGGTCGCCGTGCCGCCGAGGCCGCCCATTCCTCCGGACCGCGCGCCCCCGGCGCCACCGTTTCCGGCGGCGCCCGGCCCCGCCCCGGAGGTTCCACCGCGGCCGCCCATCCCGGACGAGCTGCCACAACCGGCAAGCAGGCAGGCGGCGCCGGCGACCAACCAGGATCTGCTACGCATCGGCGGTCCTTTTCAGGGAGAGACGCTTTGAGCGATCAACGATCCCTGCGACACCGACAGGGACCACAGCAATCCGTCGGGGGTGAAGAACAGCTGGTCCGGCGATGGCACCAGCACCTCCGCGACGACGTCGTACCGATCCAGCGAATAGACGAAGTTCTTCGACGCGACCAGACCGCGCGCGCTGTCCAGCGCATACGCGTTCTCGGCGGCGCCGTCGAGGGTGTCGAACGTTCCCGGCAACGTGTAGACGACCTTGGTCAGGTTCAGGATGTCGAAGACCTTGTTCTTCGCGAACACCAGGCCGCGCGTCTCGTCGAGCAACAGCGGGACGTCCAGCGGATCGCGCGTGAAGTTGGTGAGCGACGTCGCCGTCCGGTCCACCTCGACGAGATCGGCGGTGTGGCGGCGGCTGACGTACGTGTTCAGCGAACCGGCATTCCATCCATACTGGTACCAGTAGTAGAAGTCCGTTCCGGCGGCGGTCAGCGCCAGGCCGCCCACCCCGGAGATGGTGGCCGTTCGGTCCGTGATCACCGGCGTCGCCCCATCCAGACCGTCGACGGTGAACAGAGCGGGCGCCCAGGATGCATCCACGGCGTACAACCTGTCCGCCGCGCAGTAGATCTTGAACCACGTCGCGGTGGGGCCCCAGTCCATGGCCGGCCAGGTGATGTCCCGGACCTTGGCCAGCGTGTCGCTGGCGTACTCGGTAATCAGCGAGCTGCCCTTGTTCACGACGAACAGACGATTGCGCTTGTCGTCCACGCACCCCGCGTTCGGCACCTGCACGACCGGAACGTACTTGGCGCTCCCGGTGGCCATGTCGATCCGCGACAGCTGTCGGTTGACGGCGTCCAGCCCGTACGCCACGTTCGTCGTCGCGTCATAGACGACGCGAAAGACGGTCCCCGTCAGCGCAATCGCCCGGCTGGGCGTCGGCGTCGGCTGGGGCACGCCCGTGGCCTGGAAGTTGATGACCCCCCGTGTGGCGGCCGCGGCGCCGTCGCAGTGCTGTTCGAAGATGATCGACAGGCGCGTCACCGCCGCGATAGGAGAACGGGACAGCTCTTCGACGCTGAACTTTCCGACGATGGTGTTGCAGCCGCCCGCGACGGACAGGCCGGCGAGCGTGCCTTCCTGGAACGGGTAACGCTCGGCGGGATCGTAGAGACCCGGGCGCAACACCGCGCCCTTGGGCGCGGCGAAATCCGCTGACAGCGCGCTGCCGGACGAGGTCGCCAGCTGCAAGCCGATGTGGGTTCGGTCGGCCGGGCCGAGGGTGACGCTCGTCGGTCCGCCCGCCGAGCTCGTCGAGACCACGCCGGTGCCGTTGTCGGTCTGGATGCAGAACCCGGTCGGCACAGGCGCCGCGCACGGCAACGGCAGCCGCGTGCCGATCGCCGAGCCGGCCTGTCCACCCCCTCCCTGACCGGCGGCGCCGCCTGCTCCGGCTGCGCCGCCCGTTCCGCCGTGGCCACCCGATCCGCCGCCGACAACGCCGGCCGCCCCGCCTCCACCGCCGGCGGTACCGCCCATGCCACCGAGCCCCACGCCCGCCCCGCCCCCCCCGCCGCGGCCCCCCCCCCCCCCCGCGGCGCCCCCGGGCCCCCCCGCCCAGGCGTGGCCGGCGGTTACCCCCCCCGCCCCCCCCCCC
>CAZJMY010000563.1:0-11170 GCA_964546845.1 uncultured Myxococcales bacterium | reverse complement strand
CCCCATGATCCAAGTCAAGGGACTGACCAAGTACTACGGCGAGCACGCCGCCATCCACGACCTCAACTTCGACATCCAGCGAGGTGAGGTCATCGGGTTCCTCGGCCTGAACGGGGCCGGCAAGACGACCACCCTCAAGATCCTGGGCTGCGTCCTCCTGCCGACCGCCGGCGAGGTGACCGTCGACGGGATCGACATCGCCCGCGACCCGCACGCGGTGCGGCGGCGGATCGGCCTTTTGCCGGACACCCCGCCCGTCTACGGCGAGATGACGGTCGGCCGCTACCTGAAGTTCGCGGCCGAGCTGCGCGGGGTTCCGTCTTCCGGCGCGGCCGCCGCGGTGGTGGAAGCCGAAGAGAAGACCGCGCTGCGCGACAAGCACGACGAGCTGATCTCCAGCCTCTCCCACGGCTACCGGCAGCGCGTGGGCGTGGCCCAGGCGCTGGTGCACAAGCCCAAGCTGCTGATCCTGGATGAACCGACCAGCGGGCTCGACCCCGTGCAGATCGTCGAGATGCGCTCGATGATCCGGGCGCTGCAGGGCGAGCACACGATCCTTCTGTCCAGCCACATCCTGTCCGAGATCAGCCAGACCTGCGACCGCCTGCTGGTCATCCAGAAGGGCGAGATCGTCGCCCAGGGCACCGAGCAAGAGCTGGCCACCAAGCTGGGCGGCAGCGGCACCATCGAGGTCGAGGTGGCCGGGGCGGCCCAGCGCGCGGTCGACGTCGTCAAGACGGTGACCGGCATCGGCCCGTGCCGCGTCCTCCGCGAGTCGGGCGGCGTCGCGCTGCTGTCGATGGAGGCGTCGCCCGACCTGCGGCCCAAGGTGGCGCGGGCGCTGGTGCAGAACGGCATCGACCTTCTCCGGATCGATCGCGGAGCGGCCCGCCTGGAATCCATCTTCCTCAAGCTGACCAACGCACCGTCGGACGGGTCGGCAGGCCCCCCCCCAGCCCCCCCCACCCCAGCGGAGACGCTTCCCCAATGAACGCGACGTTCCTGATCGCCCGGCGCGAGCTGGGCGCCTACTTCCGGTCCATGACCGGCTACGTGATCGCCGCGGCCGTGTTGATCGTGGACGGCCTCCTGTTCAACGCCTTCGCGCTGGGCGGACCCGACAAGCTGTCGGCCGAGGTCCTGAGCCTCTTCTTCTACTGCTCCAGCGGGACGACGATCATCGCGAGCGTCTTCATTTCGATGCGCCTGCTCGCCGAGGAGCGCCAGACCGGCACGCTGGTGCTGCTGACGTCCTCGCCGGTGCAAGACTGGGAGATCGTCCTCGGTAAATTCCTGTCCGCGTTCGGGTTCCTGGCCCTCATCACGCTGGCGACCATCTACATGCCGGCCATGATCTTCGTGAACGGGCAGATCTCGTTCGGCCACATGGCAGCCGGCTACCTGGGGCTGCTGCTGCTCGGCAGCGCGACGGTGGCGCTGGGGACGTTCGGCTCGGCGATCGCGCGCACGCAGGTCCTGGCGGCGATCTTCTCGGGCTGCATCGTGGTCGCGTTGATCGTCTGCTGGCTGCTGACCAAGGTGACCGAGCGGCCGCTGAACGACGTCTTCGTCGCGCTGGCGCTGCACGGCAAGCACTTCCCGCCGTTCCAGGCCGGGACCGTGCACCTGCGCGACGTCGTCTACTACTTGATGGTCACGTACGTCGCCCTCTTTGGCGCGACGCGCGTGATGGAGAGCCGCCGATGGAAATGACGGCGCGGCGGAACCCCAGCGGCCGGTGGTCGGCCCTGTGGGGCGCCGGCATGCTGGCCATCTTCGTGGGCGAGCGCCTGATCGGCGCCGGCACCAGCCGGGGCGTGGCGACGGTGCTGGGGCTGGTGATGGTGCTCGTCGCCATGGGGGTTCGGGGCGCGCGGGCCCGATCCGCGGCGCCCGATCGGGCCCGGGTCGAGCGGACGCTGCTCGGCTTCTACGCGCTGGGCCTGGGGGCGGTGGCCCTCTACTTCGTGCAGTCCGACCTGCCGGTCGTCCTGTGGACGGGCAAGCCGCTCGAGCATGGGTGGCCGCGCCTGGCCACGGTGCTGAGCGCGCTGTGGCCGCCGATCTGGCTGGCCGCCGCCACGCCCATCGCGCTCATCGAGCTGGCGTACGCCCAGGTGGCGCGGGCGCCCCGCATCGAGGTCGGGCGCGTGCGCGACGCGATGTACACGGGATTGGGCCTGGCCGCGGCGCTGGTGTTCGCCTTCTCGATCGCCTACGTCGCCTCCGAGCGCGACAAGAAGATCGACCTCGCCTACTTCCGGACGACCCGCCCCGGAGAGGTCACCCGGCGAATCGTCCGCAACCTGGACCAGCCCATCGAGGTGGCCGGCTTCTTCGCCGGCGGCAGCGAGGTCGCCGAGGAGGCCTACAACTACCTGCAGGACCTGGGGCGCGAGTCGGCACAGTTGAAGATCGTTCACTACGACTTCGACATCGACCCCATCAAGGCCAAGGAGTACGGCGTCTCGACGAACAGCGTGCTGGTGTTCTCGCGCGGGACGCGCCACGAGCAGCTGGGCCTGCCGAAGGAGATCGAGAGCGCCAAGAACGCGCTGCGCACCCTGGACAAGGAGGTCCAGCAGCGGCTGCTCATGATCGTGAAGCCGCCGCGCGTTGCCGCCTTCGTCCAGGGGCACGGCGAGCGCACCTGGGACAAGCCGACTAGCGACACGGACAAGCGCGCGCAGATCAAGACCTTCCGCGACATGCTCATCGACCAGACCTACGACGTGCGCTACCTCAGCGCCGCCGAAGGCCTGATGGAGGACGTTCCCAAGGACGTCTCCATGGTCGTCATCCTGGGGCCCCAGCAGCCGTACCTGCCCGAGGAGTACGCGGCGCTGAACCGCTACATCGCCCGGGGCGGCCGCTTGCTGATCGCGCTGGACCCCGAGAACCACGTCGACTTCCACGAGGTGCTGAAGCCGCTGTACCTCGAATACAAGAACGTCCAGCTGGCCAACGACCAGGTGTTCGCCCGGCGCACGCATCAGGACGGCGATCGCATCAACCTGGTGACGGCGACCTACACCTCCCATCCGTCGGTGACCACGCTGCAGCGGCTCGGCCAGCGCGCGTTCGTCGTGCTGCCGGGCGCCGGGTGGATCAACACCGACCCGAACCGCAAGCCCGACGTCACCGTCGACGCGCCCATCAAGGCGCACCACGCGACGTTCCCCGACAAGAACGGCAACTACCGGCAGGACCCGGGCGAGGACCGGCGCGCGTGGGAAGTCGCCGCCACCGCCGTCAAGAAGGACGCGCGCGTCTTCGTGCTCGCCGATTCGGACGCGTTCGACGACGAGGCGCTGCCGGCCGGCGCCAATCAGCTGCTGGCGCTGGACGTCGCGCACTGGCTGATGGGCGACGAGGCATACACGGGCCTGACCTCGACGGAGGCTGACGTGCCGATCTCGCACACCCGCAAGCAGGACGTGGTCTGGTTCTACGGAACGATCTTCCTGGCGCCGGTGCTGGTCATCGTGGCCGGCATCGGGGTGACGCGCGGGGGCCGGCGCCGGCGGCGCGTCGCGGCGCCCACCACCCCCGCCTCGACGGAAGGAGCGACGTCGTGACCGGCCGTTCGGCAGCCGTTCAGGGGGGACTCGCGGCCATCGGCCTTCTGGCGGCGCACCTCACCTGGCAGCGCGATCCCGAGCGGGCGCCCGGCGCGGCGACGGTGATCGACGCCTCGAAGAGCGACGTGTCGGTGGTTCACTACGCGGACAACAGCACGGTCGTCGACTTCCGCCGCGGTCACGGCGACGACGACGCGCCGGTCTGGATTCACATCGTCAAGGGTGACGGCGCGCTCCGCCACAAGGATCCGGGCAAGGACGCCGCCAAGGACAAGAAGAGCGACAAGCCGGAGGCCAAGGCCGACGGCAAGGCCGAAACCAAGCCGGACACCAAGGAAGAGCCGGACACGCCGAGGGACCTGCGCGGGTCCGATCAGTCCGCCAAGCTGGTCGACAACTTCGCGCCGTTCGTCTCGCCGCGCGCCTTCGGCGTCCTCGACGCGGCCAAGCTGAAAGAGCTGGGGCTGGACGCGCCGGTCCGCAAGCTGGACGTCACGGTCAAAGGCGACGTGCGGCACTACGAGATCGGCCAGCCCGAGAAGGCGGCCGCCGGCGAGTCCTTCCTGCGCGACACGCGCGACGGGCGCGTCTACCTGATGCCGCGCGGGATGCTGGCCGACCTGCAGAATCCGGGACACCTCGTCGATCGGCGCCTGCACGCCTTCGAGCCCGGTGACTTCGACCGGCTGGTGATCACGACCAACGGCAAGAGCAAGGAGTACGTCCAGACCAATCGTCAGGTGCGGGCCAAGGCCACGATCGCGTCGGCGAAGTCGCCCGACAAGCCCGACCAGATGGCCAAGAACTGGCACGACAGCCTGTGGCGGGCGTTCGCGTCGGACGTCCTCGGGCGCGGAGAGGACCCGCCCGGCGGCAAGCCGGCGGCCGTGCTGCGCGTCGAGTACTTCGACGGAAAGAAGTCCGTGGGGTTCGACGAGTTCGCCCGCGTGGATTCGTCCTCGGACTCGTCTTCGTCCGTGTCGGAAGAGCCGACCGGGTCCGACGTGTACGTCCGCACCGAGCACTCGGCCGGGTGGATGAAGGTCGGCAACGGCAACCAGCTGATCACGGACGCCCAGAAGCTGGTCGCCGCCCCGTAGCCCGGGTCGCGGCCCGCCGTCCGGTCTGCCGCGGCATCCCGGCGTTGACGCGGGGGCCGGTGCAGGGAAGAATCGACCGGTGAAGCGCGCGCTCGCGGTGCTGCTGGCAGTCGGATTGCTGGCGGCGGCGTACGCGGTGTCGCGCACGATCGAGGCGGGACGCGCGCGGACCGTGCGCCTCGAGGCCTCCCGCAGCGCGGAGGCAGGCGGCATGCGCGCCGCGGACGCGCTGGCCGCCCACGTCGGCGAGCTGAAGCTGGAGGCGCAGAACGCCGCCCAGAACCCGCGGCTGGTGGCCGCCTTGCGCGGGAACGCCGACGCCGCCACCCTGCAGGACCTGTTCCGGACCGAGCAATGGTGGGAGCCGTACCGCAACACCTTCAAGGTCTATGCGGTGGCCTTCGAGGGCGACAAGCTGGACGTCATCGAAGGCATGGAGAACGCCGATTTCGCGTCGGACCTCCTCATTCGCGAGGCGCGCGAGCGGCACGAGGCCGTGGCCGAGATCGTCATGGGCAAGGGCTGGCCGTACGCGGCCGCCGCCGCGCTGGTCGACCTGCCGGGCAAGTCGGTGCCCGCCGTCCTGCTGCTGGCCCGCCCCATCGAGGAGGGGGCGATCCGCAAGCTGGCCGAGAAGGCGCGCGGCGCGGTGCTGCTGTCCGACGGGGCCAAGGCCGTGCTGGAAGCGGGCCCCGAGCCCGAACGGGAGTCGCTGCGCGCGGCGGTGGGCGCCGAGAAGCGCGGCCCCATCTTCCAGGCGCAGGAGGCGAGCGGGCCGATCTGGGCCGCGGCCGTCAGCTCGGTGGTTCCCGGGCTGTGGCTGTGGACGTACGGCGCGGGCGTCGCGCACGACGCCGACAACGCGGCGGTCGTCACCAGCGCGATCGTCTGGTCGCTGGCGGGGATCCTGGCCATCATCACGCTGGCCCTGGGGCTGCGGCGCCGTGAGCCGGCCGGCACCACGTCGACGGGCAGCGGCGCGGTTTCGTTCGCGGGCGGCGGCGCCGACACGGTCCGCGCCAGCGACCCCGCGCGCCCCGTCCCCTCGACCCGGCCGGGCCTGGGCCAGCCGGGCGGCGCTGACGCGCCGGGCTCGACCGGCCGCACGGTCGGCCACGCCGCGACGGAGACGTACGACACCGGGAGCACGCAGCCCCGCATCGGCGGCGGGGTGCGCTTCGGGCGCTACCAGCTGATCGATCTGCTGGGGGAAGGCGGGATGGCCCAGGTGTACACGGCGGTGACGTTCGGCGCCGAGGGGTTCCGCCGCGCCTTCGTCGTCAAGCGGCTGCGCGCCGAGCTGTCGCGGGATCCCGCGGTGGTCGCGCAGTTCATCGACGAGGCCAACCTCGGCTCGTCGCTGGTGCACTCGAACGTGATCCCGGTCTTCGACTTCGGCAAGGTCGGCGACGAGTACTACCTGGCGCAGGAGTACATCGTGGGGCGCGACCTGGGGCGGGTCACGATGCGCTCGCTGGAGAGGCTGCACCACCCGACCTCGCCGGCGATCGTTCTGTACGTCGCGTCCGAGACGTTGCAGGCACTGGAGTACGCGCACTCGAAGCTGGGGGACGGCGGCCGCTCGATGGGCATCGTCCATCGCGACGTGTCGCCCAGCAACATCCTCATCTCGGCGCGCGGCGAGGTGAAGCTGTTCGACTTCGGGATCGTCAAAGCGGAAGGACGCGTGACGAAAACCCAGCACGGCGTGGTCAAAGGGAACGTGAGCTTCATGTCGCCCGAGCAGGCGCGCGGCACGGACGTGGACGGGAGGGCCGACTTGTTCTCGCTGGGTCTGGTGATCTTCTACTGTCTCACCGGGTCGGTGCTGTACCAGGGCGACACGACGTACGAGCTGCTCGTGAAGGCGGCGACCGGGCCGGGCCCTGCCGAGCTGGCCCGCATCGCCGCGCTGCCGCCGCCCTGCAACACCTTGCTGGCGAAGGCGCTGGCGGTCGACCCCGCGCAGCGCTTTCAGACGGCCGCCGACTTCGCGGCCGCGCTGGCGCCGCACGTCACCGGCGGCGCGTCCGCGGCGGCCAGCCTGATGCGCGCTCTGTTCGGCGATGACTTTCGGGCGGAAGAGGCGCGGTTCGCCGCGGCGATCCCCGCCAGCGACAGCAACCCGCGCAGCCAGGGCGGCGGCGGAAGCGAATGGCAGAACCGGCGGTCGTGACCGGCGGGGCCTCGCGCCCTGCCCTCCTGATCGTGCACGTCGACCCGCCACAGGCGGCGGGCGGCGCCGACGCCGTTTACCGGACGGTGCAGCCCTGCCGCGCGCTGGGTGAGTTGCCCGAGATCGCCGTCATCAGCGGTTCGATCCTGTCGCCCGAGCTCTATCGGCCGGTGCCCGGCGCCGCGCCCGGTGTCGATCTGCTGACCGCCGCCGACATCCTGATCATCCGCGACGCGGCCGTTCCGGATCTGTTTCCGGTCGTCGCCGCGCGCCGCCGCGAGGGCCGCCTGACCGTGTTCGAGCCAGGGGCCCGACTGTTCGCGCGGGGCGCGACGAACGCGGGCGGCGACCTGGCCGCGCGCAGCCTGGCGCCCCAGCTGGCGCGCCTGGCGGACGGCGTGCAGATCGGCGGCTTCGGGCTCGACGCGCAGCTGGAGGCGGTGAATGCGCGGCGGGCGCGTTTCCCCAGCCAGCTCTGGGAGAAGCCACAACCAGAAACGCGCGAGCGCGGCGCGGATCTCGTCATCGGCTGGACGGGCGACGGGGGCGAGCGCGAGGACCTGGCGGTGGCGCTGCCGGCGCTGGGCCGCATCCTGGCTCGCCACCCCCAGGTTCGCCTCTCCGTGCGGGGCGGCCGCGAGATCGGGGAGGTCGTCGCGGCGCTGCCCAGCGAGCGCGTGACGCTGGTGCCCGCTGCCGCGACGGATGGCGCGTCCTTGGCGTCCTTCCTGGGCGGCCTCGACATCGGTCTTGTGCCGCTGGCACCGTCGTCCCGCGAGCGCTTCGTCTCCGACGTCCGCGCGCTGGAGTACGCCGCGCACGGCGTGCTGGTGGTGGCCAGCGACGCTGAACCGTTCCGTGAGTTGATCCGGCCCGGACAGACGGGGCTCCTGTTCCGCGAGCCGGAGGATCTGGAGCACGCGCTCGAACAGACGCTGGCCGACCCGGACCTGCGCGCCACCATGATCGCGGGCGCCGCCGCCGCTGCCGGCGAACGGCTGGAACGCCCGCACGCCGCGCATCGACTGGGTTTCTATCTGAGCCTCGCGGCGCAGTGCGGGATCCGCTGGGGCTCGCGCGGCGGCCAGGCGGGCGCGGCCCTGCTGGACGCCGCGGGTGCCGCGGTTCGGTTCCCGGGCTCGCGGTACGCGGCGCTGGGCTCGGGCGAAGTCGAGCAGCTGCTGGTCGAGGGCGCGCGCCGCCGCGACGCCGGAGACCTGGCCGAGGCGACGCGCGCCTTCGCCGAGGCCGAGCGGCTGGCCCCCGACTCTCACCTGCCGCCGCTGCTGCTGGGAGGCGTGCTGTCCGACCACGTCCGGGCCATCGACGCGCTCGCGCGGGCGGAGGCGCGCCGCCCCGGCGGCTGCCGCGCCCCGTACGAGCGGGGTCTCCGCGAGCTGGCGCGCGGCGACCAGGGCGCGGCTGCCGCCTCATTCGAGCGCGCCTGCGCCGCCGCGCCGTCCTTCGGCGCCCCGCAAGAGCGGCTGGGCCGCCTGGCCGAGGTCGCGGGCCGCCCGGCGGACACCGTGCGCCTCTACGAGGAGGCGGCGCTGCAGAACCCCAGCTTCGCGCTCCCCGTCGCGCGCCTGGCGGTACAGGCCCAGCGTCGCGGCGAGACGGCGCGAGCCGTGGCGCTGCTCGAGCGGGCCCTGGCCGCGGATCCCGATCTGCCTCTGACGCACTTCCTGCTGGGGCGCGCCTACCTCGAGCTGGGCCGGCTGCACCAGGCGCGCGCCCATCTGGAACGCGCGGAGGCCGACGAGCCGTCGGGATGGCCGGCGCACCTCTCCGACGGCTTTTCGGAGGCCGGCGACCGCGCCGCGACCATGGCCGCACTCGCCCGGGCGGAGAACCGTGGTTAATAAGGGAAGCGACGTGGATCAGCCCAGTCGCGAGCTCCGGCCCTCCCAGGTGACCTTGAAGACGGTGTTCACCGTCAGCCTGGGCGTGCTGCTGGTCGTCGGCCTGGTGGACGCCGTCCTGCACGCCGTCGTCTCAATCACGTTGATCGGCGCCTCGATCATGATCGCCGTCGCGCTGGATCATGCCGTGGGCATGCTCGAGCGCCGCCGGGTCAACCGATCGCTGGCCATCGCCATCGTCTGTCTGGTGCTGCTGGGCCTGGTCGTCGGCCTGTGCTTCACGCTGATCCCCCCGGTCGTCGATCAGGGGCGCGAGCTGATCAACGACGCGCCCTCGTTCGTCAAGACCGCCCGTCAGAGCGCGCTGTTCCACACGCTGGACAACCGGTTCCACCTGGCCGCCCGCGTGCAGGAGGGCGAACGCAAGCTGCCCGAGTACCTGTCCGGCGCCGCGTCGCCGCTGCTCAGCGCGCTGGGCGGGCTGGTCTCGGCGCTGGGCGCGATCATCACGATCATCGTGCTGGTCGTGTTCATGATGATCTTCGGCGGTCGCCTCGTGCACGGGCTGCTGGCCGAGGCGCGCGCCGAGCACCGCCCGATCTACGAGGACCTGGTCCGCAAAATCTACCAGTCCATTGGCGGGTATCTGGGCGGGCTGACGCTGATCTGCGGCGTGAACGCCACCCTCACCACCACCTTCCTGGCCATCGACCGCATCCCGTTCTTCTTGCCGCTGGGGATCCTCTCGGGATTCTCGAGCATGGTCCCCTACGCCGGGCCGCTGGTGATGGGGACGACCATCTCGCTGGTGGCGCTGCTCACGAAGGGGCTGTGGCACGGCCTGGCCGCGGTCATTTACTTCGTGGCGTACGGCCAGCTGGAAGGCAACGTGCTGGGTCCGCTGGTCTTCCGGCGCACCGTCCACGTGAACCCGCTGCTGACGACGCTGTCCATCGTGGTCCTCGGCGAGATCGCCGGCGTCTTCGGCGCCATCATCGCCGTCCCGGTGGTCGCCACCCTGCAGATCATCGTCCGCGAGGTGCTCCGCATCCGCCGCGAGCAGCTCCACCTGCGCGGCCGCCCGTCTGGCCCTGCGTCGGCCGACGCCGAGTAGCGGTCAACCCGACCAGCGGTCGACGAACCCTGGACGAACGCGCGGCGCGACTCGAGCCCGCCCTACCGCTGGCGCCTCAACGGACCGGCGAAGCTCAGCACAAAAAGCCAGATCCCCGCGATGGCGGCGCACGAGGCGTTGATCGAGAGGGCCCACGTCGCGCCCCAGCGGTCCCAGATCCAGCCGGTTCCGAGGCCGGCGGGCAGCGCGGCGGCGCCGGTCAGGCCGTGGTAGAGGCCGAAGGCGCGGCCCCGCGCGCCGCGCTCGGCGAGATCGGCGACGATGGCGCGCTCGGCGCCCTCCGCGAGGCCGTGGTAGAGGGCGTAGGCGAGGAGCAGGCCTAGCACCTGCCAGCGGGCCGTGGCGAAGCCGAACCCGACGTAGGTCAGCGCGTAGGCGATCCAGCCGGCCGCGACGACCAGCGCGCGCGAGTGCCGGTCGGACAGCGCGCCGCCCGGCAGCGCGGCGGCGGCCTTGACCAGGTGGTGGAAGGTCCAGAGCAGCGGCAGCGCCGTGGCGGACCAGCCCAGCTCGCGCGCGCGGACCAGCAGGAACGCGTCCGAGGAGTTGCCCAGCGCGAAGACCACGCAGGCCGCCAGGTAGGTTCCGAAGCCGGGGCGCAACATCCCCTCGCTCTTCGGCGCGTCGACGGGACCGCTCCGCTCGACGAGCTGGTCGCTGTCCCGCAGCCGGAAGAACAGCAGCAGCGGCGCGATGACGCCGATGGTCGCCGCCACGGCGAACGTCACCCGCAGGCTGGCGCCCAGCGCGAGCAAGGAGAAGGCGATGATCGGCCCCAGGGCGGCGCCCAGGTGGTCCATCGACCGGTTCAGGCCGAAGGCGCGGCCGCGCTGGGACGGGACCACCGAGTCCGCGATCAGCGCGTCCCGCGGCCCGGAGCGAATCCCCTTGCCGGTCCGGTCGAACAGGCGCGCGCCCAGCACCTGCCAGGGGGCCATCGCCGCCGCGATCCCGGCCCGCGCCAGCGCGGGCATGGCGTATCCGGTGGCCACCAGGACCCGGCGCGGCCCGCGGTCCGACAGGCGCCCCGCGGCCATCTTGATGAAGCTCGCCAGCGCGTCCGCGCTCCCCTCGATGAGGCCGAGGTAGCTCATGGGCGCGCCCAGGCTGACCAGGAACGTCGGCAGCAGCGGGAAGATCGCCTCGCTCGAGACGTCGTTGACGAGGCTGGCCAACCCCAGCAGCCACACCACCCGGGGCAGCCGCTTCAGCCCCTCGAGGGTGATCTGGGCGCGCGTGGTCGGGCGCGGGCGGGTCGATTCGCCCTCGGCGCGCGGGTCGACTTTGCTCGTCACCTTGGGACGCAGTATCGCATG